>JAZONP010000109.1:0-27065 GCA_045654565.1 Bacteroidaceae bacterium
TCCTCGGGGACGCTGATGGTGAGCTCCTCGATAGGCTCGCACTTCTGTCCGTCGATGGTCTTATAGATTACCTGAGGCTGACCCACCTGCAGCTCGTAGCCCTCGCGACGCATCGTCTCGATGAGCACCGAGAGGTGCAGCACGCCACGGCCGAAGACGCTCCACTTATCGCTCTCCTCATCCTTCACCACGCGCAGGGCGAGGTTCTTGTCGAGCTCCTTCATCAGGCGGTCGTGGATGTGGCGCGAGGTCACAAACTTACCCTCCTTACCGAAGAAGGGCGAGTCGTTGATGGCAAAGAGCATGCTCATCGTAGGCTCGTCGATGGCGATGGTAGGCAGGGGTTCGGGGTTCTCGGCATCACACACCGAGTCGCCGATCTCGAAGTTCTCCAGTCCTACGATGGCGCAGATGTCACCCGAGCTTACCTCCTCGGCACGTGCACGTCCGAGTCCCTCGAAGGTGTGCAGCTCCTTGATCTTGGCCTTCTCCGTAGAGCCATTGCGGTGAGCGAGTGTGATGGTCATGCCCTCGGTGAGTGTGCCACGGTGCACGCGGCCCACGGCGATACGACCCGTGTAGGCCGAGAAGTCGAGCGAGGTGATGAGCATCTGCGGTGTTCCCTCCAGCTTCTTGGGAGCAGGTATATGTTCGAGGATCACGTCGAGGAGATAGTTGATATTGTCGGTCGGATTCTTCCAGTCGGCACCCATCCAGTTGTTCTTGGCCGAGCCATACACGACGGGGAAGTCGAGCTGGTCCTCCGTAGCCTCGAGGGCAAACATGAGGTCGAACACCATCTCATACACCTCCTCGGGGCGGCAGTTGGGTTTGTCCACCTTGTTCACCACCACCACGGGCTTCAAACCCAGCTGCAAGGCCTTCTGCAACACGAAGCGTGTCTGCGGCATGGGACCCTCAAAGGCGTCGACCAGCAAGATACATCCATCGGCCATGTTGAGCACGCGCTCCACCTCGCCACCGAAGTCCGAGTGACCCGGGGTGTCGATGACATTGATTTTCGTACCCTTGTAGTTGATCGAGACGTTCTTCGAGAGGATGGTTATTCCTCGCTCACGTTCCAGGTCATTGTTGTCGAGTACCAACTCCCCACCGTTCTGGTTCTCACGAAACAGGTTTCCGGCGAGCATCATCTTGTCTACCAAGGTCGTCTTACCATGGTCAACGTGCGCAATAATGGCAATGTTTCTGATGTCTTGCATATGTAGTATACTAAATATTCGACAAAATTAGTGCAAGGCGAGAGAAAAAGCAAAACTTGTTTGTATTTTTCCGAGCCGCAGCCTAATTTAAAGCTACAAGTAGATTAAAATTAGTGCAAAATTTCGGTTAAGCGAAGGCAATAAAAATTTATTTCTATTGCTGAGCGTAAGAAATTTATTCAAGGCGAGAGAAATGCCAAATCTCAACGAGTGAATGTAATGGAAAAGTTACTTTTCTATTACTAAGCGAGGCGTCCTCTATCTCTTGCGCATCTGTGAGGGAGTACAGCCGTAGAAGTTACGGAAGGCGCGAGTAAAGTATGATGTATCTTCAAAGCCACAACGCATGGCGATGTCGCTAACTGCTTGAGTGGTACTGCTAAGTAGTTCTTTTGCCCGTTCCATACGTAGTCGCAAGATGTAGGTGTGAGGACTATATCCTGTGAGGGTACGTATTTGGCGGTATATCTTCGAATTGCTCGAGTAGAGTTTCTCCGCCAAAGCATTTACACCGAAGTCCTTGTTACCCATATTGTCACGTATGAGAGAATTGAGCCGGTTGATAAATCTACGATCGTCGTCAGAAAGTGTATTGTCACTCTCTATACTACCACTGAGCATGCGAGCGAATCGCTCCTGTAGCATTTTGCGTTGCTCTATGAGTTTCTCCACGCGCAGTGTCAGTTCTTCGGCATTGAATGGTTTCTGTAAGTATGCATCAGCACCATTTTCGAGAACACGTATGCGGTCTTCATCTTCTCCGCGTGCTGTGACTACCACAACGGGGATATGACACAATAATTCAGAACCACGGACCCGATTTGTGAGTTCGAACCCATCCATCTCGGGCATCATCAAATCGGTGATGATGAGGTCAGGGCGAAGCTCCTCGGCATAGAGAAGTGCTTCGTAACCATTGGGAGCTGTATGTACCTCATAGCATGATTCCAACAATGCTGTGATGTATTGAGCTACATCGTCATTGTCTTCCACTACGAGCACGATGCTACGCTCGGTTTCAGATGCGAATGCCTTCATCTCCTCATCCACCATATTTGCAGCTATCACCTCTTGCTCTGTCTCTTCCTCCAATATCACACTATGACATATCATCTCAGTCGATTGATTCAGAGGCAATTTCATTACTAGCCCAGCTCCTCCCTCTTTTCGGTTGTAAGCCTCTACCGTACCATTCATCTGCTCCATCATCTGTCGTACGAAGTGGAGTCCTACTCCTGTACCTACGGTGTCTACCCCGTTGTTGGCACCTTGGTAGAAAAGGTCAAATACATACGGCAAATCTTCTATGGGGAATCCTGGTCCCGTATCAGTTATTCGCACTACTAGATGGGAACCTTCCTTGGCGAGTACTACGGCCACGTATCCTTTTTCAGGGGTGTACTTGAAGGCGTTTGATAATAGATTACGCAGTATTTTGTCTATATATTCGGGGATAAAACACATTTTTATTTGTGGCTCGTCGGAGTGGAAGGTGAGGTTTACCTTCTTCATGCGTGCATAGTCGACATATCCTGCCACGTTTTTTTGTATATAGGTCACGATGTCGCCTTGACACCACTGCGCATCGGAGACTCCAGCTGCAAGTCGGGTGATATCGAGTAGTTGATTTACCAATCTCAGCAGACTTTTTCCTTGTCGTTGTATCGACTCCAAGAATCTCCCTTGCTCAGTATCTCCACTGTATTCTTTCTGTAGTTGCTCGCTCAGACCGAGAATCACGGTGAGCGGAGTACGAAACTCATGTGTAATGTTAGTAAAGAAAGTGGTGCGCATATGCTCCATACGTTGCAACACTTGCAACCCTTTACGTCGTGTACGAAGTACAAACCAAAGCAGTGCTATCACTATGGTTGCGCTCACGGCAACTGTCATTATCAAGTATAGCAACATGTACTTTGCTCGTTTTTCCTGTTCATAAGCCACGCGCATGTTTTCCACCAGCAACAAGCTCTTTTCGCGTTCGTACCCCACATAAGAGTCGCGCAACTGCTGACGATTGGTTTCGTTATATACACTGTCATTGTAGGCCGCGCTCCGCTTATAGTGTTCCAGCGCCGCCTTATGGTTTCCACGTAGCTCCTCGTAGGTTGCTAACATGCGACAAGCTTCGGCCATGCGTCCGTGCGACTGAGTAACCTCGGCCATTTCCACAGCCTCCTGCAAGTAGGGATAGGCCTGTGTATGGTTTCCCTGCTGCATATATACACGGGCTATGGCTATAGCAGCCTTCAGGGCATGCCAACTATCGTGGATGCCCTGCATCAGCACATATGCCTTATGGTATTCTACCAGTGCACTATCGTATTGCTCGGCTATCTCGTGTAGGCGTCCAAAGTGGTCGTGACACAGCGACATGCCTAACGTGGAATTGGCCCTTTGGTTGCATTCCATTGACTGAGCGTAGTACACCTTGGCCGAGTCGTACTGTTCGTAGTGCTCGAAGATAGCTCCCAGGTTGGCATAGTTGATGGCTTGCCCCAAGTCACTACCCAACTGTGTCTCGCCTGCCAACGCCCGCCGGAAGGCTCTCTCAGCCACCTTCATGTCACCCATGCTCAAGTGTATGTTGCCAATGCCGTTGAGCGACACTACGCGATTCTTCACTGCCGCATAGCTGCTCTTGTCGCTATATCGTTCACTATACTCTAGTGCCTTGTAGTGGTGTATCGAAGCCTCTTTGAGTTCACCCAAGCGGCGGTAGTCGGTACCTAGATTGTTGTAGGCCTGTATGATCTCTAGAGTGTCTACTGCCATCACGGCATATTCCAATGATTTGTTATGTGCAGCGAGTGCCTCGGCATAGGCCGCCTTGTTGCGGTGGTTGCGCCCCTGCGCGTTGTAGGCCAGGCACAACCCATAATAGTTCTCCTCTTGAACATATCTCTCAATATATATATCGAGCGAGTCGCCTTTCTGTACCCGGTTAACGGTTGCTTTAATCTCTTGCTTTTCGGCTTCAGAGTAGTTGGGTGTGGGGTCACTGCACGCACATATCGTTATGGACAATAGAATCAGCAGTCTACTGATATTTCTGCAGGACAGGGCATTAAAATATTGAAATCCCACATATTGCATAATGTCATATTTTGTGGATTGTAAGTTTTTATGGAGTCTTTCCCTACAAAGGTAATACATTTTTGTAAATTAGGAATCAGATTAATTCCTCATTCCTGATGGTGTATTACCATAGTACTGCTTGAATACGCGAGTAAAGTAAGAGGTGTCTTCAAACCCACTGGCCATAGCTACATCGGCGACGGGCATCTTGGTGGTGAGCAACAGTTCACGCGCGTAGGTCATCCGTCTATCGCATAAGTAGGCTGTAACCGTCTTTCCCGTCAACTGCTTCATCCGTCGGTCTAGCTGAGCGCGTGACAAGTGCAACACCTGTGCTATGGTAGTAGCACAAAAATCACTCTTCCCTATATTACGTGTGATGAGTTGGTCGACATGGGATACAAACACATTGTCGGACATCTCGTCCGTCTTCTCTTCGGGTGTCTCCTCCTTTTCTGACGTTGGTTGCCGCGCCTGCTCCTTCTGCAGTTTATCTTGTAGCTGGTCAACCTTCTCCTCCAGTGCCTTTTGACGGCGCGTGCTTTGTATGAGCATCCATACGAGCATAGCCACTACCACCAGCAACAATACGATGATTGTTGCTGGTAGGTAATGAAAAATGTTGCTCATGAACATATGCTATGTTTCGTGTTTTGTATGGGTAATTAGATTTATTCCTTAATTAGCTCCTTCAGGGGCGTAGCCAGATGCTTCTCTTCGGGTTTCACAATGATGGGTACCCAAGGTGCCGATGCGTCGGGGCGATATTTGCGTACGAGCGGTATCAGTCCACCATCATACTCCAGTGTCGTGAACGACTTGGTACCGCCGTAATATTCCTTACCGTCAACGTAGATGAGTGCGCGATAGCAGTACTCCGTACCAGGCTCAAGATATACGTCAACCGAGAGGTTAGTGCCATTCTGCGTGAGGTCTGTGATACGGGTCACATTGTTACTGGAGGTCCCTTGCTTGAGATCGCCCTCATGCTCCTTGGCCACCAGGTCAAATGCAGCGTAGATTGTATTATAGTTTCCGCTTTCCATCTCAGCTTTTGCCGACTCGCTGATGGTAGCTTTGAGGGTCACCATGGCATCCTCTACTACGGCATCATTGGTCTCGATTCCGTAGGGATTGGGGGTAGTGAACTTTGCCACAGCTCCAGACTTCTCCTTTGTCGTGATGTTACCCTGCTCGTTTTTCTCCTCGAACATTAGCACACCCTTGTAGTAGTAGGTGGTTTCCGGATCAAGTCCCTCGACCACTACCGAAGCTGTCTTGCTTTCGATTTCATTGTCTTCCACGATGATGCAGCTTTCAGAACCTCTCTCTACTGCCGATTTGCTGGTCGAGCAATAGAAGCGTACGCGTGCGTTGTCTTTTTTTGCTGCATAGTCGGTACATGTAGCCTTGAGGGTAGCCTTGCGTGCTTCCACATCGGTAGAGTATTTCAGACCATACGTATCTTTGGTCTTGAATGTCTGCGTATCGCTATAGAGAATCTTGTCTTTGGTGATATAGATGTACACCCTAAAGCAATACTCCGTATTATCCTTCAGTCCTGTTATGTCTCGTGAGAGTCCCCATATATCACCACTACCGAGAACACCTGCATCTACTTGAGATATATCGTTGGGATCTGTTATCTCCCAATCGTCTTCTATGAGCTTATCCTTCTCCACCAACTCAAATTGCATTTTTACGTAGGAGGGAATATTCTCTGGATTTTGCGGATTGATTATACTCTTGGGGACTACGGCCAGCAGGGTCACTACTTCATGTTCTACCAATACCTTGACGTCATAGATGGGGCTTGGTGCTACAAATTCATATCTATTTTGACTATACAGTTTTTCACTTTGGTTACGTATGGTGTAGGCACGTACCTCATAAGTCTCTGTGGGGGTCAATTCCGAACCTGTAAGGGTCAGTTCAAAAGTGTTATCATCTATCATGCATTCGCTGCCCAGTGCCGACTTCTCTGCCACCACGGTTTCTGTGTTCCATCTCAGAATCTCAAAACCGAACTTGTCATCCGCATCGGGTGCTTCCATCACATCGGCTCTGAAGGTCAGTCCCTTTACACTGGATATGTCTACTGAGTGGTTGATAGCTTGCAGTATGGGTGCTCCTTTGTCTAACCGCTCGAATGTTAACGGTTCGGAGAGCACCTCTTCATGGTTGCCTACCTTTTGGCTCAGTACCACCTGGTATTTGCCAGGCTCCCAGTCTGTCACATCTATATCAATATCGAATATTGATAACTTAAGGTTTGCCAAGTCGAATGTTTCGTAGTACACCAGGCCGCCTTCACTATCCAATATCGTATATCCGACTTCCACTTCCTTCCCATTCTTGAAGTCGCTTATCATTAGGTCGTCAATGCTACCAACGACTTTCAGAGTATTGAAACCCTTCATCTCCGCACCTACATGTAGGTCGTAAGGAATCAACATGCTGTCGATAATAGCCATGTCAGACATGTATACATCGTGCCATTTTGACATAGGGAAGCTATATACCGGCATCACCGTATAAGTACCTCCACGGCGCAGTGATACTGCAGTTTTAAAGTCTGCTGGTTTCTTTGGTAATGCTTGTATATCACCCAACTTTTTCTTATTCCATTTCTTAGTAGCATGATCATATACCCATAAGTTAACATCATGGTCGAGCAGCACGCGGTTCTCTCCCTTAATTTGAATGCCATATCTGCGATTGTCACCTTCCGTAATTCCGACTGTATATTTTGACTCTTTTTTATTCAGACCATATACAAAATGATATTCATAATTGAACCAATACTTGGTAACAGAGTTAGAAGCCCCTATTCGATAAATTATCCATTGTCCATCTTTACATTCGCCTTTCACCGTACCACCTAGTTCTCCATACTTGGCTGTAAACTCCCAAGTTTTTCCATCAAGTCCTAATTTACCCTCCACTTCAATTCCAAAGAGTTTTCCTGTCAACGACATCCCATCTGGAGATATATCAAAACTTGTAAACTCAGAGTCTAAAGAACTGCTTTCTGCTCGGGTGGCATTCCCTGCCTTCTTCGGTTTCTCGATTTCTGACGCCTTGAATTTATAAACAATAGAATCAAATCCAGCTTCTGCTTCGTAGAATGCTCCGATACCATTGGTTACACGATTCCCCTCATCAAACGTTTTGTAAAAGGACAGGAGTTGTGCAGGAGTTATTTTTTCATAGTCGTATTCGTCTTCCGTGGAATACCAGTTTTTTATCTTTCCCGTTATTTCTGGGTAGATTATCCCTGCACCTAGTTTAGTATTATAGTAGTTGCCGACACTCAACCCTCCTTCAAATCCTATAATAATTTTCGCTTTTCCATCAAGTTCTCCTGTCACCGAAAACTTACCATTGTATTCCGGAGATAACTTCAAGTTGTGGTTCAAGTCAAATTTATTAATTTCAATAGTATATGTCATCTTACCTTCAAGCTCTCCACTGACTATTATCTCAGATTTGGCAGACCAATCCAAATAGATTCCAGCCCCTATATCCAACTTTGAATTAAAAGGTAAATTTTCTTTCTTCTTCGCAACACCTACAATTTGGGTTTTATTCCCATACTCTATAACCGCACTACCTGCTAATTTTCCCGAAACGCCATATCCTATATCTAAGCCAATTTTGGCATTTGAAAGGTTGGTTATTGAGGAGTTTACCTTAAACTCGGCTATAGCCTTAATATCTGAATTTAAAGCAAAAGTTACTGGGCCAACTACCTTTTTTGCCGAATCCAACTTGAATCCGACTTCCAAATTGAGGCCACTTGATGTTGTAGAAATCTTCCAATCAGGCACTACAACCACCTTTCTCACAGGCACACCACGTCTTACGCGATACATGTTACTTATTTGAGCGATAGCGGAGTCTTGTGTGGCGGTATAGCCTCCAGCTCCCGAGTACAACAGCTCTTTGTAGTAAGTTTCCAACGGAGCCATATCTTCGTCTCTTACGATTATGATTTCATTCCCTTCAGTATACACCTCAGCTATGGTTCCCACAAATCCACAGCGCAGAGGTTCCTCAAAGATGTTACACACCACCTTCTGCCCCACTACAGGCAATGGCAATGGTACGTCTTTGGAGAAGTGTATAGTCATACTACTGTCCACTTGGGTTATATAGGGAAAATACTCGCGGGTAATCTCCATCACACCCGGCTGCAATACCGGTTTAGGCTGATACATCACGATACTGTCGATAGTCTGTATGGGCACATACATGGAGTCGCTGTTGAGACCTCCCTGGAGGATGAATCCTACGGGTTGCCCATAGCTATTGTCAAGCGTATCCTTGTCGGTGAAGGTGATTTTCCACTCGTTGGCCTCCTCGAAGTTGATGTTTGTATATTCTTCGCCACGTAGTATATACATGATACCTGGGTCGAAGTCCTCATCAAGGCTTTGTGCCTTCAGGCACGGTAGAGCGATGCTCATGAGCACTGCCACTACTCCAAAACGTATTGCGTGCTTCATCATTTCTTCACTTTTAAGGTGTGTTCATTTACTTTGGCTACATATATGCCACCATCCAGATGGCTCATATCAATAGTGCAGTCACCCTCTACACGCTGTGCAATTACCAGCTTTCCTGAGAGCGAGTATATCTGTGTCACAGTTCCTGAGAGCGAGGGATGCACCATCAGCTTTTCCTCCTTGAAACAGAGCATGGAGGCGTGCTCATCGTTGCGGTCATACTCTACAAACTCAATGCCGGTAACATCCTCTACGAACTTCATCACCGCTATCTCGTCGCGGCGAAACTGGTAGAAGCAGTCTGTACCCATCACATCCACCACGTGGTAGGCCGTACGCCCCGCCCCCACTACATAAGAGTGCAGTGTCGAGCCATCCGACACGGGTATCTCATAGGTCTCTCCACTATGCAACTTCAAGTATACGTGGCTATATTGCCTAAATCCATCATCGGCCCAGCTGGACATCACCAGTCCAAGCACCAGAATCAGTATAAATAGTCTTTTCATATCGATTTTATGTTTGTTGGTTATCAGTTGGGATATACTATTCTTGACATTTGCAAAATTACCCAAACAACGCGTTCAAGATTAGGACAAATCGTGCATTCTACGTCCTTCTTCTATCGAAAAAGTCCTAATCACACCAATGGAACGTTTTCGGAGGGGGTAACTATGATAGCTTTCAGTGAGTTAGTTCTTCACCTTTCCCCCCCTCAATTTCCCACTCATCAGTCATTCGGGGTTCTTCGATGAGGAACATTACGGGATCGGAGAGGGTACCATGGGTCTCGCCATCGAAGGTGAAGGAGGTAAACACGTGGCGTCTACGCAGATCGCGGTCATAGTAGTCTATCGTAACCTCCTCTCCGCAGGCTTTGCGTCCACCGATGCGGAGTAATAGGTAGTCAATGCCAAAGGCCTGGCACACCTTGGCTCTGCCACGTATTTCACCATCGACCAATGCAGTGAGCCGAGAGGCTACAGCTGTATCGGTTACCAATGTATCGGCAATCTGTAGTGTAGCAATGACAATGGTCTCGTAGGGAAACTCAGTAATAGGTACCTCTATACGCTGCGATACGGTTATGTAGCAGGAGTCTATTACCGCGCTGTCTGGTACGATATCCCCAGCAGTCATGCCTATAGGTAATGCCTGTACATATACCATAGCTTCTCCTTCGGTACGGGCATAGAGGCGTTTGCCTATAAGACTTACCGACTTGTTTGTTGTATCGGTTAGATACCAACGATAAGTGGTTTCTATGCTGTCAGGAATTGTCTCCACATCAAAGAACAGCGAGTCACCCACGAGGAGGTCAGCCCTTTTATGTGACAGACGTACTGTATACTGTGCGTCCAATATTGTGCGCTCTAATATTTCTACAAATTCGAAAAACTCGGCACACGAACTCATGCACAGCAGTATAGCTCCTATCAATATGTATTTACTTCTTTTCATTGCACATCCTCCTTTGGTTGGTCATCAGGCGTATCGGTATTTTCTATTGTTATACTATTACTGTATGGGCTGAACCGTCCTTCGTTGGTGCGTAAGCGGATTTCATATTCTGCAGCTTCTCCTGGGCGCAGGCCATTGTCGATGGTGTGGGCATCGTTGACGGAAACAGATTTGAGGAAGCGGAAGAACTCGTCGGTGCTCCGCTTGCGGGAGATGACCAGATAGGCATCCTTGGCCACCGCCTCGGTGAGTCCGCTAATTTCCCACGCCAGCTGCACTTTGTGGATCTCTTCATTGTATTGTCCGAAGAGCTTGATCTCGATGGGCAGCACCACCTCGCCCTTGAAGAGGAACGATGTGGCAAACGACATGCCCGACGACAGGCCGCTGCGGTTGATGGTCTCTATGGCGTAGTAGTAGCGCTTGGTCATGTGAGGTTCGGGGCTGTCTACGATATAGAGCCGATTGTCCGTCAATGAGTCGGGGGTGAGTGTCTGTATCATCTTCCACTCCTCACCGCCCTGCATGCGGCGGTACACGTAGTAGCGAAGCACGTCGGGCTCGGGCGAGGGATACCACAGCATATTGACGGTCTGGGTGGTCATCCACAGCGAGTCCACACGGCAGGGCTGCGGCTTGATGTTGGTGGGGCGCTCCACCTGCAACGTGTCGGAGGGGCCGGAGCCGTTGCCCGCGTAGTCGCGTGCCTTGATGTAGAAGTACCGGTAAGGTTCGGCAGTAGTCAAAGGGAGTGTATCAACATACAGAGTCTCATTGCTGTAGAAGTCGCCCACCTGCATGAATACCTGTGAGGGTTGGTTGGCCCAATAGATTTCGTACCCTTCGATGTCCACCTCGGGCGAGGGTGTCCAGGTGAGCATCAGTACACCGTCGAGGCTCATGGCCGAACGTAAACGCGAAGGTGGTGATGGTGGATTGAGGTCGGCTATATGGATGGGGATGGGCATCGAATGGGTCATGTTGAGTGCCGTATCGGTGGCAACAACAATAACCTTACCACTCTCCAGACCCGTGACGTTCACCATCAGCACCGTATCGGCAGGGGGAAGCGGTTCAGTGACCAGAGGCATCATGCGCCCTTCTTCGAGGAGGCGCTTCTGCTCGGCCGAGAGCTGCTGGGCCACGCTGTCGAGGAGCGTCTGCCCGATATTCCCTTGGTAGCTCTCGTTCTGGTAGAAGGGGATATATCCCATCAGGTCCTCCTCGATGGTGTCTTTCTGGATATAGATGCGGGCATCGATGCGCGGGCTCTCTTCGTGGCGAACGATTTCTATATACTTGATGAGTGGGGCGGCAGGTGGCATGAGATCGGGCATATCCACGCGGTGTGAGGCGCAAGGAGCCGACAGATCGCCAAACATATCGTATCCCTTAATGCGGTATTCGTAGGTACCGGGCTGTACCATCTCATCGACATAGCGGTTGTATCCGTCCTCGTACTCCTCGGCCTGGAGCATCATAATGTAGGGTTTGTCGTTGAGGGTAGTCCACTCCCCTCCCCTGCTCACGCAGCGACGCTCGATGCTGAAAGCGGTGAACAGCTGTGTGCGCTGCCACTTGAGCAGCACGTTGGCTGGGGGCTGTATGGAGTCGGTGATGGTGGTGGTGTAGCGTTCAGGTTTCCACGTGCCCAGTTTGTCGGCTCGGGTGACATATTGGTTGATACGGAGCACAGAGTCGGGGGCCACAGGCGCTATCACATAGTCGTACACGCGGTTGGCCCTGGCTGTGCGGTCCTCAAAGGCTAGACCCATAGCCACGGCAATGTCGCGCCGCTGCTCGGCGATGAGCATGGCATAGCTGTATACCATCTGCTGCTCCTCGTAGAGCTCCACGATGGACTGCATGGACTCGGGGTGCGCCTCGGTGTTGCCTATCTCGGTGCGCTTACCGTAGATAATCTCGGCTGCTGCTGCTGCCAGTGTGTCGTTGGCCTCGAAAGCCTCGATGAACTGCTCCAGCGACAGCGGTTTCACCCGTGCCAGCGTGTCCATTTCGATGACGTCCTTATCCTGCCACACACGCACCACATCGTAGCCCCAATAGTTGAGCGTGCGCCAAGGTACATACTCGTCGGGGGCCCAGCGGATATAGATATTGTCATCGTAGGAGCGTGTAGTTACATATATGTTGTAGGCGTGTGGCGGCTCCACTACCGAGTCGGTAGGTAGAGTACTGAGGTCGGCCAATACAGGTTTCTCATCATCGGTCTGTGCCATCAGCGTAGTGGCTATGCCCACTGTCAACAGCAGTGATGCTACTCTTCTTGCAATATGTCGTATCATCATTTTCATCGTAAAAAGGGGTTTATCGGGTTTCTTCATAGAGGAACTCATAGTTCTTGTATGGCTTTGTAAACTTATACGTATAGATGTTGGTGCTCTCCGCTCCTGGACGCACCACCAGGCCTGTATTGCGTGTGCCGTCGTTCTGCTTCACGTTGTAGCCGTTGGGGCGCATGAAACGGTATTGCAGATAGGCCATGCCATTGAGATAGTGCGATGCATTGAAATAGTAGTTGTACGTATTGTCAATGATCTTACGTGCATATTGGCGGCGCACCTGAGGAAGTATCTCGTACACGTGGTCGTTCAGTATGCCATACATATAGGGTATCTGATACATCTTCTGCATCAGAATTATACTGGTTTGATTGGCACTTCCCCGGCCTACGTAGGCATAACTCCAACTGGTACGCCCCTTTATCCAGGTCCTTGCCTTGTCGGCGTTGATGTCGATCTTCGTCGCGGTCTTGCTCTTCACGGCATAGTCCTCGAAGTTTCGTTGGATTTCGCGCATATGCTTAGTAAATTGCTCAACCAGCACAGCGTCTGTCTCCATCATTTCAAGTAGGTTCTTGTGGATGTATGGCCAGCGGTTCGACTTGCTGTCACGCTTGGTGTAGGAATTGGTGCGAACCAGCTTGGGGGTAATCTGATTCATACGGTTCTGGAAGCTGTAGAGACTGAACTCCGACTTGTTGAGTACTAGTGAACCATTCCAACCCTTTGAATCTTTTGTAAGGGTATTCCAAAAATACTCATAGTTGTAGAGTGTATGGTCAAGATGGAGAGTATATGATTTCGTATTGGCATTGTACACTAGATACGCCACACTGTAGAGGGGGTTACCCACATAGGTCGGGGTGGATTTGTAGTACATCTCTGTCGCATTTCTCGTCTTCCACGTGCCACTCTCACTGGAATAGATGTCTCCCGTACGGTTGTAGTTGTAGTTCTTCATCTCGATGCCTCCGTAGTAGGCGTAATCAGTGAGGTAGAGGAACGCCGAGTAGGGGTTGACATAGGCATAGGGTACGGTGGAGCCTGCCCAACGCTGCTTGGTGGTATTGAGGAAAGTGTTATTGCTGCGCTGCTTGGAATAGGTGAGCACACCATCCTCATCGTCGAGGTCGTAGAGAAGCACGTCGATACCGCCGTTGAAATTGTAGTTGCTCATCGTCAAACGCCCCTTGTTGATCTCGCTGATGACGTACTCCCTCAGGGTCTCCTCATACACGTAGCTGAACGGATAGGTGTAGATAACCTCCGTAAAATCATTCATATCGACACTCTGCACGAAGTCGCGTATCTGATGCTCCACCTCGTCCTTCTTCATCTCGGCCTGCATCTCGGAGTCGAACTGGGCAAACAGGTTGGTCATATTCACTTCACCGAAGTCGCTGTCCTGCCCTACCAATTCATTGAGCTGCACACCTCTCAAGTTATTTTGTCCGACTGCAGGTTTTTGATTGTTGACGACAACCCTTCCCTTGCCGTTAAGAAGATCCAACGCCTGCTTTGTCGAAGATTTCAGTTCAGATTTCTCGTACTGGATGCTGCCCCTGACAATCTTCTCCACACCCTCCTTGAGGTATTGGTTATACTTGCTGCGGTTGATGCGCAGGACAGAGAAGCGGGTTACGTATGTGGCATGCTTCAGTGCCTCATTGCGTAGTATGGACACATCAATTGGCTGTGTCACGCGCCAAGTGATATACTTCGCGTTACCCTCGTTCTCGATGTACTCCTTGATGGGCACATCCTTGCCTATGGGCATATACTTGCTTCCGTTCCAATAGGTGACGCGGGCCACCATATCGTAGCCGTTCTTGAAGAGATCGGCACGCGAACGCTTCAGACAGAGGTAGGGGCGCTCCACCTCTGTCATAAAGGCTTTAGCTGTGCTGCCTGCTATGTCCTTGTTATCGGGACGTGCCAAGGCCACATCGTCATCAGTCAGATGAGGAGGAAGTGACTTGGTGCGGAAGTAGAACTCGCACGTGTCTCCCCAATGGCGTTGCACGTTACGGTAATTCGACTCTTCGTCGCAGAACCAGGGACGGCCCCACACACCACCCTTCAACTCCTGTGCATATCCGATGAGACGCACGTAATAGCAGGTGTCAGGCTTCAGAGCGCCCAGCTCCAGCGTATAGTTAGTGCGGTCGCCAGTGGTGTTGATGGCATTCACGCTGTATTGGCGTGCCAAGGCACCGCCGGGACGGGCATACTCGTTGATGGTATGTGTGCCCAGCATAAAGCGGTAGGTGCGCTCGGCGTTCTGCGAACCAGTACCCGAGGTATTGTAGCCATCGGCTTCGAGCTGTGCCAGACGGGTCTCGTCGAGCAGGCGAATAGCCGTACCAATCTGCATATTAGTGGTGAAGCGCGGGATGGCGTAGGGTGATATTTTGTTGTCCTCTTCCCATCCATCACCCTTATTGTCATATTCTGGGTATACGTCACCAAATATCTGGATATCCTGCAGGGGATTGGCGTAGTAGGGAACGCATACGTCGCCCGCTTCAATCTCGATGGCCTGGTTGAACTTAATCATACCACCGAAGAGTTCGCACTTGGCACGTGCCTTGCCGTAGAACCAGGTGGGATGGGCAAATCCCACCTGTATGTTGGCACCTAAGCCAGCCTTTACCAAGGCTATCTTTCCACTGAATATCCAGAGGTTGATCATCAATCCTACTTCACCCTTGAGCAATGCGTAGGCCTGACCGGTGGCATAGTAGCCATTGATACCGCTCATCATGCGGCCATTGTTGGAACACTGGCTACCTCCCTCGGCCAACTTGACCAAAACGATATCGAAACCACCCATCAGCGCTGCGTCAAAGTAGGCAATAGCCATATTGGCACCAATGGTAGCACCAGCTGCTGCGCCGAACATCATACCGCCTTTGATACCGCCATTGAGAAGCTTCTGTACGGCATCGTTACGCTTGCTCTGTGCTATGCCTGAGAGGTTCTGACGCTTGCCGTCAAGGCCATCACCATCAAGGAACTCCTGAACCTCGGCGGGGATAGGAGGTAACACCTGTCCGTTCTGCCCTATCGGCAGATCGTTGCCGATGCAGAAGTAGGCGTTCACCCACACCTTGGCCCACATCGCGATGGGGTCATCCTTGTCACCCAACTGGAAGTCGATGAAGGTTACCTGGCAGCGCTCACTCTCGGGCTGGGGCTTGCCAAGCCAGAGGTGCCACTTGGGATTGGGGTTCACGTCAGTCTTGAGTTCAATGAGCAGATCAAGATTCATACTGGCTCCTGCACTGGCCTTAAGTTGTTGCTTTCCCTCATCGCCGTCCTCAGAACGCTGGGCATCGGCATCGGCCACATCCTCATCACTCTGTCCGAAGGCACCCTGAAGACCTGCCGTAGCCGACTTGATGCCGGGCACATAGTCTGCTACCATCTTCTCGGCCATCTCCTGCATATCAGCAACGGCATCGACCGAGACGGTCAACTGGAGGTATTTCTTCGTATCGTTATGCTCGTAGATGATGGTGGCATCGGCATTGATGGCTCCCTCCTCCTCGACGCTGCCGCCCATCACGTGGGCCTTACCACTGAGCTGCAGCTTGGTCATGCGGTCGTTCTCCATATCGTAGAGCATCAGCGCATCGAACTTACCGGCAATCACGTTGTCGCCTCCGGCGGTGAGGCCGATGAGGAACTTGGCACCGATGACTCCGTAGACCGGTGCGTGCTGGTCGTTGCAGTTGAAGTAGAAGCCGCCGCCGATATCGCTAATGGATACGGGTTGAATGCTACCCAGTGCCTTGGAGCCTGCGCCCAGCTCGAAGTATCCCCATGAGTACTTGCCCGTATGTCCCGAACCGGGGCTATGCTCCTTGCGGAAGTAGCCGCCGCTGGCATCTACGGTGAAGAGGTTGCCTGGTAGCTTGAATTTCAGTTCACCAGCATATCCGTCGCCATACTCGTCGTCGTTCTTCACCTGCAGGCTGCCACTGATATACATACCTCCCATCGTGGACTCCACGGCGATGTCGTTGAAGGTGGTTTCCTTATAGTCGGCCGATATCTCATCAAGGTCAATGGATGCCCAAATGGTGAAGCCGGCCTCGGCAGTAATCATCGACATCAGTGAAGTCTTGGCTTGGACATAAAGTCCGAAATTCCCCTCCGCATTGGTCGATACGCTAATTTCCTCAACACCGATATTGAATCCGGCTATGTTGAGCCCATACTCGGCCTCTGCATCTATCTCGGGCAGTTTGTCATCTTCCTTCTTGTCGTCTTTTTTCTCCTCCTCCTTGTCGTCGTCTTTTTCGGCCTCCTTGTTACCAAGGACTAACGAGCCTAAGGTCCATCGTCCGAGGTCGAAACAGAAGTCTCCCGACTCGGAAGCAAAGGAGTAGAGATTGTTCTTCAGTTCCTCTTTGCGTTTGAAATTGGCAAGGCGCATTCCATAGAATTCTATGCCAGGGATGGCAAAGCTGACGGGTGACTTCTCCGATTTGACGCCAGCTATACTGATATCGCCACCCAGGCAGAGTTCCACGTCGGTGTCGCCATCGAAGTAGGTGATGTTGAAGTAGGTCTCTTCCTTCTTGAAGTTGGTCTCGCAAGCGAAGAAGTCCAGCTTGAGGCTATCGGTCTGGCGGGTCTCGAACACCATCTTGATGGCTCTGTCCTCGCGGGCCACCTCCTCGGATGATATGGTCTGCTTCTCCTCGGAGCCCTCCTTGGCAATGGTCTTTCCCGTATTCTTGTCGGCATAGAACACCTTGGCATCGTATCCGATGACGCCTTCGAGCAGCGGTATCTCGAACTTGCCGTTGAATCCGAACTTGGAGAACTCGCTTTGCAGGATGGTCAGGTCGATTTCGTCCAATGACATACGCCATCCACCCATCGAGGTGGTATGTTGGTCGAAGATGTTCCTAGCTGCAAACTCGCACGAGAAGCCAGAGTCGTCGTATATTGTATGGAACAAACCGACCTTCAGACGCTTGTCTTCTCCATTATCGTGAAGTTCAATGAAGGTAGGAAGTTCTACACTGAGTTCCTCGAAATAGAAACCTTGCCATTCGTTCAAGTCGCCTTTATTCAGTCCTATCTGGGTCCAATCATATTCTTCGGGGATGGTTACTCCCTGAGGTGTGGTACGCTTGGAGTGGTCGTAGAGAACACCAGTCTCGCTACCAGCCAGGGTGAAGGTGTAGCCAGGAGCATCCTTCAACTGGAAGGCATCCATGCGTATCTGTCCGAACCAGTCTTCCTTGTCGGCAATGCGTGCGGTGAGGCGGATGTCGGGTGCTACACCCTCTGTCACATTGCCTTCCACATCCTTGAGAATGTCTTCGCTTGGGATAGCCATCTTGGCATCGACAACAAATTCTCCGAACTCACCGTTTTCCCAAGTTACATAGCAACCATTGTTGCTGAGGGACTCCTTGCTGTTAGGAGCAAGGAAGGTGATGTTGAAGCCGGAAGAGGGGTCCTTAATGGTGAGGTCGGCAAGCAATGCCAGATCGCCCGACTTGGGGATGAGGGTCGTGTCGGACATAGCCAGATGTGGCGCACCGAATACCAGAATATTCTCGGCCGAAGTCACATAATTGGTCTCGGGCAGCACGAACTGCGCCAAGAGACTCATACTTGCCTTGTCGGGACGGAATTCCATACTGAGCAGTTGGATATCGACCGGACTCTCCTCCTTCACATACTCGGGCATACGGAGCGGCAAGGTGAGTGTGGCCTGGCCCTCCTGGAAGGCTATAGGAACGGCTTCCAATGTCTCTGTGACGTAGGTGTAGTATTGGGCGAAGTCGGTACCTGACAGCAGCTCTTCAATCTTTTCGCTGGCCTCCTCCACATCATCTCCGTCGATGACACCGCCGAAAAGGTCGTAAGGGATGATTTCCCCAAAGCCCTTGCGCTCGGCCGACTTGACAAGACCACGGTATACGACGGCCTCCTTATTGATATAGATGGAGTCGAACTCGACGGCAATCTTGATGGGGAATCCCATCGCATTCCAAGTGACGTATCCCTTACCGCTATAGCAGGAGTCCTTCTTCGCTACGGGCTTGGATTCCAGTATGGAGAGAACAAATTCACCTATCTGCACATCGCGGAACGAGGTGATGAACGTGGTGCTATCGAGAGCCAACGTGTCTACATTCTCTCCCATTGTGGCAAGTTCTTCACCCTGGGGAAGCTGCCATACAAGGGCTTGGATGCTGTTTTGCCCGTCGAGGAGCTTCATCTCTTGGGCTACCTTGCGCAGGATGTCGTTGTCAATGGTATCCAACTGGAAGATGCGCTCTGACGATATGCCACCACAGAGGTTGTTGAGCAGCTCCTCGGTGAGGGTGACGGTGCTGTCGGGAGGCAGTACGAGGGTACTGTCGGAAACGCCATAGTACTTCTCGTTCAGGGTAAGGCGAAGGCCCACCTTCTGCTCGCTACTGCCTGTGTTGCGCAGCTTGACATCGAAATATTTTCCCGGAGTGGTGAAGTAGTCGGAAACCTCGTCGCTCATCCTACCATCACGTGGTGTTATCGTAATGGTCACATCGCCGATGTGAATAGTAGAATCGGCCATAAAGTTATGGAATGCGGCTCCCCGTAAGATGCGTGTCATCTGGTCGGGACTGTCCTTGGGAAGAGCATTCAGGGTGTCGTAGTCGACCACCAAGACGCAAACGCTGTTCTCACCCTCAAAGTCGAGTATCTGGTCAAAGGTATCCAGCGTGTCGGCTTTCTCTTCACCACCCGTGCGGATCATGCGTTCGCCACCGGCCATACGGGTAAACTCATTGGCTGGCAGCGTAACCTTGGCCTTCTGCTCCAGCAGGCAGTACTCTTTGCCATACTGCTCTGCGTAGGGAGCATATACATAGGTCTTGTCCTTGAACTTGTATCTGATGGAGGGGATGCCTCGGATGGGCTTGTCGGTATTGTTGGTGAGGGTTATGCCAAACAGTTTGCCTGGCATTGTCGCGTAAGCAGCACCATCACCGGACATAGGATTCATCAAAGGGGTAATGCCTACGCTGACATCGAACAGCTGATAGTCTGCCGAAGCGGAGAACTCACAATCTCCCTTACCTCTGATGGCATCTGCGGGGTTCTTCTTGTCCTTCTGCAGAAGGTCATAGTCGAAAATATCAATATGGGCATAATTCTTTTCGTCAAGGGAGATGAGGGCATCCTCATCGTTGAAGAAGTTGGGGACTATATGGATAGTGTCGGGGGTGTCGGCAAGCTCACCCTCCTGACCCACAGCATAGTTAAGCAGGCTCTTGCTCGTGAAAAAGGTGCGATGGTCATCCTCGGTAAGCGTATAGCTGGTGCGGGGCTTCAGTGCGATGTAATACTTGGAATAAGGTGTCCCGTTTATTTTCTGTATGCTGCCGTCATCGGTCAATTTGTACATCAGGCGAGGCGACACCTTGAGCATATGGTTGGTGGTATTGGTCAGCGTCACATCGAAAAGCTGGGAGGTCTTGTTGAAATAGGGACCGATGTTACCTGGCATCGGGGTGCTCTTCGGGGTGATGGTGACATCTACATCGCCCATAAATGCCGAAGCAGAAGAGGAGAAGTCGAGAGTGGCGTTCTGCAGGAGGGATTTGGATGTATAATCCTTGTCATTGGGATAGAGCGTACGCAGGAGATTGGCATCGAACAATGACAGCTGTACAGTATTGCCATCAGGAGCGGGAATCACGGTACTGAAATCTAGAACTGTATCCGTACGTTCTTCCCCACCATAGATTTTATATATCTCAGTGAAGCCACCACACATCTCATCGATGTTCATATCGCTGAGCTCGAGAACCTCGCCCGGCTCAATATGTAGTGACTCACCCAAACGGTGGATATAACCACCCATATAGATAGTGTCGCCCAACAGTCTGTAGCTAAGCACGGGACGCAGGTCGTAAGCGATGGAACTGAGATTCTCTATGGTGGCGTTAAAGTGACGTGAAGGATGCGTGAAGAGCGTGCTGACATTAGTCGGAATGGGGTCGATGCGACTCTCAAAAGTAACCTTGAACATGTCATCTACGGCAACCTCACCATCAGTGACAAAGTCGGCGCGGGCGCTTCCAAGCACCTCTTCACGCAATACGGGCTTGCCCGTAAACTTACATACGCGGGCCGAGACGGTATAGTCCTTTCCAGGGAAAGTGTTCTGCGTCGGTTTACCGATAATGAAGCCTGTCTGTGCCTTGAAGGCAATGATGTCAGAATAGGGATAGCCACCCGCCAGGTCATCGAGTTGTTCGTCGGAAAGTGTTATTGTCTCTCCTGCCATAATGATGAGCGACTTGGTAGAGTGTTGTCTGTTGGGCGAAGGACATACACCCCAATTGTCCTTGAAGAACTGAAGAAGTAGAGATATCGTATGGTCTTCGCCTGTCTTGTTCTCTACCGTGAGACGGAAGAGCTTGGAAGGTGTCTCGAAGTAGGGTGCCAACTCGTTGGTAAGCTTGTTGAATTTGGGTTCGACGGTCACCTTGAATTCCTGCTCTCCTTCGTTGCCTCCATCAACGACGAGGCCGTTATCCACGACACCGATATTGTCCGTATCGTCATCGGCAAACTTTAGTACCATAAGTGCACTCTTACCGCTATTATTGATTAGGGTATAGTCGGGATTATGGGCATCCGAAACAACGGGCGTAGCTGTAACCTGTGCTACAAAATATTGGGTCCCGCTGCGTTTAAGATTCTCGACGATATTGTAGGGAAGATTACAGAAAGGAGTGAGCAGACCCAGTTGTTGGAATGCCACACCATTGCTGGCAACCGCCTCCTCGGGCGACTGGTTGGGAAGCATACGATAGAGCTTGAACTCATAGGAGAACTGCCGGTTGCGGGCCAAAGACTGTATATTGAACTGGGGTATCGTCCATTCAAAACGTGCGTGCTCGACAGGGAAGCGTATAACATCGTATTCAGCCGTGAAATCAAAGCCCTCAGGTTGAGGATAGGTAAACGAGGGAGCTGTGGCCGAGTAGCAAATATCAAAGTATGCAGTAGACTCGCCAATCACATCGCCAGCCTCACCGTCATAGTTGGTCTTGGCAACCATCTTGATGCCGTAATGACCCTCATCGAGCAGACCGAATACTCCCTCCTTGACCGTACTCATTGCCTCACTGATAGCACCACCAGCATAATAGGATGAAGCAGGATAAGACATCATATGCTGGCTAAGCTCCATACTGGAGATAAAGCGTGTCTGTCCTGGAGCAATGATAAACCCTGTAGGCAGACTGCGGTTGCTGCTCAACATAAAATAGGAACTGCTCGAAGCTGGCCAAACATCCATGCCACCTTCGATGGGACCGACCAACGAAAACTCCAGACGTACGGGTACAGGGACCTTGGTGTCTGTGTTGGTGACTGACACGGAGAAGAAACGTCCAGGATTCTCATAATAGGTGGTAATCTGCGGCGGAAGGGGATTCTGTTTGCGGGTTATGTTCACAAGAATTTGCTGAGCATACACCGTGGTAAAGGTGGTAGCCAGCACAAGCAACATCGCCAAGCTATATAGTCTACGTTTCATCATAATCATTGTAATCAAAAGTCCATTAAGGTCGATTGTGGTCTTAACCTCTAACCCTTAATCTTTAATCATTATATTCTCGGTCCTCCCTGATTTCTTTTTTCCAATGCCTTAAGGCGGCGCTCCTCTCGAGCAACTTTGGTAAAATCCGAGGTAATAACGTACTTCTTCTTGTTCTCTTTGGCCTTCTCCTCCGTCTGTCGCTTAATAGAGAGGGCATTAAAGGTATAGTTGTAGCTCAATGAGCACATGATATCACTATAGCGGCTACTCGGCATATAGGTCTCCTCTACGATATTGGTATTAGCATACCGGTTGTAGCTGGCAGAAAAGGAGAAACTATGTACCTCATGTAAAGTATAACCGACTCCCAAGCTACCACCCATTGAGGTATTGCGACCGCTACCTGCCATCGTATTACTGATGAGCGAAAGAGTAAGCGAAGCACTAAGCGCCTTCGACTGCAGGAAGGCACGAGAACTCGACAAAGAGTAGATATCTGTGCTATACTGCGAATTGTACCCTTCTGACTGCTGGTGACTGTAGTTGAAGGCAAATCCAGTTTCGATAGGGATTACTGACAGATTGTATCCGGCACCGAACGCGAAAGTCTGCACATCGCTCTCACCCGTGGCATTGGGATTAAGATCATCGTTGCGGGTATAATTGACCGAGAGGGAGATGTTGTTATAGGTGTATGTGTTGGTAAACTCATACGAAGGGGTAAACGAGAAGCTGTTGGTGGCACGGTGTATGCGGCTGCTGTCAGACACCACTGCGGCTCCATCATATTGCTTCTGCATATAACCATTGTAGCCGCCGATAAGATGGAACCCACACTCCAAGGGCAAAGAGGCATTGACCGAGTAGACGTAGCCTCGAGTGGTGTATAGCTGTTCGCCATTAAGGTTGTCACCCTGTATGCTGACGTTACCGCTGAGCGAGAAGCACCCGAGGTTCGTACCGCCACTGAAGCCAAGACTCTGCATGTTGTTGGTGATATAGGAGACCCCCAACGAGGTGTAGTCGGGCTGGATGAGGCGGTAGTAGAGGGAAGCGAAGAAGTACTTCCAGTTGGTATTGAACGACACATCGCCAGCCAAACGGGCAAGTGTGCTCATACGTATATCGTAGAATTTCCCGTATTTATCGGTCAGTTCTATATCAGGAATTTCAGATGTGAGATCGGTAGTGAACACCGAGGTGCCGAAATTACCACTCAAAGAGAAATGGCGACCCAAGGCGAGGCGGCCACGGAGGCCGACAGCGATATTTTCCTGAGCAAAGATCTGATCATGCCAGTAGTCGTCGATGGAGTTAAGGTGATCCTTGCCACGGAACACGTACAGGTCAAGGTAGCTACTCGAGGTACCATAACCCACCTTCACACCCATACCCGTACGGCGATACATCGGGTTTCGTGACGCGAGATCGGTAGGATCGGCATTGACAGCCTTGCGTAGTGTACCATAGAAGGCTCCGAAACGTAGCCCTAACTTCTTGGCGCGATACTCGATACCCACACCATTGAAGGGCATAGTAAAGGTATAGGGACTAAACGACATGGAGCGTTGTCCCAAGTGGAGGGTCCACCCCTTGTAGGTAGGACTGATATTAAATGAAAACCTCGGAAAACTGAACGAGGTGTTGTCGCCCGTATAGTAAAAGGAGAACGGCATACTGATACCGTAAACATTGATATTAAGGTTGGCATAGAGCGAAGTCGATAGAGGTGATGCATAGCCCATGCCGCTCGATGTGTGATAGTACGTATTCTGGGTACCTATGGCACCAGTGATGATGAGCGGGTCGCTCTTGGCTATAGATGCTATGTCCTGAGCCGTCACACGGGCAGTGACGCTTAAGAATATGCTTAGCAGTAGAATTATCGGCCTCCTGTTCATGATAAAAATATTGCCAACGGACAACAATCAACAGGCTCAAACTGGATATTTTCGTTAACCGTTAATTGTTTAGTTTTTTTATTATCAACAGTCAACAGACCGTGGCCAACCAACCGGAAGTGACCATTGTCTGTTGACTGTTGACAGTTGTCTTTACTTAATCACCTTGCGGCTAGCCTCACCGGCCTTTACGACGTATACGCCTGAGTTGAGATGGCTGAAGTCGACACGCTGGTAGCCCTCGGCAACAACCTTACCCTGCACGTCGAGTACCTGGACGGCACCTTCAGCGGTAGCAACGTGGCCTTGGATGGTGAGAGAAGAAGATTCCATATTTTCAACACCTGTGATAGCACCTGTTTTGAAGCGGATGGGGTCTTTCAACGAGCCTGCCATTAAATCAAACACTAGACTTTCTGCAAGATCATAGCAAATACCCGTGCGCTTATCAATAAGGCGGAAGGTTATCTGTTCATTGCTCTCACCATTGACCGTAATGAACACCCATTGCTTGGCCACCTTACCTTCGCCACGACATTCATCGCCAACAAAAGCGCCGATAGTATAATCGGCAGGATTATCGATGCCGTCGAGGCGGGCAATGACTGCCATCTTTTTGGGGAAGCTATGGATGTCGTATTCCCAGTAGGTGGTCTCACGATTACGTGCGGGAGCTCCAGAAGGTTCAGACACTGTCAGATCCTTTTGTTCCAATTGATAGACATCGCCCCAATAAAAATCGAGATGTCTGTCAGACGTGGTATAGTAGAGATAACCTTTGCCATAGCGGAATGTAAATCCATCATCGGGAACTACCCAACCCCCAGCTTCTGAACCATAGGAAACAAAACTGTTATCGGATGCAAGGATGAGGTCACCGTCTACGCCCTCATTCTGAGTAAAATAGGGTTCAAGCTCAGCAAATTCATAATCGAACTCAAACGGATAGCCTAACCAATTCCATCCCTTTGACAAGGATGCGTAAGGATTAGCACCAGCTTCCATCTTTTGTGGATAGGTAACAAAGGAGGTAACATTCTCTTCCAACAACTTGGCTTGCGAACGATCAAACTTCATTTTGTAGCAAGTGGAGTTGTCCATATAGGTGATGCTGCCATAGATTCCATACAGAGGGTCTTTATAGAGACTTTCCGTCTTGGAACGCACATCAATAAGTCCACCGCCAAAATAATCGGCACCATTTAGATAGTTGAATGAATTGTTCTCAAGGAACCAGTTGTCGTTAATTGTCACCCAATCCCAACCATCCACCAATTGGAAATCGGATCCAACAACTACAGGATTCCAATAACTGTGTTCTATGTTCTCTTCTGTTCCATAGGTGATGTTAAGATCCTCTTGGCCAATGCTCCATCCGTGGAGAGTAATTGTAGCATACTCAAACTCATCGGATTCATTATATTCCATCACAATGTCTTCAACTTGCACCTTGTAGCGAGTAAAATCAGCCCCTTCATTATCCATTGTAGAGTATGTGTATATGTCAATCAGGTTGGTATCTACGCGAGCACCAGCAGGAAGGGGATAGAGAGTGAGCACCTTTTTGTTTTTGCGGTCCATATAGATATTCTCATAATTGCCGTATAGCGTTTCACCTTCGCGCAATTCGAATCCCTCCAAAGGAATATAGGCATTCAAGGTCAGCATACCTTTAATCTCTGGATTTTCTACAGAAGCGATGGTTAGTATAGTGCTACCCTTGGCAAGCACGTTACCACGTGCATCCACAATGTTCGCATCCTCGGCTGTAATTGTTACTCCTTGATTGGCAGCTGCGGGGAGTACATTGAAATATTCTCCTTTGGTAACATACTGATTGATATTGCTTCCTACAGGGAGTTGAATTTCCTTCTGAAGCATCTCAATTTGTACAACCGAATACACCAATGTGAGTGTTCCCTCGGCAGAAATATAGTTACTGGCCATTGCCTCATAGCTTACCTTACCTTCCTGAGCATTCTCTGAGGTAGTAAGAATACCTGTATTAGGATCCAATTCGAAACCTTCAGGTAATGTGTTGTCATTAATCATCCAAGTGACAACAATCTTGGTGCCATCATAAACCTCCGTATATTCTCCGTGCAGGGTCAAGAAATTGTTCAAGTCAAATGTTCCACCAGGATAGAGTTCTTCGTTGCTCAAGGATATTTCTCTAACGCGTTGGAAGGAAATCTCCTCCAATACGCTAGGATAACCATGATGTTCACTGTCAAAAGTGTATGTCTTAGGAAGGATATACTCTACCATTGTCTCTTGATCAAAGAAGCGGAAACTGATGACTTTATCTGCATCAGCAGTAGGATCGCCATAGACAGTCAATGTATGGTATTCCATAATCGGGCTACCATCATCCCCGTAAATTACCGCCGGCGATGATTCACCACGACACTCTCCGTCGATGAAAGCTGCTACCGTTGGGATATAAGTCATTGTGCTGAATTCTACTTCATCGACCAATAACTTGAAATCAATAATCGTTTTGCCATGATAAGCACTTTGTAGGCTTTCAACATCAGGTGAATTCCATGATTGCGCAAATAAACTTGCAACCATCCACACACTGAATAAAAGGGACGAGAATCTTTTCATAACATTACATTTTGTATTATAGGTTAAGTCGTTCAAATTTCTACAATGCAAATTTAGTATGATGACTTATCGAATGTTAGGACAAATCGTGCAACTTAATGACAATATAATCCTATGAAAAGGATATTAAATTAGGATATTTTCTACACAGCAATATTTCTATATATTATATAATAATATATAATTCATGTATAAAACTCCTAATAGCTATATTCGTCTCAGTATTAAAAAAAGAGACTAACTCAAGATAAGGAATCATTTAATGAAAACGCCTAACTAACTGTCCCTCTGTTTATAGAGGGACGAGCCCGAAGGGCGGAGGGAGTTCCAAACGAAGTGCGGAGTAATATTTTTCTTATTTGTTTTCTCTACGCGCTATGCTTGTAACGCCCCCACCCTGTGGGCACCCCCTC
>JAZONP010000110.1:0-16282 GCA_045654565.1 Bacteroidaceae bacterium
CACCGTGTATGTATCGAAGCCGTTCTCGGAGCCTGGGAAGTTGTACAGAACGACGATTGGGCCAAGGAGTGCCACATATGGCTCTACCGCGGTGCATGGCAGGAGTGGGACCTCGGCATGGTAGACATGGCCGTACCCCCCAGCCCCGACGAACTCATCAAGAAGCGTCACGCCATCTTCCGCCACCTCTCACAAAAGGATATCGTGCCTTTCCCCGGTGAAGACCATCGCGAGTTCTGGCAGCGTGCCGAAGACCGCACACAGAACACCGCCCGCCAGTACGACAAGCTCGGCATGGCCGAATACCAAGCCATTGAGGTCTTCGTACGCATGAACTAATCGTACGAGCCCGTACACAACAAGTGAGGGAGCATCTCAAGATGCCCCCTCATATTTTTTTTATCGACAAGTACCGGAATAAGCCTTACTACTTGCGTGTCATGATGTCCACCACCATGCGGTTGGTCTCGTTCATCGCCTCACGGCCAATGCCAGTCAAGTTGCGTATGCTGCAGTCCACATCTTCATCGATAATACCCTCTACACTAGTCACCGAGCCATTCTGCATGGCCAGCATCGCAGATAGCATAGCCGTTGACACACCGCTCGAGAGCTTCAGCGAGCAGCTTGGCTTGGCTCCGTCGCAGATCATACCCGTAAGGTTGGCAATCATATTCTTCACTGCGTAGCAAATCTGCTCATACGTACCGCCCATCATATAGGTAATGGCACAGCTGGCACCCGTAGAGGCCACGATACATCCACAGAGAGCCGACAAGCGACCCAAGCTCTGCTTGATATAGATGGCCGTAAGATTACTCAGCGCCAAGGCACGCACATATGTCTCATGATCCACTTGATGGTCACGCGCATACACTGCCACAGGCACCGTAGCTGCTATACCCTGATTGCCGCTACCCGAGTTGGACATTACCGAGATGGTAGCTCCCGACATGCGTGCATCACACGCCGAGCAGGTGTAGGCCATGACATGTGCCAAAGTACCATCACCCACCATGACACGAGAGCAATCATCGTTCAGCATCCGTCCTACATGATGTCCATAAGAACCCTTGAAGGCCTGTTCGGCTGCAGCCATATTCATGCGCCCCGACTCCTCGATGAAAGCGATATCATCAAGCGGAACCTGAGTAACAAAGTCATAGATTGTGCGGAGGCAAAGGCTCACCTCTTCAGTCTCAATATGGGTGGTCACGGTGCTTGCAGCGCAACACTCATCATCCACAAATCGTGTGTGTGCACCACAGATGACCGCCTTCTCGGCACGTTCGCCAAGATAGCCCGTGACCTTTATGTACAGTCCATCGGGGGCATCCTCCTTGAGACGAATCGATATACGTCCCTCATCGATATACTGCTTTCCACGTTCCACAGCTTCAGGAGTGACATCTTTGAGCACCTCCAACATGTAGGTACTCTTGCCAACCATCATACCCAAGGCTATGGCAATGGGCAAGCCTATCATCCCCGTACCGGGGATACCCACGCCCATAGCATTCTTCAGCACGTTCATACTGAGTTCCACCTCTACCTTTTCAGGCAAAGCCTCCAAGCGTTCTGCCATGCGGGCAGCACACAGGGCCACAGCCACAGGCTCAGTACAGCCCATTGCAGGCACCACTTCACGACGCATGAGCGATATAATCTGCGTTCTTTTCTCTTTACTTAGCATAATGAAAAACGAAATTTCTGCAAAGATAGTACAAACGAGTGAATAAAGCTTGCTTTATTTTCAACGAGTGCAGCCTATCTTCGCTTTTGTTGTTGCAAAGATAATGCAAACGAGTGAATAAAGCTTGCTTTATTTTCAACGAGTGCAGCCTATCTTCGCTTTATTGTTGCAAAGTTATAGTTTTTATAGCAAGAATCAGCTTGTTTCCTATAAAAATTGACCTTGGGGTCCAATTAGCAAAAATCACTTCAAGCCATACACCTCAAGCAATTGGCGTGCAGCCACGAAGGAGGTCAGTTCGCCACCAAGCACCTGCCGCTCCTTGCAAGCAAGCAATGAAGCGATGGTGGGATTATTATAGAAGCTATCTCTCAAGGCCTCATTGATACTCTCATACATCCAATACTTGGCCTGCTCATTGCGGCGATGCTCAAAGTAGCCATTCTTCTTCACGAAATCGAAGTAGTCGAACACCATACGCCACACCTCTGCCACACGTAGGTTGTAGAAACCCGAATAGGTGAGTACCTGGGGTGTCCAGCCACTCTCGGGAGCAGGGAACAGGTGGAGAGCATTGCGGAAGTGCGATGCAGCCAGCTCGGCCCGCTCGGCATTGTCACCATCGGCCTTATTAATCACAATGCCATCAGCCATCTCCATAATACCACGTTTGATACCCTGCAGCTCGTCACCCGTACCGGCCAGTTGGATGAGGAGGAAGAAGTCGACCATGGAGTGCACGGCCGTCTCACTCTGCCCCACTCCGACAGTCTCCACGAAAATCTTGTCGAACCCTGCTGCCTCGCACAGCACGATGGTCTCGCGCGTCTTGCGGGCCACACCACCCAGGGAGCCAGCCGACGGACTGGGGCGTATGAACGCGTCAGGGTGTACAGAAAGTTTCTCCATACGCGTCTTGTCGCCCAAGATGCTGCCCTTGGTCTTCTCGCTCGAAGGGTCGATAGCCAACACTGCCAACTTGCCGCCATACTGCTCCAGCACATGCAACCCGAAGGCATCTATCGAGGTGCTCTTACCCGCACCCGGCACGCCACTGATACCGACGCGCACCGACTTACCCGTATAGGGAAGACACTTCTCGATGACCTCTTGTGCCAAGGCATGATGTTCGGGAAGCACGCTCTCTACCAGCGTGACGGCACGAGAGAGCATGGTAATATCGCCCTTCACAATCCCTTCCACATATTCACCCGGCGTAAACACCCGCTTGCGCTTCTTGGGTTTCATGTAGGGATTCACCATCGAGGGCTGCTCAATACCGGCATTCACCGTAAGGCCTTTGTATATATCGTCGTTTTCGGGATGGTTCATGATATCTAGTTTTTTGTTATATGTGCAAATTTAGACCTTTTTTCTAACCCACGAATGCTTTTTTAGAATATTTTAACCATTCGAAAAAAAAAGTTCGACTATTCATTGCACGCCCCAACGACAATCGATACCTTTGCCGCATCCATTTCATTTATTGTCTAACTAAAAATTAAAACAGTTATGAAAAAGTCATTATTGGCAATCGCATTTGCCATGGTAGCTATGGTAGGTAGTGCACAGGTCTATGTCGGTGGTTCTCTGGACTTGGATCTCGCAGGCAACAAGACGGCTAGCGCTTCAAACTTTTCACTTTCGCCCGAAGTGGGTTATGAGCTGAACGAAAATCTTAGCATTGGAGCAGCTCTCAGCTTCTCGACAAGCAGCATGAAGATTAAAGACACAGACTACAAGGAAAATGGCTTCTCTTGGGGCATTGCTCCTTATGCTCGTTATACATTCCTCAGAAATGGAATCTTCTCTTGTTTCGTTGATGGAGGTTTGAGCCTCGTAGGCGGAGAGGATCGTGATCTTTCATTTGGAATCTATGCTGAGCCCGGTGTTGCACTTGAGGTTACGGAGAATATCAGCATCGTCTCTCATCTCGGTAACTTAGGTTTCTATTTCGCAGGGGATAATACCAACTTCGAGCTGAATGCTCATACTACAATTGGATCTGTCGGTATACACTACATCTTCTAAAAGAGATAAATCGTTCCGACCACAATAAGAGTAAAAGGGATGTCCGATTGGGCATCCCTTTTATTTTGGAGATAACATATACATAAAAAAAAGAGCCTCAACTTGAGACTCTTCTGCGGTGCGTACGGGACTCGAACCCGTGACCCCATGCGTGACAGGCATGTATTCTAACCAACTGAACTAACGCACCAATAAGTGTTTGTTTCGAACGATTTTAGAATTTCTGGCGGTGCGTACGGGACTCGAACCCGTGACCCCATGCGTGACAGGCATGTATTCTAACCAACTGAACTAACGCACCAGAAATTTGTCAAATCTTCAAGCAATCTCTCTCGATTGCGGGTGCAAAGGTAGATACTTTTTTCGTAACTACAAAGCGTTTGAAGATTTTTTTGTAAATTATTTTTCAAATAAGCGTTGATAGAGGCATACGCTCCTAAATTTCTTATTCCTAAACGCCCAATCAGGGAGTGTTGCAGTAAGTTCAAAGCCACTCGAAGCAAAAAGTTGCCGCGCAGAAACATTGTCCTCAAACACATATGCATAGAGCTGACGAAGATCAAGCACACACTCGGCATAGTCACACAAGAGCATCAGCGCCTCACGCCCATACCCTTTACCCCGACATTCACGATCAACTACGATCCCCATCTCAGCACGTCGATCGGCAGGACTGAAATCAAACAGATCAATGACACCCACCACCTGATTGTCGTCCACACGCTCTATCATCAGTCGAAGCTGCTTATCCACATAGAGGTCGTGCGCATTGGTCTCTATGTATTGCTGTAGTTGAAAACGCGAATAAGGCACCTTGCACGCCGACACCATCCACTCACGCGTATCATTCTCGACATGAAAGAGATAGTCGAGGTCACTCAATTCTGGAGCACGAAGACGAAGAAGCGACGATTGCAGAAACATACGTTCCATAAGACCTAGAGAGTTAGACGTTATCTATATACCTTATTATCGGTTATCAGCACCTTTGTTCGAGACGAATAGGTCGCCAAGCGCAACGTATTGCCAGGCGTCTTCTCCAACAAGCGTAGCACTGTACTGTAAGCATAGTGCTCCGTATCGTACACTACCGTATCATAGCCCTTAAGGTTTATCTCCACGGACAGATGGCCCTCAGGAAGCAAAGACTCAGTTCCTTCGACAAATCCATGTCCACCATTAGGGTGATATTTCAGCAACAGGGCACGCACCTCTTCCCTCATCTGCGCATCACCGATGACGAGAGCGTTGCCCAAGGAATCCACCTTCTCGGGCCTCTTATGATAACGCAATCGATTGCCGATATAAACGAGAAATGACTGTGCCCAAATGGCCAAGTTAATAGGCAGACTGATTGCCCAAGAATAGTGGCCATAATGTTTGCGGAAAAAGAGGCGCATCGCCTGATAGAAGGTGTAGACATAACGGTACGAATTCTTCACCGTGCTCTCGCCCTTATAGTGCAACATACGCACAGGGAGATAATAATTTTTGTAACCTCCCTTGAGCACACGATACGAAAGGTCTATATCCTCACCATACATAAAGAAATCTTCGTCGAGCAAGCCGACTTTATCCAACGCCTCGCGACGAAGCATCATATAAGCTCCGGAGATTATCTCTATCTCATTTACCTCATTTTCATCGAGGTAGCGCATATAGTAGCGACCAAACAAGTGCGACTTGGGGAACAGTTTCGTCAGCCCCGTCATCTTGCAGAAAGCCACAAAGGGCGTGGGCAATCCACGACGGCTCTCGGGGGCAAAGGTCCCATCCACATGCAGCATATAAGTGCCTACCCCACCAGCTTCAGGGTGTACAGCCATAAACTCCACACACTGCACCAACGTATCCTCTCCCACTATCGTGTCGGGGTTGAGCAGCAACACATATTTACCTCTCGATTGGCGTATTGCTTGATTATTGGCTCGGGCAAAGCCCACGTTTTCCTTGTTTATGATAAATGTCACCTCAGGAAAACGCTCGCACAGATACTCCATAGAGCCATCTGTAGACAGGTTATCTACAACAAACACCTCTACCTGCAATCCTCGCGAGGCACGACGTACCGACTCGAGGCACTGTTCCAAGTAGAACTTGACGTTATAGTTGACAATGATAACAGAGAGAAGAATACCCTCCTCCTCATGTTTGCCTTTATTGCAGATATTATTATCCACGCTATTACCCGTTACTCTTTTAATTGGTCAAGCACGAGTCATTCCTTCTCGGGAGTGGCAAGATTCTTCATCTCAATCTCCACACCCTCAGCCGAAGGCAGACAGAAGAACGCCGACACGAAGCCAGCCAAAGCATAGTAGAGTCCCCAGTTTGCCAACAAGCTGTAATAGAAGACTACTCCCGAAAGCATCGGAATCGTCAACAACGCAAGTCGTATCATATACGCAGCAATGTATTTCGAAGCCTTCTCCTCCTCCTTCACCTCAGCCACGCGTCGTAGCCACAATCTATCGAAGAACTTGAGCGCAAACAGAATACATCCACCTGTAAGGAAGAACATGACCACCTCGATGACATAGATCATCTGCTCATCATACACACCAACGGAAAGGCCTTTGAATGAAGCCATAGAGTCCAAATTAAACTCCACAGCCACAGGAATAGCCAATACCAACATCACCAATGCCGCAAAGAACAAGCGAATGTTGCGACTGATTTTCTTATAGTTTGTCATAGTGTTTTGAGTTTAGTATTTTATATCAATTTCAAATCTTAACTGTTAATGCTCCATCAAAAAGTTTTCCCCGTGAACGGCATACGATTCACCAGCGAGCGTCCCAGTGTAGCCTCATCAGCATATTCCAGTTCGTCTCCTACCGAGATACCTCGTGACAACACTGACATCTTCACCCCCGTATTTTCCAGTTTGCGGAAGATATAGAAGTTCGTAGTGTCACCCTCCATCGTGGGACTGAGAGCAAAGATAACCTCTTTCACTTCTCCGCTGCACACACGCTCCACCAAACTATTGATTTCTATATCGGCGGGCCCCACCCCATCCATCGGCGAGATCACCCCTCCGAGCACATGGTACAGTCCCCGATAGAGCGACGTATTCTCCACCGCGATCACATCGCGTACCGTCTCCACCACACATACCATGCTCTTGTCGCGCGAGGGCTGCGCACAAATGTCACACACATCGCTATCCGATATGTTATGACACACTTTGCAGTACTTCACCTCGCGGCACAAATCGCTTATAGCCCCGGCAAATGCCTCAGCCTCTGATACTGGACGGCGGAGCATATGTAATACAAGGCGGAGCGCTGTCTTGCGCCCTATCCCCGGCAGTTTGGCAAACTCGCCCACCGCACGTTCCAGCAAGGTTGATGAATATTGGTGTTCCATACAGAACGACAAAGTTAGTACAAGACGGGCGAAATGCCAAATCTCAACGAGCGAATGTAGAGAAAATGCTTGTATTTTCTATACTGAGCGAGGCAGAGATTCAATAATAAAATTAAATCTCAACGAGTGAATGTAGAGAAACGCTTGTATTTTCTTCACTTTACGAGGCAAGGATTCGATAAAATCCAAGTCTTGGCGAGAACTCTTCATGCTGCCGACACGAAGTGCCGCATCCACCAATGCTTGATGCTGCATAAGAAAGACGAATCACACGCGAACAAACACACTCCCCAGTGCGTTGTCGTAACCTAATGTATGGCGCATGAGAATCAGAAGGTTGGCACGATGGGCGGGCATCCTCTTCACCGCAATATTGCTACTACCCACGATAGCAACACTTTTGCTGTACATACCTCCCATACAGGATGCCGCAGTACGGCGAGCTTCGACATGGTTGACACGCCGCACAGGAATAGAGATGAGAGTAGAAAGCCTACGACTCATGTATCCATTGCAGATTGAATTTAAAGGGATACACGTAGGCACACTGCTAAGCATCGACAATATAATGACCAACATTAGACTGCATCCTCTGCTACGAGGCGTGATAAGGGCCGACTATGTGAGTGCACGAGGTATCTACATACACACCGACACTTCGGGCACGATAGGGACCTATCTACGGGTAGAGCGGCTTAGAATTGACGACATAGCTTACCACTGGAGCGAGCGCAGGATGAACACACGCCGTGTATTCCTTGCAGAGGGAGATGTAGCATTGCGCAGAGGCACCTCATTGCGAGCCAAGGACACGACAGCCACAACACTCCCCTTATCGTTAAACATTGCAGAGTTGCGATTGCGACATATCGGTGCAAGTTACGTCCAGCATTCCACTCACATGCAGAGCTTTGTCAACGAAGTAGCCTTACACGATGTTGCGGTAGACACAGCGCTGCACATCACACTCCAACGCGCAATAATCAAGGAGGGGGAAGCCACTCTCCAAGATACGCAACAGACTACCGAGCCCATACAATTGACGCAGCTGAACGCTCAAGTCGACTCATTACGCTACACTCCCACGGACTTTGCCGCGCGGCTCACGCAGCTAACGTTCGAGGAGTCCCATGGCATGGCCCTGCGTGAAGGTACGATAGCGCTGACATGGCACGAGGGGAAACTTAATCTTCCGTACTTTGCTCTCCGCACCAATCATTCCACCCTCCAAGGGCACCTTCACACATTAGGCTACGACACCCATGGTGCGGCCATCGACGGCGATGTCGACCTCCACCTAGGGTATGCCGACGTTATTCTTCTGACCGAGTGGCTAGGCGGCTTACCCCACAAACTCCTCCCCCTCTACCCCACCGAGACCCTCAATGCCTACATAGCATTGGATGGCACGATGAAGCAACTTCAACTGACACAATGCTCCATCACATTACCCACAGCCTTCGACATCGACTTGAAGGGCATGGTGCAGGACATCATCACCCCTCAGCAATGCGCGGCGCTGATACACGTAGAGGCACACACCCATGACCTCGCCCTCCTCACCCCGCTTATGGGCGAAGCGGACATACGTATCCCCTCCGACATCACCTACCGAGGCGATATACGCTATACCCCCGACACACTGCATGCTCAATGCTCGCTCTTCTTCAAGGAGGGCATGGCTGACGTGGAAGCTGGATACAACCACATAAGTGGGAACTACGAACTGAGAATTGAGACAGACTCACTCGACCTGCAGCAGATTATCCCCCAAAGCAAATGGGGTATTGCTACCCTACAAGCTCATCTTGCGGGACATGGAACAGACTACCGGGACGAGACCACTACAGCCCAAGCCACAGTACAACTACATGCACTGCAATGGGAGGAAAGGATGTTTACCAACACCTCGGTACAGGCTTCGCTTAACCATGGAGTGCTGAGCACACATGCCACCTGTAATGACTCGCTGATGCAATGGCACATGATGGCAACCTTCAGACATACCCCAGAGGCTATCAAGGCACAGCTCTATGCGCAAGTCGACCATCTTGACCTCCAGGCACTACAGCTTACCGACACCGACATCCATCCCGCCCTGCGATGCCAAGCCACACTCGCCATCGACTCGGGAGCCACCTATACCCTGCATGCCCGCTTCACCGATATCGTACTGAGCAACGCCACGCAGCACATGCAGCCACGACCGCTCGAGCTACATGCCCACCTTACCACCGACACCGTACAGGTAGACATCCGCTCGGGCGACCTCACCCTGATGGCTAGTGCCCACATCGAGGGGTTACCATGGGAGCAAGAGCGTTTGTCGTCTGACAAGATAAGTGAGAGCCTCGACTACCTTTCGGCATTGTATGTCACGCTATCGGCAGGTGCCGACAACCCCATAAGCAACTATCTCGCCTTGATGGGCATAGCATTCCGCTCTTCACATGCCACCATAAGCGAACGAGAGGGTTCCATTACAGGACACCTCCAGCTCGATGGCATCACCGCCAAAGGGGTCACCACAGACAGCCTAAGCCTCAACACACACTACAGCAGCGGCACCTTGCACGCCCACCTGCAGAGCGACCTGCTCACGTGGAGTACCCCGCAAATGTACCTCCAAGGCCGTGCCGATGCTACCTTCACATGGGACAGCAACTTTGACACTGATCGTCTGAAGGGGCTCTTACGCCTATCCTCCCTACGATATGCCTTGCCTGCATACAGTCTGCATCTCCACACGACCGACACGCTGCACATACCCTTCGAGCGAGGAGGACTCACCTTCACCGCCATTCCTCTCCACACCGCGAGGCATCTCTCCAAAGGAGAACAGCCTTTGTCTCTTGACGGGCGCATCGTGCTCCTCGACAAGCGACCTTCCACTCAGCTGCGCGTGACGGCACGAGACACGCCCCTGCTACAAGACACCCCAACACGCGAATCCACCCTCTATGGCAAAGCTTTGATGAGCGGCCACGTCATGCTGGACGGGCCATTCAATGCACTTTCCATCACGGGCGACTTGCGCTTGCGTCCAGGCTCATCGATACACTATACATACAAGGATGCCATCCTCACAGCCAGCAACCAACTCGACAATGTGGTCACGTTCGCCAGTTTCAATGCCGACACCACCGCTCTGCCGAAGATGAAACTCGCCACCAACAACCTTTCCATGAACCTCGCCATCACCATCGACCCTACGGCACGATTGGAAGCCACGCTCGGTGCCAACAAGCAGAACAATGTCACCCTGCAGGGAGAGGGTATCCTCAACCTCCAGCATATCCCAGCCACAGGACTCCGCCTATCGGGAAGCTATACCATCGAGACGGGCGAGCTCAATATGAATGTCCCTCTGCTGCATGTAAACCACTTGGTCATACGACAGGGGAGCACGATTACCTGGTCAGGCAATCCACAGAACCCACAGTTCGACATCACGGCAGAGGAACGCATACGTGCCTCGGTCACCCTCGACGGCAGCCCACAATCCATTGCATTTACCGCTGGCGTATCGTTCACCGACACGATGGACAAGCTTGGAGTGGTGTTCACCCTATCTGCCCCCGAGAACGCCTCGATGCAAAACCTGCTGACCACCCTATCTGCCGAAGAGCGGGGCAAACTTGCCGTAGCGTTACTCACCACGGGACTCTACCTAGGCGAAGGGGGCACGGGTAATCTGATGAACACGGCGTTGATGAGCATCCTGCAATCTCAGATTGACAACATCTCGCGAGATGCCTTCCGCACAATAGACGTGAGCGTAGGCATAGAGCCGCTGCCCGATGGGATGAGCGGTGTGAGCACACGCACCGACTATTCATTCAGTTTAGCCAAGCGATTGTGGAACAACCGCATACGCATTATCATCGGAGGTAGCGTAACCACCAGCAACGAGCGCGTCGAGGAAGATGCCGTCATCGACAACATCAGCATCGAGTGGCGCATCACCCCCGTAGGCAACCAATACCTGCGCTTCTTCTACGACAAGAACTATGAGAGTATTCTCGAAGGCGAGATCCGCGAAGCAGGCGTGGGTTATGCATACAGGAGAAGGTTTTGAGCTGTGAGCTGTGAGCAATGAGCTGTGAGCTGTGAGCAGTGAGCAATGAGCAGTGAGCCTATTCATTAAGCATTAAGCATCATCGTCATGAGCAAGTACTTTCATCTTTCATCTTTCCACTTTCAACTTCTCATCATGCTTGGCACAATGGCGACGGCCTGTTCCACCGTGAGCCATCTGCCAACCGATGAGTTGCTCTATACGGGGACACGAGCTATCACCATCACCGACGACAGCCCATCCCCACTGCGTGACAAAGCTATAGGCGAAGCCAAGGTAGCATTCATCTCGCCACCCAACAATGCACTGTTCGGCAGTTCACGCTATCGCACCCCCTTCCCCTTGGGGCTTTGGACCTACAATGCCTTTGTGGACGACAGCACAGGACTGCGCCACTGGCTCTTCCGCACCTTTGCCACACAACCCATATACATCTCCACCGTCAACCCCGCCTTCCGTGCCGAGGTAGCTGAGAACACCTTGCACAACTTCGGCTATTTCGACAGCCGCGTGACCTTCCGCATCGACACCCTACCCGACAGGCGCAGAGCACAGCTCTCCTATGCCTTACACCTGGGTGAGGCGTGGCGCTATGGCAAGATTGAGTACAGCCACTTTTCTCCTGCCATGGATAGCCTCATCCGCTCCACTTGGCAACAACGCCTACTGCACGAGGGCGAACAACTAAGCTATGCCACGCTCAGCGGCGAGCGCAACCGCCTCTTCCAGCTCATGCGCGAGAAGGGCTATTACTACTTCCGTCCCGAGATGATACTCCTCCTTGCCGACACCACTGCGGTGAAGCGACAGGCTCAACTACGCATCACCCCGCACGCAGACCTTCCCTACTCCGCCACCAAGCCATGGCACATGGGGCATACCTTCGTGACCTTCACTGACAGCAGACCCTCGATAGCCAAACTACCAGAGCGCACACTGACGATTGGAGACATCACCTACCACTACCGCGGACGACACATTCCCATACGCCCCACCCTGCTCGCCTCGCGCATCAGTTACCATCGAGGCGATCTATACTCCTCCACGTCACAAAACACCACGCAGCGCGACCTCAACCGCTTGGGCATTCTGAGCGGTGTGAGCATCAGCTACATCCCACGCGACAGCGCCTACTGGGCCGATACCCTTGACGTACACATCAACACCCTGTTGGAGCGTCCCTATGAGCTCTCTCTCGAGGGCAACCTCACTGCCAAGAGCAACGACCAGGCAGGTCCTAGTCTCGTAGCATCGCTCGCCCGCAAGAACCTGCTACGCATGTCCGAAGTCATACAGTTACGTCTCAAGGGGTCCTATGAGTGGCAAACGCATCGCGCCGAACAACTCCGCGGCCAGCAGACCAACTCCTATGAGCTTGCAGCCGACCTTTCGCTTTCAGTCCCCCAACTGCTCTTTCCCGGGGGCTACAACCGCTCCTACGAGCACCCCGTCTCCACTACCGCACGCCTCTACACAGAGTGGCTACATCGCAGCGGCTTCTTCCGTATGCTCGCCTTTGGTGGCAACCTCACCTATGCCTTCTCCACCTCCGATGTGCTCACGCATAGCGTCACCCCCTTCTCGCTCACCTTCAACACACTGGAGCACACCACCCCGCAGTTCGACTCCATCATGATAGCCAACCCCGCCATAGGGATCTCTTTCCGCGATCAGTTCGTACCCTCTTCATCCTATACCCTCAGCTATGACAACACGTCCCTTGCCGCACGCCATCCCTCGCGGATAACCCTTACCATGACCTCGGCTGGCGCCCTCACCTCGCTCATCTACGCAGCCACAGGGCACCCTTTAAGCGAGAGGGAGAAATCCCTCTTGGGCACACCCTATGCTCAGTTCTTCAAGAGCCATATGGAGGCCTGCCGTTACTATCACCTTGCCACGCGCCATACACTGGCCACGCGCATCATCGCAGGCATCATCTACCCCTACGGCAACTCTGCCGGCAATGCCACAAGTCCCTTCAGCGAGCTGTTTCACGTCGGTGGCGGGAGCGACCTCCGCGCCTTTCCTCTCCGTGGCTTGGGGCCGGGGAGCTATCACGCCACAGGGCGCTATGCCTATATCGACCACACGGGCGACATTAAGTTAGAAGCCAACGTCGAGTGGCGCTTCCCCCTTATAGGTCAGCTCAGTGGCGCCCTCTTCCTCGACGCAGGCAATGTGTGGACCCTGCGCGCCGACCCTGCGCGCCCCGGAGGTCAACTCCGGCTGAAGACCTTTGCCCGTGACATCGCCTTGGGCACTGGACTCGGTTTGCGCTACAACCTACGTATGCTCCTCCTCCGTGCCGATATAGGCATCCCCCTGCATGCCCCCTATGCGACCGGAAAACGCGGCTACTACAATATCCCACACTTCATCCAAGGACTATGTTTCCACCTCGGAGTGGGCTATCCATTCTGAGAGCGATGAGAAGTGAGCGATGAGCGATGAGCGATGAGAAGTGAGCCTTGAGCCTTGAGAGGTGAGTCTGTATCCAATGATTAAGGCAACAATATAGATGTTTACCCAATCCATGTATTTCCGCGTTAGTAACTCTTAGTTTTCCTCCTTCGCACCTCAGCAGAGATTAAGCAAGCTTATCTTTGCTCTCGGTTTGGCGTCGGTTGTCATCCAGAACGAAGTGAACCTTTAGGTCGCTGGCCCGTAGGGGAAAAAGCAAGGATCTCTCAAACGTCTCATGGTGAAAAAGGACTCCTCGGGGAAACTAAAGTTTCCTTCGTCGCAACCGACGCTCCTCTCGCGTCGGCGTCATCGTTAATCACAACTTAATCGAAGTTTTATTCATAATTTTACTTAAACTGTTCGTTTGTATACTTTCTTTTTTGTACCTTTACGAAGTTAAAATGGGTAGGTGTGCGCAAATGGCCGCAGCCTACCTTATGGGCACGTGTAGCGTACCCACTTGATAAAGATAATAAAAGAAACATATATAATGACTTACAATTGGAATTATCAACCTCCCACCCAGCAGGACTGCATAGATGCTGATGCGCTATCCGAGGAGATAGGCATCAGTCCCGTGCTGTGTCGCCTATTGCAAGGAAGAGGCATACGAACGGCCGCCGAGGCGAAGAAATTCTTCCGCCCCAGCCTGCTCAACTTGCACGACCCCTTCCTCATGGATGGAATGGACCTTGCCGTAGAGCGCATCAACAAGGCGCTCGGCCGCAAGGAGCGCATACTCGTCTATGGCGACTATGATGTAGACGGTACCACGGCCGTCGCGTTGGTATACCGCTTCTTGCAGCAGTTTACCACCAACATCGACTACTACATTCCCGACCGCGACAACGACGGATACGGCGTATCGTTCCAAGGTGTGGACTATGCCAAAGCTTCGGGCGTGACATTGGTCATCGTGCTCGACTGCGGTGTGAAGGCAGTGGACGAGATAGCCTATGCCAAGACGTTGGGCATCGACTTCATCGTGTGTGACCACCACGTACAGGACGAGGTACTCCCTCCGGCAGTAGCCATACTCAACCCCAAGCTGCGCGATTCGAACTACCCCTACCCCCACCTCTCGGGTTGTGGCGTAGGTTTCAAGCTGATGCAAGCCTTTGCCAAGGACAACGGCATCGAGTTCAGCCAGCTCATCCCCTACCTCGACCTCGTAGCGGTGAGCATCGCGTCAGACATCGTACCCATCATGGGAGAAAACCGCATACTGGCCTACCACGGACTGCGCCAGATCAACAGCAGCCCCAGCACGGGCCTCAAGGCCATCATCGAGGTGTGCGGACTCAAGGACAAGGAGATCAAGCTGGGCGACATCATCTTCAAGATCGGTCCGCGCATCAATGCCTCGGGACGCATACAGACCGGGCGTGAGGCGGTAGACCTGCTCACCGAGAAGAACTACCGCAAGGCGCTCGACATGGCAGGCCAGATCAACGAGTACAACGAAGCCCGCAAAGACCTCGACAAGAGCATGACCGAGGAGGCCAACCGCATCGTCGACAACCTCGAGGGACTCGCCGACAAGCGCAGCATCGTGCTCTACAACGAGGACTGGCACCGTGGCGTCATAGGCATCGTAGCCTCACGCCTCACCGAGCTCTTCTACCGCCCGTCCGTAGTGCTCACCAAGACAAACGACATGGCTACGGGATCGGCACGCTCGGTAGCTGACTTCGACGTATACAAAGCCATCGACAGTTGCCGCGACCTCTTGGAGAACTTCGGCGGACATCCCTACGCGGCAGGTCTCACGCTCAAGGTCGAGAATGTAGAGGAGTTTGCCCGCCGATTCGAGGAATATGTAGCCGAGAACATACACCCCACGCAGACCGAGGCCAACATCTACATCGACGAGGAGCTGAGCTTCAGCGACTGCACCATCAAGCTCTACAACGACCTGAAGCGATTTGAGCCCTTCGGCCCCGACAACCCCAAGCCCATATTCTCCACCCATCATGTCTACGACTTCGGCACCAGCCGTGTGGTAGGCCGCAATCAGGAGCACATCAAACTGGAGTTGGTAGACAACAAGAGCAACAACGTAGTGAATGGCATCGCCTTCGGGCAAAGTTCGCAAGCACGCTACATCAAGTCCAAGCAAGCCTTTGACATCTGCTACACCCTGGAGGAGAACTCCCACAAGCGTGGCGAGATACAACTCTTCATCGAGAGAATCAAACCCAGCACTGACAGCGAGTGAACTACGTAGAAGTACTGCGAGAATACTTCGGCTACGACTCATTCCGTAGCATACAGGAAGACATCATCCGCAGCATAGGCAGCGGACGCGACACCCTCGGTCTCATGCCCACGGGTGGTGGCAAGAGCATCACCTTCCAGGTGCCTGCACTGGCCATGCCGGGCGTGTGCATCGTGGTCACCCCCCTCATCGCCCTGATGAAAGACCAGGCGGCCAAGCTCCGCGAGCGCGGCATCAAGGCCACAGCCGTATACTCGGGCATGAGCCGCGACAACATCGTGGCCGCACTCGACAACTGCATCCTCGGCGGGTACAAGTTCCTCTACGTCTCGCCCGAGCGCCTCTCCTCAGACATCTTCCTCACCAAGCTGCGCCGCATGGAGGTGAGCTTCATCACCGTCGACGAGAGCCACTGCATCTCGCA
>JAZONP010000111.1:0-11567 GCA_045654565.1 Bacteroidaceae bacterium
TCTAACGGCTACGACCCTGCCGTCATCACCCACTACAACGACCTCGGCGACGGTGGCAACACGGTGCGCATCGAGAAGGTGACCACCTTCGACGCTACCGCTGCCCTCGCTGCCATCAAGGCACTGGAGACAGGCATCGAGCACTAGTGCTCGATGCTCAGGGCTCACAGCTCATCTACGACCTCCAAGGCCGTCGCGTAGAGAACCCTACTAAGGGCATTTATATAGTAAATGGACGAAAAGTTGTGATTAAGTAATCACAGTTATCAACAAATCCCAGGATTAGCAAGCATCGCTCCTATAGTGGCGTTGCTTGCTTTTTCTTTACTCCATATTCCTAATTATGATTATTCCGCATTTGGGCGAGTGAAATATTTGTACGAACTTTGCACATTATTCCGAAAACGAGGTACAAATGCAACAACTACACGATATTGTCAAGGAGCGCATCCTCATCCTGGATGGCGCGATGGGTACGATGATACAGCGTCTCGGACTTACCGAGGAGGACTTCCGTGGCGAGCGGTTTACTGCTCTGCCCGGGCTGCAGAAGGGGAACAACGACCTGCTATGCCTCACACGCCCCGACGTGATTGCCGACATACACCGCCGCTACCTCAATGTGGGGGTCGACATCATCGAGACCTGCTCGTTCAACGCGCAGCGCATCTCCATGGCCGACTATGGCTGCGAGCACCTGTGCCGCGAGATCAACCTTGCCGCAGCCCACATCGCACGCCGCGAGGCCGATGCACTGAGTACCACCGACAAGCCCCGCTTCGTGGCGGGCTCTATAGGACCGACCAACAAAACCTGCTCCATCAGCCCCGATGTGAACGATCCCGCTAAGCGCGGCATCACCTACGACGAACTCGTCGCAGCCTATGACGAACAGATGGAGGCACTCATCGAAGGAGGCGTAGATGCACTGCTCATCGAGACCATCTTTGACACGCTCAACGCCAAGGCGGCCCTCTACGCCGCCGAGCAAGTGATGGAGCGCATGGGACGCCGTCTGCCCATCATGCTCTCGGTGACCATCTCTGATGCTGCAGGACGCACGCTCTCGGGACAGACACTCGATGCCTTCCTCGCCTCAGTGAGCCATGCCAATATCTTCTCGGTGGGACTCAACTGCTCCTTCGGCGCGGCACAGATGAAGCCCTACCTCAAGGGGCTCGCCGCACGTGCCCCCTACTACATATCGTGCTACCCCAATGCGGGACTCCCCAACAGCCTGGGCGGCTATGACCAGACACCTGCCGAGATGGCCGTGCAGGTGAAGGAGTATATCACCGAGGGATTGGTAAACATCATCGGCGGATGCTGCGGCACCACAGATGCCTACATCGCCGAGTATGCGGCACTGGTCGAGGGAGCTAAGCCCCACGTACCTGCCCCACGCCCCGAGGCGCTGTGGCTATCGGGACTGGAGCTGTGCGAGGTGACACCCGAGCGCAACTTCATCAACGTGGGTGAGCGCTGCAACGTGGCGGGCTCGCGCAAGTTTCTCCGACTTATCAGCGAAAAGAAATACGACGAAGCACTCGCCATCGCCCGCCACCAGGTGGAGGACGGAGCCCAGTTGCTCGACATCAATATGGACGACGGACTGCTCGACACAGAGCAAGAGATGGTGCACTTCCTCAACCTCATCACCTCGGAACCCGACATCGCCCGCGTACCCATCATGGTGGACTCCTCGAAGTGGGAGGTTATCACAGCAGCAGTCAAGTGCATACAGGGCAGGTGCGTGGTCAACTCCATATCGCTCAAGGAGGGCGAAGAACTATTCATCGCTCGTGCTCGCGAGATACGCCGCCTCGGTGCTGCCGTAGTGGTGATGGCCTTCGATGAAGAGGGGCAGGCCGACACCTATGAGCATCGCATTTCCATCTGTGAGCGTGCCTATCGCCTGCTGGTCGATGTGGTGGGCATGCCTCCACAGGATATCATCTTCGACCCCAACATCCTTGCCGTGGCTACAGGCATCGAGGCACACAACACCTATGCCATCGACTTCATCCGCGCCACGGAATGGATACGCACGCACCTTCCTGGAGCCCACGTGAGCGGTGGTGTGAGCAACCTCTCCTTCGCTTTCCGTGGCAACAACTACCTGCGCGAGGCTATGCACGCCGTGTTCCTCTACCACGCCATCAAGGCTGGCATGGACATGGGTATCGTGAACCCCGCCACCTCGGTACGCTACGACGACATCCCTTCCGAGTTGCTGGAGGCGATAGAGGATGTGATCCTCAACCGCACACTCGACGCCACCGAGCGGTTGATAGTGGAAAGTGGAAAGATGAAAGATGAGAACTCCCATCCGGACGGCAACTCTAAACACTCAACTCTAAACTCTAAACCCACATCCCTCGAGGAGCGCCTCCAGAACGCCCTCATCAAGGGCACGAGCGACACGCTCGAAGCCGACTTGAAGGAGGCACTCACCGTGTATCCCTCGGCCGTAGCCATCATCGAAGGTCCCCTGATGGCTGGCATGCAGCACGTAGGACGTCTCTTTGGAGAAGGCCGCATGTTCCTCCCCCAAGTGGTGAAGACCGCCCGTACAATGAAGCAAGCGGTGGAGATTTTAACAACAGACAACAGACAAACGAAGTTCGCTGGCCGAAGGGAAAAGCAACGGACAACAGACACCAACGAATTAGGATTAACAGACAACGGACAACTGGACAACAACAATTCAGAATTCAAAATTCAAAATTCAGAATCCAAATCCGTTCTCCTCGCCACCGTCAAGGGCGACGTACACGACATTGGTAAAAACATCGTAAGCGTGGTGATGGGCTGCAACGGCTATAACATCATCGACATGGGCGTAATGGTTCCTGCCGAAGACATCGTGCGAAAAGCCCTTGGATGCCAGCCCGATATCATCGGGCTGAGCGGACTCATCACTCCTTCGCTAGCCGAGATGGTAGCCACCGCTGAAGCCCTACGCAAAGCAGGCATCAACGTACCACTCCTCATCGGTGGCGCTACCACCAGCGCCATGCACACTGCACTGAAGATAGCCACTGCCTATGATGGCCCCGTGGTGTACGTGAAGGATGCTTCGCAAAACTCTGGCGTAGCTGCAGCCCTGCTCGGTACCGAGACCCGAAAAGCCTTTACCGCCCAACTTTGGCAAGAGCAAGAGGCCCTACGCCAAGCGTTCGCACAAAAAGAGCAGACTCCCCTGCTCTCCTTAGAGGAGGCACGCAAGCGGAAGCCAAACTTCTTCGACTAACGTTGACAACAAAAAAAGATTACTCTCGGGCGATACATACAACATTATCGTCCGAGAGTTGTTATATCGGCACCACCAATCCCCATCGATATGAAGACAAAAACGAAGCCCTCTCCCACCTTGGAAGAACTAAACGGATACATAGACATCGTGCCCTATCAACAGAAGGGAGATCCCTGCTATGGAGGCGACACTGGAGAAACAGAATATGAAGATTATGTAAGAGGCACTCCAGGACTCTATAAGGAAAGAGACAATTGGCTAATCGCTGCGGATGCACAGCTCAAGCACCTCGCCCCATAACTAATCTTTCAACATGGCAGAAGCCACTGCCCATGTGCATACAAACTCGGGGAACGTGCGATAGGAAACTGCAAGCAGGATCTTCTCGGCACTGCAGACCGTGGCATTCATCGTACCACATTCGGCCAACATGTAGGGAGCAATGTGGAACACCTCCTTGAACTCTGCCATTGAGGGCGAATCAAACAGTTTGTAAAGTGTTTCCTTAGCCGACCAGTTGATGAGATGGTACATCTGACGAACATCTTCATCGTGCATATCGATATAGGAGGTCTCAACCTGAGTGGTGAAACGCGAGGCAATGCGCTCCACGCGCGAGGAGATGTATTCTATATCCATGCCTATCGGTGTTTCGTGATGATAGGCCACGGCAGCGAAGCCTTTGGTGTGTGATATACTGATGTGAGCAATGCCATTCTTAAGATAGGGACGTCCGGTGGGATGATAGGCCACCTCACACTCGACACCAAACAGTTCCTCCACAAGTAGACGCACGGCGAGCCATTCAGCCCTGCGTGATTCATTCTTCTTCTCAAGCAACTGGGCATCGTAGCGCTGCGTTCCAAGCAAGGCATACAATACGTCGGAGGTCTCGGTGATATGCCAGATGGCAATGCCACCACCCTCGAACGTATGATGGGCATAGTTAGGCATCTGCTTTCGGAGTGTTGTGTACCACGACCTTAATCTTCACGATACGACGTTCGTCCATCTCCATTACCTCGAAAGTGAGATGATGAAAATCAATACTCTCGTGTAGTTCGGGGAAATCTCCCTTGAGTTCAAGCAAGAGACCAGCCAAGGAGTCAGCGTCGTCCTCAACCGCCTCGAAGAGTTCGTCGTCGAGATCGAGTTCGCGTTGGAAATCGGAGAGCATAGTCTTGGCCTCGAAGAGATAGGTGTTGCTGTTGAGCTTCACATAGGGGCGTTCCACCTCGTCGTACTCATCATTAATTTCCCCTACAATCTCCTCGATAACATCCTCGAGTGTGACCAGTCCGAGCGTGCCGCCAAACTCGTCCACCACGATAGCAATGTGCACCTTGCTGGCCTGGAAATCACGAAGGAGATCATCAATTTGTTTGGTCTCAGGAACAAAGAAGGCGGGACGAATGAGGGTCTGCCAACGAAAGCCCTCACCCTTGTTCAGATGCGGCAAAAGGTCTTTGATATAGAGGATACCCTTGATATTGTCCACCGTACCCGAGTATACGGGGATACGTGAATAGATATTCTCGGTCACACAAGCAAGAACCTGCTTGTAGCTGTCTCGGATATTGATGGCAACCATATCAAGGCGCGAGGTCATGACATCCTTAGCTGTTTCATCCCCAAAACGAATGATACCCTCAAGGAGTTCTTGTTCGTCGGTAAGTTCTGCCTTGTCAGTAAGTTCAAGTGCCTGTTCCAGTTCGTCGACTGAGAGGTTGTGTCCCTTTTGACGATGTAGACGATCAACCAAGCGAGTAGACTTCACCAACAAGAATGACAAAGGGCTGAACACATAGGTAAGCACATTGATGACAGGAGCACACATGCGGCAAAACCTCAGCGGATTGAGCGAAGAGTAGAACTTGGGCATTATCTCACCGAAGAGCAGGAGTAGAAAAGTAAGCAGCACCGAGATGAATAGAAACTCGAGCCACACGATGCCACCAAAGTCGAGCATCGAAAGCATGGCATAGTTACCTAATACAGTGATTGTGATGTTGACAAAGTTGTTCGAGATGAGAATGGTGGCCAACAACTTTTGAGACTTGCCCAACAACTTATTAATGACACGATCACTCACAGTATCTCCCTCCTCAATCTCCGCGAGATCAGAGGGACTGAGAGAAAAGAAAGCAATCTCAGACGCCGACACAAAGCCTGAGCAAAAGAGCAACAGACAGGCCAACACTAAAGCAACAACGACACCTACCGTAGGGGGCGTAAACTGAATAACAGAGAAGGCATCAGCTATAGGATGCCATAGCGAGGAAATATCCAAAATACGAATGTTTAGTTACTAAAAAGGCACCTCGCCATTAGAAGCAGGTTGTTGGACTGTGGGTTGCACAGGCTGCACTGCAGGTTGTGCTGCGGTCTGCTGGCGTGAGAGCATCTCCATATTGTCGACCCAAATCTCCACAACTGTGCGGCGAACACCATTCTGATCATCATAAGAACGACTATGGATGCTACCCTCAACGTAGAGTTTGTCACCCTTGTGCACATACTTCTCTACAGTCTGCGCCAAACCACGCCAAAAAACGAGGTTGTGCCACTCAGTACGCTCGGGCACCTGAGTTCCGTTAGGAAGAGTATAAGCGCGATCCGATGTTGCAAGCGAAACACTCGCAACCGCCACGTCACGATCTACATAACGCACATTGGGCTCACGTCCCACGTTACCTATAAGTATTACTTTATTTACTGACATAATTATATACTTTTTATATTTGAGCTTCAAAATTAGATAATAATTTTCACATACACATACTATTCTATGCATTATTTTTATTCTCAAAATAGCGTTCGATGAGTCGAGGCAGAGCATAACGATGTAACTCTTCGAATGGGACGATCACATATCCGTCAACACAAGGGAGCGGTCCATGTACCTCTAACTCATGAAACGAGGCATGTAACACGCGATGCGAAAGCACATGTTTGATGCCCTTCATTCCACTCTTGTAGGTATAAGATGGCAGTGCCGCATGCCATTGGGCGAATTCATCGCTAGCCAATAGCGAATCGTCATCCAGTGACATTGGTGTTTCTATCAAAGGGAGTTCATAGAGATTCCTCCATATATCATCAGCAGAGCGCTTGCGCAGCAACAGCGACTCATGGTTATGTATGTGCAAATAGGTAAGATAGCGGTCAGTAACCTTAGTCTTGTGCGACTTCGTAGGGAGTAGCCCGACCCTACCCTCAGCTTTGGCAACACATTTGTGAGCCAAGGGGCATGAGGTACAATCAGGATTTTTTGGCACACACTGTAGAGCACCAAACTCCATCACAGCCTGGTTGTATTTAGCAGCATGCCCTACAGGAAGCAACAACTGCGCAACCTCGATAATCATCTGTTTGCCTCGTGCCAAGTCAATAGGTTCATCGATACCAAACACACGCGACCACACACGACACACATTGCCATCAACAGCCGCTTGGGGGATATCGTACGCAAACGAGGCGATAGCAGCTGCCGTATAGTCTCCCACCCCACGGAGCGAGCGAATACCCTCGTAGGTATTGGGGAATCCGCCCATAGCCACCACTCGCTTCGCTGCTGCATGCAAATTGCGAGCACGAGAGTAATATCCCAGCCCTTGCCATTGGCGCATCACCTCGTCTTCAGATGCCTGAGCCAGCACTTCAACCGTAGGGAAGCGTTCGACAAAACGCACAAAGTAATCGTAACCTTGAGCAACACGAGTCTGTTGCAAAATAACCTCAGAAATCCATATATAATAAGGATTGCGTGTAGATCTCCAAGGCAACGAGCGGCAATGCTCATCGTACCATGCAAAAAGTCGAGTTACAATTTCATCCATTCGCAACGTATACATTAAATACACCGCAAAAATAGGCAAATAAGTGAGACAGAGCAAACAAAGTGAGTCATTTACAAAAAAAATACAGCAATATATTTTTTTAGCAACGAGAAAACATCTATATTTGCACTCCGAAATTGAAAAAAGACATTTGTAAACCCAAAAGAATAAAAAAAATGACTAAATCAGAAGTTGTTAGCGAAATCTGCAAGAAGACAGGTGTTGATAAAGCTGAAGCACTGAAGTGCGTAGAGGCTTTTATGGAAGTAGTTAAGGAGTCGTTGATTAAGGAGGAGAACGTATACCTTCGTGGTTTCGGTAGCTTCATCTTGAAGAAGAGAGCACAGAAGACTGCTCGCAACATCTCTAAGAACACAACCATTATCGTTCCCGAGCACAACATCCCCGCATTCAAGCCTGCAAAGACATTCGCTGTGGATGTAAAGAAATAAGAGAAAGAAATAGAGTATTAACCATAAATTTATCCCACTATGCCAAACGGAAAGAAGCATAAGCGTCATAAAATGGCGACTCACAAGCGTAAAAAAAGACTGAGAAAGAACAGACATAAGAGCAAGAAGTAAGCTCTTACGCAAAAGGGAAAAAGACAGGGAACAAACTTCAAATAACGCAAAACGGAATTTTGAGTTTGTTCTTTGTTGCTTTTGATTAGGAGTATAGTAGTCAGGAGTGCAGGAGTTACAGACAATACTTCAAGTTACGCAAACTATCGCCTGAACTCCTAAGCGAAGCGAAAACTACAGAACTCCCAAACTCCTAAAAATACCAAGAAAAGTGACCAGCGAATTATTCATTGACGTACAGCCCAATGACATCACCATTGCCTTAACCGAAGACAAGGTTCTGGTGGAGTTTCAGAAAGAGGGACGCGAAGCGTCTTTCTCCGTGGGCAACATGTACTTGGGACGGGTAAAGAAGATCATGCCTGGCCTGAATGCATGCTTTGTTGATGTAGGTTCAGCCAAAGAAGCTTTTCTTCACTATCAGGACTTGGGTAACCACTACAATTGTTACCACAAGTACACAAAACAGGTAGTCAGTGATAAGAAGAAGCTTGCTCCCTACTCCAAGTCTGTAGGACAACCCGAACTTCCTAAGGAGGGAAGCATCGCCAACATCTTACAGCAGGGACAGGAGATCATGGTACAGGTAACCAAGGAACCCATCTCAACCAAGGGTCCTCGCCTCACCGCAGAGCTCTCCTTTGCAGGCCGCTTCCTTGTACTCGTACCCTTTTCTGACAAGGTGAGTGTGTCATCGAAAATCAAGTCAGCCGAAGAACGCGCTAGACTCAAACAGCTCATCCAGAGCATCAAGCCCAAGAACTTCGGCGTCATCGTACGCACCGTGGCTGAAGGCAAGCGCGTAGCCGAACTCGATTCCGAACTGAGAACCCTTGTCAAATTGTGGGACGATGCCATCCTCAAGGTACAGAAAGCCGACAAGCCCCCCGTGCTCATCCACGAAGAGAACAGCCGCGCCGTAGCTATGCTGCGCGACCTCTTCAATCCGTCGTACGAAGCCATCTACATCAACGACGACAACGCATACAATGAGATACGTAATTATGTATCACTCATTGCCCCCGACAGAGCACACGTAGTGAAGCACTACACGGGTACACTGCCCATCATGGACAACTTCGGCGTGACAAAGCAGATCAAGTCATCGTTCGGGCGCATCGTACCCTACCGTGGTGGCGCCTACATGGTCATCGAGCACACCGAAGCTCTACATGTGGTGGACGTAAACAGCGGCAACCGTTCACGCGGCAACAACAACCAAGAGGAGAACGCCATCGATGTAAACCTTGGAGCAGCCGACGAGTTGGCGCGCCAGCTTCGCCTTCGCGATATGGGTGGGATCATCGTGGTCGACTTCATCGACATGGATACTGCCGAGAATCGCCAGAAGCTCTATGAGCGCATGTGCCAAAACATGTCGCGCGACCGCGCCAAGCACAACATCCTCCCTTTGAGCAAATTCGGCCTGATGCAGATAACACGTCAGCGCGTACGCCCTGCCATGGATGTAGCCGTCGAGGAGAGCTGCCCTGTATGCTTCGGCAAAGGCACCATCAAGGCCTCTATCCTATTCACCGACACACTAGAGAACAAGATTGACTACTTAGTAAAGAAATTGAAGATTAGCCGGTTCAACCTGCACGTGCACCCCTATGTAGCAGCCTACATCAATCAGGGGTTCATCTCTATGAAAACACGATGGAAGATGAAGTATGGCTTTGGCATACGCATCACTCCCAACCAAAGTGTCCCGCTGCTCGCCTACAAGTTCTACGACGCAAAGGGCGAAGAGATAGACATGAAAGAAGAGGTAGAGATGAAATGAAAGTAAAAAAAAAGAAGAGGGACACCAGGTGTCCCTCTTCTTTTGAATTGTAGGCCAAGAGCTAACAGCCAAAAGCAAACAGCTAAAAAACAACCTTCTCCTTCAGCCCCTTGATATTCTCGGCTATCACCTCATCACCCAAGGCATTATTAATAAGGTTACCAGCAAGGAACTGATCATACGAAGCCATATCTATGAGACCATGTCCTGAGAGACAGAAGAGGATAGTCTTCTCATCACCCGTCTCGATGCACTTCTTTGCCTCACGTATGGTAGCCGCAATGGCATGACATGACTCTGGAGCGGGAATTATACCCTCGACTGCAGCAAACAACGTGCCCGCCTCAAACGATTCAATCTGTTCTATATCCACAGCCTCCATCATACCATCCTTCAATAGTTGCGACACCACTAGTCCTGCTCCATGATAACGCAAGCCACCAGCATGGATATTGGCCGGACGGAAATTATGGCCAAGCGTAAACATCGGTATCAAGGGCGTATAACCCGACTCATCACCATAGTCGTAGTGAAACTCTCCACGTGTAAGCTTAGGACATGATGCAGGCTCAGCCGCCACGAAGCGCGTAGTCTTTCCATCCTTTATATTATGGCGCATAAAGGGAAACGCCAATCCTCCGAAGTTAGATCCGCCACCGAAGCAGGCCACAACCACGTCAGGATATTCACCTGCCATCTGCATCTGCTTCTCAGCCTCAAGACCGATGATGGTTTGGTGCAAAGTCACGTGTCCCATCACGGAGCCCAACGTATACTTACAGCCTGGAGTCATCCTCGCCAGCTCTACTGCCTCAGAAATGGCAGTACCCAGCGAGCCTTGATGATTGGGATACTTAGTGAGAATATCCTTACCTGCACGAGTCGACATTGAAGGCGACGGAGTCACCTGCGCGCCGAAAGTCTGCATGATACTGCGCCGGTAGGGTTTCTGTTCATACGACACCTTCACCTGATACACTGCCGCCTCAAGACCAAACACCTTGGCGGCGTACGATAAGGCCGCTCCCCATTGACCCGCTCCAGTCTCCGTAGTCACATTAGTAACCCCCTCTTCCTTGCAGTAATAAGCCTGTGCCAATGCCGAGTTCAACTTGTGCGAACCGATAGGACTCACACTCTCATTCTTAAAATAGATATGAGCAGGCGTTCCGAGAGCCTTCTCCAACCCATAAGCACGTACAAGAGGCGTGCTACGATAGTAAGCATACATTTCTCTCACCCGATCGGGAATATCAATCCACGCATCGGTCATATTAAGTTCTTGACTGGAAGCTTCACGTGAGAAGAGTTCACACAAGTCATCCTCTGTCACTGGCTCACCAGTCTTAGGATTGAGCATTGGCTTCGGCTTGGTTGGCATATCAGCCTGTATATTGTACCACTGAGTAGGGATTTCACTTTCGGGCAAGAAGAATCTTTTCTGTTTCATTATTGCGAATATTTAAAATATTTATTCTCTTAACACAAATAAAAAAAATCCGATGTCCAGCATATCATGAGCATCGGATTCCACTATCATCATCTAATTCTTATTCTATCTGGCATACATGGCAATCGCGCTCAATAATTATCACTGAGCCACCACCAATACTTGCTGAGATTAACAATCGTCTTCATAGGTTACACCTATATATATTATAACATGTATACGCGAGCAAAGTTACTGTATTTTCACATATCACCAAAGATTTGGATTGAAAATTTATACCACCCCTAAAATTGAACAAAAAAATAAGGCGGCAAACCATACGGTTTACCGCCTACATTATTAGGCTAATATCATTTAAGCCTCCTCAACAGCCGCCTGAGCCGCAGCGAGACGTGCGATGGGCACACGGAAGGGAGAGCAAGATACATAGTTCAAGCCTACCTTGTGGCAGAACTTAACTGATGAGGGCTCACCACCGTGCTCACCACAGATACCGCACTTGAGCTCGGGGCGTACAGCGCGACCGCGCTCTACAGCCATCTCTACGAGCTGACCTACACCGTTCTGGTCGAGAACCTGGAAGGGGTCTACCTTCAAGATCTTCTTCTCCAAGTATACGGGGAGGAATGAAGCGATATCGTCACGTGAGTAA
>JAZONP010000112.1:0-2922 GCA_045654565.1 Bacteroidaceae bacterium
CAAACAGCTGAGACGCGTCCACCACACCCATCTTATAGCTGGCGATACATTGATGGAGGTCGCCCAATTCGCATGCCAAGAGAATGAACAGTACGCCGATATACATCATTCGTGTACCTGTATAGGCTCTGAGGTCGATGCGCAGCACGTTCCACAGGCGGTGGAGGCTGAATGTATTGTTTATTGTATTCATAGAATTATTCTTTATTAGGAAAGACAATTTTCTTCTCACGCGAAATTAGGTCTCACACAGATCTCACGAATCTCACAGAAAGCTGCATTGCTTCGCTCGCAGCTGTCGGCTTCGCCGAGTGTTTGTGCAGTACAATTCGCGAGTGTAACGATGCGAACTTCGTGAGATTCGCGAGAGGCAAGACACTCGGCATAATTATAATTCTGTGTAATCTGTGAGATCTGTGTGAGCATAAAATCATTTGCGTGAAGAAAACAGTTGTTGCAAATGCTTGCCACCGAAACGATGTTGGGGCGCCACGGCCTGCTTGCGTGAGAAGAGTCGGTAGCTGAGCCACCAATGCAGACTTATCAGGACAAGATACAAGGGGATGGCGATGGAGAAGATGAAGCGCACAAACACGGTCTCCGAGACGAAGGTGCGTTCAGCCCAAGGTTCAATCACCTCTACAAACCACGGTTCTATGCTGGGCATGATGTGGGCAATCATCCAAAGGAAGAGCATGGCTATCATGAAGCCCACAAACAGTGTCTTCAAAAGTGCGCCCTTGCGCCAAATACATCCGCCCAAGAGGATGATGGAGTGAAAATAAAACACAGAGAGTACGAGAGTAGCTACGGCCATGATAGCCATACCCATTCCCCACTCGGGACGGATTATCTCGCCATCTACAATGGCGTAGCCTACACCGCCATTCTTATATACCTCACGCAAAGGTTCAAAGAGTTCGTTCCACACCATGGGGAAGGTGAAACCATAGAATCCTTCGACATCAACAATAGCAACATACAGCATACGCGCCAAGTCGGCAAGGAAGAGTGCCACGTAGGCCATCACGATGACCATCACGACATTGATGAACGCGCGCGATACGAACTTCTCCATGTTTGTGGCGGGCATCATCAGGTAGTTCATGGCACGCCCCTTGGTCTTGAATGGCACGGCAGTCATGTCGGCCGCAGCACACATCAACGCCAAGGCCAATACGCCATAGAAGAAAGGCACACAGTCGATGGCCAACTGCTTCATGTGCTCCTCAGCGGGAAGGGCGCGAAGCATAGAAAGCTCTACCACATCCTTGATATCGACAAGCTGGTAGGCCAGATTAGCAAAGAAGAGGATGGCGAACACGCCGATGTAGCGTACCCAGTTCTCCATCAAGTCACACTTCAGCACGGCACCGAAACGTGAGAAACTGAATTTATTATTGATTGTATTCATTGTTATTGACTTTTAATTAAGCTACGGATTGCTCGCTCATTTGCTAACTCCCCCTCTGTTTATAGAGGGGGTGCCCGTAGGGCGGGGGCGTTCCAAACGAAGTGCGGAGCAATAAACCTAAAAACTACGCGCTACGCTTGTAACTCCCTCCGCCCTTTGGGCTCGTCCCTCTATAAACAGTGGGACAGTTTGTCGACTCTGCCGAGTGTTACATAGCTATAGCTCGAGTTTCCTTATTCCGTAATATTACGCGTTAAACAATACTGCAAACTTATCCCGTGCAGCTAACACACCATTGAAAAGCAACTCGAGATTCAAACGACTCTCCTCATCGAACTCATTAGGCAGGATGACACTGTTGCCCGCTACTGAAGGCTGTACGAAGAGCGCCCCGTCGGTAGGCTCCGAGATGGGCTGTTCGGTGAAGAGGAGGCGACAGCAGATCTCGTCGCTCGAGGCATTGAGCAACACTTGAGAGCCGTCGATGATGACGATATGGTCGAGCAGACTATCAATGTCGCGTACCTGATGGGTGGAGATGATGATGGTCTTCTCGTCCGTCATGTTGCTGGCGATGAGTCGGCGAAACTCGCTCTTCGAGGGGATGTCGAGTCCGTTCGTCGGCTCGTCCATCACGAGGAGCGAAGTGTTGGTGGCCAGGGCGTAGCACATGAATGCCTTCTTCTGCTGACCCATGGAGAGGTTATTGAACACCACGCTGTCATCGAGCCCGAACATCGCAAGGTTCTTCTGCAGCTGTTCGTAGCTGAAGCGGGGATAGAATCCTGCATGCAGCGCGGCGTACCGCTTGATGCTCATCTTGGGCAGTTCAAACTCCTCGGGCACGATAAACATATCACTCAGTGTGGAGGGCAAACGCTTCTGCACATCCTCACCCTTGTAGAGCACACTACCTTGCTGCGGACGCAGCAGACCCGTCAAGAGATAGAGCAGTGTACTCTTGCCCGTACCATTCAGTCCGAGCAATCCGTACACTGCACCCTTCTCAAAATTCAGCGAAAAATCACTGAACACCTTACAGCTCTTACCATTGTAGGAAAATGATAAATCATTAATCTTCAACATACTCACATCTTTTAATTGGTTAATATTTACAACATCTTACGTGTACTACCTCAATAGTACACTGCAAATGTACTGCTTTTAATTTAACCTGCAATAATTTGTGTGAGTTTTTTTGAATTTTCTTGAAAAAATATTGGGGAGGGGTGAGTTCATTGCACACAAAACCATCCATAAACCATCCCAAAGCTTAGGGATAAGGTCTACGGTTTACTGCGCGTTGCGTGAATAGAAATGTACAATTAACGTGAGCCTATCTGACAATCACCTTTGAAACGTTGTCACCGTTGCGCAGTATGTAGATGCCGCGGCTGAGGCCTTCGGCCGCGTCTTGCAGGACATTGGCCTTCAGCAGCACTCCGTCTATGGAGTATATGTCCACTGACGGCTCCGTTGCTTCAAGTACTGAGGTGGCGGTGGCGGGG
>JAZONP010000113.1:0-21282 GCA_045654565.1 Bacteroidaceae bacterium
CGCAATGGTATGCTGCTCATCGAACGCTACAACGACCTGCGTGCCGAGGGACACTCGGTGATGGATTGCATCATGCACGGCTCGGCCGACCGCCTGAACCCCATCCTCATGACCGCCCTCACCACCGCCCTGGCACTCATCCCGCTCGCCCTCGGTGGCGACCTCCCGGGCAACGAGATACAGAGCCCCATGGCCAAGGTCATCCTCGGCGGACTCGCCACCTCGACCCTGCTCAACGGCTTCGTTGTGCCGGTGATGTATATGTTAACCCATAAGAAGTCTGAGACTTCTAAATTCTAAATGCTGAATTATGAACTATCATCGATTTATTATAGCAATTGCCGTAGTATTGTCGGTATTGACCGTCAGTGGACAAAATACTGATGGGGGAGAGGCCTCCCTTTTAAGCTCTATAGAGCGCAACAACACGACCCTCATTGCCCTGCGTACCGAGGCCGAGGCACGCAAGCTGGAGAACCGTACAGGCATCACCCTTGCCGACCCCGAGGTGGGCTACAAGCACATGTGGGAGGGGGGCGAAGAGTCGGGCAACCTCTCTGAACTCACCGTGACCCAAAGCATCGACCTCGCCACCGTGATGGGACAACGCACCCGCGTGGCACGTGAGCAGAACCTTCTCATTGACGAGGAGTACCGCATGGCGCGCATGGAGATATTGCTCGATGCCCAGCTCACGCTCGTGGACCTTGCCTACTACAATGCCCTGGCCGCCGAGCTCGACCGTCGTCTCGGCCATGCACACCGTGTGGTGGAGGCCGAGCGCACCCGCCTCGAGAGTGGCGACACCGATGCCCTATCACACAACAACGTGCTCCTCAGCCTCTCGGCCCTCGAAGCCGAGGAAGCACGCATCGAGATGGAGCGCAACGTGCTCATCGCCCGCCTCACAGCACTCAATGGGGGTGTTAATCTAGATAATCTAGAATCTCTAGATGCTCTAGAATCTCTAGATAATCTAGACAATCTAGACTTCTCTTCTTGGTATGCCGAGGCCGAGGCACATCTGCCCCAGTTGGCTCAGGCACGCCAAATGAGCGAGTTGCGCAGCGGTGAGCTTGCCCTTGCCAAGGCTTCGCACCTGCCCTCGCTATCGGCCACCTACATCAACGAGCGCCACACCGTGGGCACCCGCTCGCAGGGTGTAGCCGTAGGCGTGAGCATCCCCCTCTGGGCCAACAAGAACCGCGTGCGCTCGGCACGCACCGCCCTCCAGGCCGCCGAGGCACAACAGACGGATGCGGAGTTGCAACTGCGCAGTGCCTTCGAGCAGGAGTTTACCCGCGTCAAGGGCTTGCATCACACCGCCATGCTCTATCGCCGTGCCCTCGACGAGGCCAACAACTCGACATTGCTCGAGAAGGCCATGGACGAAGGCTACATCTCGGTGCTCGAGTACTTGCAAGGCATCGAACTCTACTACGACTACCTCGACCGTAGCCTCAGTGCCGACCGCGATTACCACCGCGCTCTCGCCACCCTCGAGGCTTGGAGGTTGTAGAACATTTTGTGAGAGATTTAATAATAGATAAAATAAAATACGATGAAAAAGACATTCTTATGCTTTCTTCTGATGGGAGGATTATTGGCTTCTTGCTCAGACAAGAAGGCCGTGGCAGACTATCGTGTGGTACCACTTCCACAAGAGATTGTAACGACAGATGGCGGATGTTTTACGCTTACGGCAAACACCCCGATTGTTTGTCAGGGCGATGAGGCGATGTTGCGCAATGCGAGCTTCCTTACCGAGTATATAAAGGAAAAGACGGAGCTCGAGTTGAGTGTGACCGATATGCCCACAACAAAGGCTATCACACTTGCCTTGGATGCCAATATCGAAAATTCCGAGAGCTACCGACTTGTGGTCGATGCCGATGGAGTCAGCATCACGGGAGCCTCTCCTGCGGGTGTGTTCTATGGCGTGCAGACCTTGCGTAAGGCGTTGCCCGTAGCGCAGGGTGGGGAGGTGTGTCTCCCTGCCGTGACCATCAATGACTATCCCCGCTTCGGATATCGTGGAGCACATCTTGATGTGTCGCGTCACTTCTTTGCCGTGGACTCGGTGAAGCGCTTCATCGATATGCTAGCCTTGCACAATATGAACCGTTTCCATTGGCACTTGACCGATGACCAGGGCTGGCGATTCGAGATGAAGAAGTATCCCAAACTCAACACCATCGGAGCTCAACGTGCGCAGACGGTCATCGGACGCAATAGCGGGGTATATGACAGTATCCCCTATGGCCCCTATCTGTATACACAGGAGGAGTGCCGTGAGATCGTGGCCTATGCCGCCGAACGTTACATCACCGTAATCCCCGAGATTGACCTCCCCGGACATATGCAGGCGGCCTTGGCGGCCTATCCAGAACTGGGCTGCACGGGCGGACCCTATGAGGTGTGGCAACAATGGGGTGTGTCGGACGATGTGCTTTGCGCAGGTAATGATGCCACGTTGGAGTTTATTACCGACGTTCTTGCCGAGGTCATTGACGTATTCCCTTCCGAGTATATTCATGTGGGCGGCGATGAATGTCCCAAGAGCCGCTGGGAGAAGTGTCCCAAGTGTCAGGCACGCATCAAGAAACTGGGTCTCAAGGCCGATGCGAAGAATAGTGCCGAGATGTACCTGCAGAGTTTTGTCATCGCTCATGCCGAGAAGTTCCTCAACGTCCATGGCCGACGCATCATCGGATGGGACGAGATTCTCGAAGGCGAGCTGGCCCCCAATGCCACCGTGCACTCATGGCGTGGAGTAGGGGGTGGCCTCGAGGCGGCCAAGCGTGGTCACGATTGCATCATGTCGCCCAATATATATATGTATTTCGATTACTATCAAACGAAGCATACCGACACCGAACCTTTGGCTATAGGCGGCTATGTGCCCGTGGAGACGGTATATAACTACGAACCCATGCACCCTTCACTGACTCCCGAGGAGCAGAAGCACATCATCGGTGTGCAGGCCAACCTCTGGACGGAGTATGTCACCTCGTACCGCCATGTCGAATATATGGAACTTCCCCGCATGGCGGCCTTGTGTGAGGTGCAATGGAGTAGTGGTAACAAAGATTACGAAGATTTCAAGCAGCGCCTGCTTTCGATGACTGACATGTATGATGTGAAGGGGTATAACTATGCTACTCATATATTTGATATCGATGGGGGCATAACTACTGATACAGTAAAGAATGCGGTTGTTGTGACACTACGTACTATAGATGATGCTCCTATGTATTATACGCTCGACGGCACTGAACCTACTACTTCCTCGCTTCGCTATCGGGAGCCGGTAAGCATCACGGGCGATGTGGTGTTCAAGGCCAAGGGAATAGGCAAGCGTGGGGCTACTCGTGTGTTCGAGGAGCACATCGCGTTCAACAAGGCTACAGGACATCCTGTCACCTTGCTTCAACCCGCCCATCGTAGCTATACCTATGGTGGAGCATCGACGCTTGTTGATGGTTTGAAGGGTAGCCGCAACTATCGTACAGGACGTTGGCTCGGGTTTGCGGGCAACGATTGCGAACTCCTCATCGACCTCCAGCAACCTACAGAGATTAGTTCAGTGTCGCTCAGCACTTGTGTCGAGAAGGGCGACTGGATATTCGATGCTCGTGGATTCAGTGTGTGCACTTCAATGGATGGTACGAACTACACCGAAGTGTATAGCGAACAACTCCCGTCGATGGACGAATCAGATGCTAACGGCATAGCCAATCACACGTTGTCGTTTACGGCTACCGAGGCACGTTACGTAAAGGTCAAAGTGCTCGTTGAACGCATTATCCCCGAATGGCATGGAGCACATGGCTATGCAGGATTCCTCTTCATAGATGAGGTTGCTATAAACTGAGGTGAAGATGAGTGACTTTTGACAAAAATGGTTGTAAAAATTTTCTTAAAAAATAAAAGCATAACATCATATTCCATAAGAAAATCCCTATCTTTGCACGCATTTAGCAAAGGATAACAATTAATCAACCTAAAACAATTGTGAATATGAATTTAAGAAAACATCTCTCGGCACTCTTGCTCATGCTTGTATGTGCCTCGGCGGCTATCGCTCAGCAAATGCCGCCTATCCCCATGGACCCCAACGTTCGTGTGGGTAAATTGGAGAACGGATTGACCTACTACATCCGTCACAACAACTATCCTGAAGGACAGGCCAACTTCTATATCGCACAGAAGGTGGGTTCTGTTATCGAAGAGGAGAACCAGCGCGGTTTGGCTCACTTCCTCGAGCACATGTGCTTCAATGGTACAGAGAAGTTCCCCGGCAATGGTGTCGTGAAGTATCTTGAGAGCATCGGCGTTAAGTTCGGTGCCGACCTCAATGCCTACACCTCTATCGACGAGACTGTGTACAACATCGACAATGTGCCCATGAGCGTAGCTGGTGCCGTAGACTCTTGCTTGTGGATCCTTCACGACTGGGCAGGTGCTCTCTTGCTCGAAGAGGAGGATATCGACAAGGAACGTGGCGTTATTCATGAGGAGTGGCGCCAGCGCAACACTGCCCAGCAGCGTATGATGGAGGCTGTAGCGCTTGAGATGTATCCCGGTAGCCCCTATGGTGAGCGTTTCCCCATCGGTACTATGGAGGTGGTTGACAACTTCCCTTACTCTGCGTTGCGTGCTTACTATGAGAAGTGGTATCGCCCCGACCAACAGGCTATCGTCGTTGTTGGTGATATCAACGTAGACGAGATTGAGGCTAAGATTAAGGATATCTTTGCTGACCTCACCATGCCTGAGAACCCTGCCGAGCGTCCCTATTATCCTGTAGCTGACAACAAGGAGCCTATCATCGCTCTTGCTCAGGACAAGGAGCAGCAGTATGGCGTTGTATACCTCTTTGCCAAGCACGAGGCTATCCCCGCCGAGGCTAAAGGTACCATGGACTATCTTCTCGTTGACTATGCAAAGGCTATGTTTGCACAGATGATCAATAGCCGTATGAGCGAGCTCGGCATGAACCCCGATGCTCCCTTTGTGCAGGCTTCGATATATGACGAGGAATTCTTCCTTGCCAAGACCAAAGGTGCCGTGAACGGTGTCGTTATCCCCAAGGAGGGACAGATGAAAGAGGCTTTGTCAGTACTCTATCGCGAGATGTTGCGCATGCAACGTCACGGCTTCACTGAGTCAGAGTATGTACGTGCACGTGCCGAGTACCTCACCAACCTTGAGAGCGCTTACAACGAGCGTGCCAAGGTGAGAAGTCAGCGCTACTGTAAGGAGTATGTGCGCCACTTCATCGACAACGAGCCTATCCCCGGTATCGAGAACGAGTATGCCATCATGAATCAGGTTGCTCCTAACCTCCCCGTAGAGCTCGTGAATAGTTACGTGCAGAGCCTCATGAGCGATTCGAACCTCGTGGTTATGGCTATGCTTCCCGAGAAGGAGGGTCTCGTACATCCTACCGATGCAGAGATTGCCCAGATCCTTGCCGATGTAGCAGCCGAGGATATCACCGCTTACGAAGACAAGGTGTCTGACGAGCCCCTTATTGCTCAGGAACCCGAAGGTGGCAAGGTGGTTAAGGTCAAGGAGGCTAAGTATGGTTACAAGCAGCTCACTCTCTCAAATGGCGCTACTGTATATCTTAAGAGCACCGATTTCAAGGCCGATCAGATCATGATGCGCGCAGTAAGTAAGGGTGGTCAGGCACTCTACGATGCTGACGAGACCATCAACCTCGACCAGGCTGTCGATGTGATCGAAAACAATGGTATCGGTAACTTCAATACCACCGACTTGCAGAAGGTGCTTGCTGGTAAGAAAGCTCACGTATCACCCTACATCAATATGTACACTGAGGGCCTCAGTGGTAGCACTACACCGAAGGATTTCGAGACTCTCATGCAGCTCACCTACCTTCAGTTCACCGCACCCCGCCTCGATGACGAGGCTTTCGCTTCATACAAGAACAAGATGAAGGCCATGCTCGAGAACCAAGAGCTTGATCCTCAGTCTGCACTCGGCGACACCATCGTGAAGGTACTCTACAACAACCATCCCCGCGCCATCAACATGAAGGCTGCCGATGTGGATAAGATTGACGATGCACGTATCCTCGAAATCTACAAGGAGCGCTTTGCCAATGCTTCTGACTTTACCTTCATCTTCACTGGAGCTATCGACGAGGCTGTGGCTTTGCCCCTCATCGAGAAGTATATCGGTGGTCTGCCCACCACAGGCGGCAAGAAGGAGAAGTACGTTGATGCCAAGCTCGATATCCAGAAGGGCGAGATCAAGAATGTCTTCGAGAAGCAGATGGCTACTCCCTCAGCCACCGTATACCTCGTATATAGCGGTAAGGTGAAGTCAAATCTCAAGAACAACCTCATGATGAGCCTCACCAATCAGATTCTCGACATCATCTACACCGAAGAGATTCGTGAGAAGGAGGGTGGCACCTATGGCGTAGGCACCAGCGGTAGCATCAACGATGTGCCCAAGGAGTCGTTCCGTCTGTTGGTGATGTTCCAGACCTCTCCCGAGCTCCGCGAGAAACTCACTGGCATGGCTGTAGACCTCTTGTACAAGTTTGCCGAAGAGGGTCCCCGTCAGAAAGACCTCGACAAGGTGCGTGAGTACATGCTCAAGAAATACACCGAGAACCAGAAGGAGAACGGCTATTGGAGCAACCTCATGCTCGGCTATGCTCTTGATGGTGTAGATTCATATAAGGACTACGAGAAGATTCTCAATAGCATCACTGCTGATGACCTCAAGAAGTTTGCCAAGAAACTCCTCAAGCAAGGTAATACCATCGAAGTATCTATGGTAGGTGTAGAGTAATCCTTACATCTGGAATATAAAAAATAGAGCCTGGTCTTCTGACTGGGCTCTATTATTATATGGGGGATAATATAGCAGTTGTCCACCAACACTAAAATCTCATCGATGGTGTCATCCCGACAAAGCGAAGCGCCGAGGGATCTCGCGCAGGGACTCTGCCAGGGCACACTGCGAGATTGCCTTAACGGCGACCTAAAGGTTGTCTCGCTTTTTCTCGAAATGACACGAGACATTTTGGACAATATCTATATTATTACATAGGATTTTGTTTTCTTCATCGTTTTAAGAGTTCTTTGGGGCCTAAAAAAATGCTAAAAAACATGTATGAAAAAATAATCCCTCAAGATTTTGTTAAAGTAATGTAAACTCTTTACATTTGCTATCAAGAATATTAACATTTAAAGTTGTTAAGGTATGAAGAAACATAATTTTTGTGCAGGACCATCTATCTTGCCACGTGAAGTGATTGAGCAGACTGCTCAGGCGATTTTGGATTTCAATGGCTCTGGTCTTTCTATATTGGAGATAAGTCATCGCTCGAAGGATTTCCAGGCGGTGATCGATGAGGCAGTAGCACTCTTCAAGGAGATACTCAACATCCCTGAGGGCTATTCGGTACTCTTCCTCGGTGGTGGCGCCAGCATGCAGTTCTGCATGGTGCCCTACAACTTCCTCGAGAAGAAGGCAGCCTATCTGAATACAGGTGTATGGGCCAAGAAGGCTCTCAAGGAGGCCAAAGGTTTCGGTGAGGCCGTTGAGGTAGCCTCTTCGGCTGATACGACATTCAACTATATTCCGAAGGGATATACCATCCCCGAGGATGCCGACTATTTCCATGTGACCAGCAACAATACCATCTATGGTACTGAGATTCGTGAGGATCTGGACTCACCGGTGCCTATGATTGCCGACATGTCGTCAGACATCTTCTCTCGTCCTGTTGACATCTCAAAGTATATCTGTATCTACGGTGGCGCTCAGAAGAACTTGGCCCCTGCAGGTGCTACGTTCGTGATTGTGAAGGATGAGGCGTTGAACAAGGTCTCTCGCTACATTCCCACCATGCTCAACTATCAGACTCACATCGAGGGTGGCTCCATGTTCAACACACCTCCCGTATTGCCCATCTACTCGGCTATGCTCACCTTGCGTTGGATCAAGGCCAACGGTGGAGTAGAGGAGATGGCTCGTCGTGCCAAGGAGCGTGCCGAACTGCTCTATGGCGAGATCGACCGCAATAAGATGTTCCGTGCCACGGTGACCAATCCCGAAGACCGCTCATACATGAACATCTGCTTCGTGATGAACGACGAGTACAAGGACCTCGAAGCCGACTTCATGAAGTTCGCCACCGAAAGAGGTATGGTAGGTATCAAGGGACACCGCTCGGTGGGTGGTTTCCGTGCATCATGCTACAATGCCATGCCCCTCGAGAGTGTGCAAGCCCTTGTCGATTGCATGAAGGAGTTTGAAAGCCTGCACTAATTTATAATTCTGAATTCTGAATCCTGAATTCTTCACCATCCTATGATAACTTCGAATGGGTGTGCATGATAATTCAGCATTCAGAATTCAAAAATCAGCATTAAACGACATGAAAGTATTATTATTGACAGATAAGCCGTTTGCCCAGGTGGCAGTTGACGGCATTCAAGAGGTGATTTCAAAAGCCGGTTACGAACTCAAGTTGTGCGAAAAGTATGGCACAGACATGGATCGTGTCAAGCGTGCGGTATCAGACGTAGAGGCCTTGATTATCCGTAGCGACAAGGTTACTGCTGAGATCATGGATGCAGCACCAAACTTGAAGATTATCGTTCGTGCTGGTGCCGGCTACGACAATGTAGACCTCGAAGCAGCGACCGAGCGTAACATCTGCGTGATGAACACCCCGGGTCAGAACTCCAATGGTGTAGCCGAACTGGCTTTCGGTATGATGGTGATGGCCGTTCGCAATATGTATAACGGAACCTCGGGCTTCGAACTCAAGGGCAAGAAACTCGGTATCCACGCCTACGGTAACGTGGGCCGCAATGTGGCACGCATCGCCAAGGGCTTCGGCATGGAGATTTATGCCTTCGATGCTTACTGCCCGAAGGAGGCCATTGAGGCCGATGGCGTCATCCCCGTAGCATCGTCAGAAGAACTCTACGAGACATGTAATGTGGTGTCTATCCATATCCCCGCCACACCGGGTACACGTATGTCCATCAACTACAACTTGCTGAACCGCATGCCCAAGAACGGCTTGATCGTCAACACCGCCCGCAAGGAGGTGATCAACGAGATCGAGTTGGTCAAGGTCATGGAAGACCGTGCCGACCTGAAGTATGTGACCGACATCATGCCCGACGACCATGCCGAGTTGATGGAGAAGTTTGCCGGACGCTACTTCACCACCCCCAAGAAGATGGGTGCCCAGACCGCCGAGGCCAACATCAACGCCGGCATCGCCGCCGCCCGTCAGATCGTAGGCTTCCTCGAGGAGGGGTGTGAGAAATTCCGCGTAAACGCGTAATTTCAAATTCTGAATTCTGAATTTTGAATGCTTGAGCCATCGAGCAAGATGCAAGTTTACTTGCTATCTTTCAGCGAGAGTAGCCAAATATCAACGATGTTAATTATGGAGGGCAATCCTGTTTATGACAAGGCATTGGCTTTTGCAATTCGTGTAGTCAGATTATATAAATATTTGAACGAAGAGAAGCAAGAGCGTGTCATGAGCAAGCAGTTGCTCCGCAGTGGCACCTCTATCGGTGCTAACATAAGCGAGGCTCAAGCAGGAGAGTCATCGATGGACTTTGTTCATAAGTTGGCAATCTCCCAGAAAGAGATTAAAGAGACGCAGTATTGGTTGACACTTCTTTGTAAGACCGACTACATCACCGAGGCTCAGTATCAGTCAATGGCCGATGATTGTCATGAATTATACAAGATGACAACATCGATAATTCTATCGACAAAACAAAAAACTCATCATTCATAACTCAGAATTCATAAATAGGACTTTTCAGCGAACTTTAATTCAGAATTCATAATTCACAATTCAGAATTTATAAAACATTCAGCATTCCTACTACACGTTCATCATTGATCAGAATTCAAAATTCATAATTCAGCATTCCTATCATGGCCATAATCAAACCATTCAAAGGCATCCGTCCACCCAAGGCATTGGTGGAGAAGGTGCAGAGCCGTCCCTACGACGTGCTCAACTCGGACGAGGCACGTGCCGAAGCCGAAGGTAACGAGATGTCGCTTTATCATATCATCAAGCCCGAGATAGACTTTCCCGTGGGCACCGACGAGCACGATCCCCGTGTCTATGCCAAGGCTGCGGAGAACTTTGCCCGCTTCCAGGAGCAGGGCTGGCTCGTGCAGGACGAGAAGGAGCAGTATTATGTGTATGCCCAGACCATGAACGGCAAGACCCAGTATGGCCTCGTCGTGTGTGCCTATGTCGATGACTATCTCAATGGTGTCATCAAGAAGCACGAGCTCACCCGTGCCGACAAGGAAGAAGACCGCATGAAGCACGTGCGTGTAAACAATGCCAATATCGAGCCAGTTTTCTTCGCCTATCCCGATAACGATGCCCTCGATGCCCTTGTAGCACGCTACACCGCCGAGGCTCCCGAGTATGACTACGTAGCCCAGGGCGACGGCTTCCGTCACCAGTTGTGGGTCATCGATGATGAGGCCGACATGGCCGCCATCACTGCAGCGTTTGCCCAGATGCCCGCGCTCTACATTGCCGACGGTCACCACCGCTCAGCTGCTGCAGCCCTCGTAGGTGCCGAGAAGGCCCGTCAGAACCCCAATCACGTGGGCGATGAGGAGTACAACTACTTCATGGCCGTATGTTTCCCCGCAGGTCAGCTCACCATCATCGACTACAACCGTGTGGTCAAGGATCTCAACGGTCTCACTCCTGACGAGTTGTTGGCCAAGTTGGAAGAGAACTTCGTCGTAGAACTCAAGGGCGAAGAGATCTACAAGCCCTGCGCCCTGCACAACTTCTCCCTCTATGTCGATGGCCAGTGGTATAGCCTCACCGCCAAGGAGGGCACCTATGACGATGCCGACCCCATCGGTGTGCTCGATGTCACCATCTCGTCCAATCTCATCCTTCACGATATCCTCGGCTTGGGCGACCTGCGCAAGGATAAGCGCATCGACTTCGTCGGTGGCATCCGTGGCCTCGGCGAACTCAAGCGCCGTGTCGATAGCGGAGAGATGAAGATGGCCCTCGCCCTCTATCCCGTATCGATGAAACAGCTCATGGACATTGCCGACACCGGCAACATCATGCCCCCCAAGACCACATGGTTCGAGCCCAAGCTACGCTCAGGTCTCGTGATCCACAAGTTGGTATAATCATACAGTAGGAATAATAGAAGAGGCCGGTACTTTGTGATACCGACCTCTTTTTCTATGTGCTTATCAATCTACTCTGTGAGCGATGCAATCCAAAAACTCACTCATCTTCCCCAGTCGCCCAGTTCGATGAGTTCTTCATCGAGGGTGATGCTACGGATGCCTCCGCGCGCACCTTGTATGACGTAGTTGTCGGCTACGCTCTCGTGTACCTCGGCACAGAACGACTTGCGTATGCGCGAGAGTTTCTCGTTGATGGAGTTATCCCATGGGTCGCATAGTCGCTCCACCGATGCCTTCTGCTTGTCGGCAAGTTTCGTCTTACCTAATACACGGGCATAGAGCATCATCAGTTCCTCCTTGTGGTCAGTAAGGCTCTTGATGGATATACCCTCGGGATGACGCAAGTAAAAGATATACACCGCTTTGTCGATGGGCAGCATCGACACCTCCTTGCCATAGTCTGTGAGCAGGATGCGAGCATCGGCGGTAACCTGTAGCAGACTGGGCTTTACGGTCATCCCCACTATTTGCTCGATGAGCAGTCGACGTATGCCCGAGTGATGAAGCCTCTCAATGCGCTCTTGTATCTCGCGCAGCAGTTGCTCATCCTCCTGGGTAAGTGTTTCACTATCCTCATCCTCTACCTCTATTAGGAAGTCATTGGCCTGTATTTCTCTCTCTTTTCTTACCTCATTCAATATGTGCCTAAAGAGAGGAAAGGATTCGTCACTGCTTTTTGAAGGTTGCTGATGCAACATTTTTCTCTCCTCAAGTTCACGAATCTTTAGCTCACGCTCCACCTTAAACTTCTGTTCACGCTCTTCCCAATCGTCCACATCATCAGCGAGGGAAAAGGAAGTGTGGGCTGCACCATCCCAATCCTCACAATACTTCGTCTCCATATCGGCGGCGATGTGGCGCTTGGGTTCCTCGTTATCCTCAGCCATCCTGAAGAGAATATTGGGTTCCTCGTCATCCTCAGCCATCCTGAAGAGAATATTGGACTCCTCGTTATCATCGGTCATCCTGTAGCGAATATTGGATTCCTCGTTATCATCGGCCATCCTGTAGCGAATATGGCTCCTCTCTTTCTTTTCTTCTTGGTATTTCTTATTCAGAATTCCCCAGTATCCTCTAATCTGCTCGGTGAGGTCATGCTCGTTTTCTGCATCCAACTGTACCCCCCTCATTGTAGCCACCCAGCAGTCCTGCTCATCGTTCCAGTCCACATCCTCTATCACGGCCATAGCTGTGCCTATAGGTTCGTCAAGTCGACATCCTTGCAACTCGAGCAGTTTAGAGGCATCCCATTTTACTTCGGGCATCGTGGTGCCGTAGTAGTTGGCGATGGTCTCCATCTCCTTGGGAGCATACATGAAGAAATAGCCCCATTGCTTGAATATTTCGCTAATCACATGGTGATTTTTCTTGATGAAGGCATTGAACATCTCGTTATGGCTATCCTCCAGGTACATCACCATCTTCTTGTAGTCTTTGGATACCATATCGTTATCCACTACAATCTTGCGTTCTATGAGTGTAACATCCTTGTCGGGCATAGTGTCTTTAATGAACGCTTGCCATTCCTTTTCGAATGGGTCGTCCTCTTTTGTTTCTGTTGCTTCCTGCTTCTTCAACGGGGTTGAAGGTGCGGTTTCCATGGGTTTCTTCTTCATTTTCTTAAAGGCAGATGAAATATCGTCCTTTAATACTAAGAGAGTAAACGGAAAGATGAAAGGGAATACAATCCAATACAATAAGAAACTCACCCAAGTGTGTTTTTCTGTTCTCTCGATAAGTAACGTGAGCAGCATATTGACCATTACGCCCACTATCCAATATATCAATACATATATCATACCAACTTCTGTTTTTTGTTTACACCCACAAAAGTAGTTTATTCCCTTCCAATTTGCAAGAGCAGTAATGTATAGTTTTTTCGTTCATCATCTCTTTTCTGACAGCGTCTTGGTCAGCGAGGGCGTAGTGACTCACAAAAACAGTTTCATCTGTTGACAAAAAAGAAAATCCGTTGACTTTATTAATCAACGGATAGCATGCACAACTCTCAAGGTTCGTGCTCAACAACGCAGTTGTTAACACTCAACTCTCAACTCTCAACCCTCAGTCCTCTTCCATTACCGCCGTGTACATACGGTTAAAGAACGATGCCATCGTGCCTTGTGCTCCCTTCATTGTCTCGATGATCGATTGCCCTATGCCCGTTCTCTTCGCCTTGGTGTCAGCAATCTCTTGTGTCGTAGTCTCTTCTACTATCTGTTCACACTGTTCGTTGTGAATGGGTGGAGTGGGGTCGGGTAGTGTCACCGCCTGCTCCACGGCTTGCTGCAAGGTCCTCTGTGCTGCCAGATACCGTTGTTGTTGCCGTTCCCGTATGCGAGCCTGCTTTACCTCCTCACTCGTCTTGATTACCATCACCTTCTTTACCTTCCCACATCCTATATATTGTGTCTTTTCTTGCATAGTTAACTCTCTTTTCAAAATAAAACGTTACTCCATATTCAATAAGAAGTAGATCGAACTCAGCCGCTCCATCAGCGCTGCATAGTCGGCCTTCATCTCGGCCACGGTGTGCACGATGCGTTGTCGCTGGCGATAGATGAGGTCGTCGGCATCCGTCCCCATGAGGTAGTCCTCGACGATGCACGATTGCAGCTTGTTGTACGCCGTCAGCCTGTACTCGTTCCACGATACGCCCTGCTCGCTTCCATCAAAGCGCTTGCTCTCGCGTACGAAGAGCCCCAGCATGCCCAGGTATAGCGCCTTCAGCACTTGCTGCTGCTTGCACCACCCGAAGAGGATGGGTCCGCCCACAAAAGTGTCGGGCGTAAAGGTCACCTTCGCCACATCGTTATACCTGCCATTGCCGTGTATGGTGCAATGCCTTATCTCTATCGTGCCCGGCGAGTCCTCATAGTTAATCCGCAGTGTACGCCTGTCGTCGTTATGACTCCTCATCACGAAGCGCTCCATCTCGTGGCGTATGAGGTCGTAGTTGTTGCTCCAGTCCGTCATCATCGAGCGGTACTCCCTGCCTCCGATGCTCAATGCAAAGCCCGTGTCATGGCCATACTCCTCCACGAAGCTGAATCGGAATTCCTCGCACACGATGTCGTCGGCAAAGATCTGTGTGCGTCGTCTCTCGAGCAGGCCTGATAGCAGTCCCTCCATCATACGCTCGGCATGGGTAGGACGCATCTTTTCGTAGTGTGTGGGTACGAACGAGCACACCTCCTGGCACAGCGCCCTCAGTGCCCCGATGGCCGTGTCTACAAACTCGCCCGTCGTGTAGGTCTCCCGGTAGCATCCGCAACCCTCATCGAAGTAGCATCCCTCCACCCCAGCGGCCCATTTCACGAACCTCGCCTCCACGCCATGGCATAGCCTCACCTTCTCTCGGCCATCCCACAATGCCTCATACAATGCGTACGGATACACCATCCGCTCCTTGCCGTGCAGCATCATATAGATACCTCCCTTGCCACCATTATGCTTGTAGGTGAAGAGTTCCTCACTCTCTTTGGTCTTCTTCGTCGTGCTCATTGTGTATTGTGTTATTAGATTTGCAAATATACATCACTCCCCGCTAAACGATGCACTTTCCGCTTTCACAAGGCTTGCGAAGGACGGACAGTTGCGGTGTTGGAGAGTTGTTGTTACCTTTGCACCGACATTAGTTAAGGACGCACCCTTTGGGTGGGCTGACCAGACTCGGAAGTCTTGCCTTTGGTGAGGCTTTCGTTATTTTCGATAACGGTGGATATGCTATCCGCCGTTATCGAGTAAAGGGATTTTCCAATCCCGACAAACGAGTTCTGATTCTCGCTTATACTCATAACCAACGGATGGGGACATCCGCTGGAGCGGAATATCAGTCAAGCCGAATATAAAGTGCTTTCCGATGCAGTGAAGAAGAATAAGCACATCTTGAAAAATAATCGTAAGATTGATGGTGCTTTTACCGCGAATAATTTCTATCTTTACGAAAACTTAAACGAAGATGATGAGTTTAAGATAATAGCATCACTTCCCATTGAAGGGAACGAAATCTTAATAGACGAATATCTAAACGAAATAGTTTATGGCAGTAACGAAAGCAGAAAAGATATTGATAACTTTGTTAAAGAAATCAAACGTAGGAGAGAACAACATCTTGGGAGTAATGTTGCTGCTTCAGAAGGAAGAGATTCTGATAGAAGATATGATAGTTTGGATATACGACAACAATCCAACCGAAGAGGAGATAATGCGAAAAGCGGTAGCGATGAAGACATCCGCTACCGCTTAGTAGACGACCAAGCCGAGATAGAGCGCTTGGAGAGTGAGCCGACCATTAAGGCTTACAGAGCGATGCAGGTCATCAATGGCGAGCTTTATCCTCCCATGTCGGCAGTCGTGGATGGTAAGTTGCGTAATCCTATCGCGCTCGGTCAGTGGGAGCAGTCAGAGGAGCGCCCCGTTACGGTGGATATGCTATCAGCCGTTATCGAGTAAAGGGATTTTCCAATCTCGATAAACGAGTTCCGATTCTCTCATCTGGATATGCTTATACTTGTAGCCAACGGATGGGGACATCCGCTGGAGCGGATTTATAAAGACGACAGCTTGAAGTTCCTCTCGCTCTAAGTATATTGGGATACGACAAACTTATAATCTGATACTTGCCCATCGGAGTCGTTTCGGACGTAAAGCCCCGAGGTTGCTTTTGAAGCATCTAAGGCATCCGATAGGGAAAGACTTATATTAGTTTGTCCTCTGCTTAACAACCTCTTGTCTTCTTCATGGTTATAAATGACTTGACGTGCATCTCCTTTTTCGTCGAAAACTGACTTGTTCCCCGTAAACGCAACACTACATCCTAAGCCTCAAAAGATTAGTCTACATTTCAGCAGTGAGTGATTTTGAGTAGTTGTTTGAGCATCAAAAGGAGGCTCCCTCTTTTCTTCACTTGTGAACCTTTCTCTTGCTTTTGATATGGTATCGGTTGTTCTAACCAATATACCTCCGTTTCGCTGTTGGGATCTGTCCAAAATGGGTCTTCATGGCCCTCTTTTATCATTCTTTTAGATTCACTTATTTCTTGTTCTTGCTCTAAGTACTCCTTCATTTTATGGATAAACTCATCGAGCGTCGCCTTCCTTTTCTTCTTTTTGTCTATCTTCTGATATTGCTTTCTTTCTTTCATCTTTATTTCAGTTGTCTTGTCACACTACAATATCAATATTCTCTCCTTTATCGTTCCGCTTTGGTCTTCGGCTGGTGCGGCATACCATAGGTCATACTCCGTTGAGAGTCTCTCTCTTAGCCTCTTGGCAAGTTCGATGCCGCGTTTATGGTAATCCTCCCAATCGAAAGTGACCTCTTCCCCCACGTTGACGGCTACGATGAGTCCGCATATCTCACGTTGCCATTCCTCCAGTTCGGGCATCGCTATGGGAAGGCCCTGCTTGTCTCGTAGGTCTTCCATATCAACAGGACATTGCCTCTCATTCTCCAAACAATAATCATAGTCGGGGCAGAGGGTTATTATCCCCTTAATTCTCACCTGTCTCATGCAGGCATGAGTATCGTCACGAGTTTGGCCACGCAATAAGTTCTCAATCAATGGCGACTTATACATATTGTATGCCTCTATACGTGAAGGGAAGTAATCGTTGTTATATCTTTGTTCCTGTTCGTCATGCAGCAAAGCCATCTTCAACAACCCTTCATACATAGTGCGTATCGTCTCCTTATAATTGCAATATCCGGAGATTATAGGCATAAAAGTACAGCCGTTGGGCTCTATAATCACCTTTGCATAATTCTTATAAGCAAATCCATATCCACCTCCTTTAGCATCTACATTATCCAAAATCTTACAATGCTTAATAGTTAATATGGTGTCAGAGCAATCGAAATTCAGTTTTATTACAGCCTCTTCCTGATAGTAGCACAGTTCCAACTGATGCCGTACCTCTTCAAGATTACTGCTCCAATGCGTCAAGAAAGTAGTAAATCCTCTATCACCGATGCCGATACTATATTTTTCGCTATCCAGTGGGGTAAAGTGGAATTCTTCTTCTATGACGTCGCTGGTCATCAATCGATAGTCGCTCGGTAAGGTTGCCTTAATCTCCAGCTGACGCATACAAATCTCCGCAGCTTTAAGTTCGAAATCCAGGTGACTGTAGTGCACTTCGCGTCCCTCTCTCATCACTTGATACATCTGAGCTATAGCATGTCTTATTTTGCCTATGTATTCATCGAACTGATACATCGTTCTCCCCTTCAGTGGAAAATCAGGGTTATCAATAGTCCAATCGATGCAGAAAGAATTTCTACGCACATCCACCTGACAATCATTGTAGTTTTTCCCTTTATATGAGAGGAACATATAAAAGTTTGCATCTGTAAACAGAGAATTTACGAGGGATAAGGGGTCTATCAGCACCTTCTCTTCACCCACCATAAGCCAAATGCCCCATTTCCCGTCAACCTCACTACAAGAAATATTTAGTTCTGTACATTGGCTATGTACATACTCCATCTTCCTCATCAGAGCAGCTTGATCCTTTTCGTGATAGTTCTTATTTGCATAAATCATTTCCATAGCGTCAGTAAACCTTATCTCGTGCGAAGATAAGCGCATTATCTCATACGAGAAAGCATTTCCCTTCCGCAAGGCTTGCGAAGCACCATGAGCAACGATAGTCGGAAATGAAGTTGTAACTTTGCCGTATGAAAACGAATATGGTTTTATATATATTGGTCTATTGGATAGGGAGCGTGGTGTTGTTGATATGTTGCCAATGCTTCTTTTCTTGGAAGCGAAAGAGTAAACGCAAGTTTAGTCTCAAGTATGCATTAGCCACTCTGTTTGGTGCCCCCATCGCCATCCCCTTAGCTCCCATCGTGTTGGGCATTGATTACATTTACCGACGGTACATTAAAAGAGACCCAAGGATGATGAGCGCTGACGAATACGAAAGAGAGGAACGCAAGAGACGCGATGCAAAGTGCCGCGAATATGGGATACCCGAGGGTACCTACTATTTATCGTTTGAACGCATCTCTGGTGGGGGTACTGTGTGTTGCAAAGATTGTGGTTATCACGAATCTATCATCGGCTTCACTCACGGACTCGACGAATGTGACTTCGGTCGCCAATGTCCTCAATGCCACACCTTCGTGGTAGAGCATAATGAGAGCACGCATTACCACACCATTGGCCCCTTCACCGAAGACTGTCTATGTCCAAAGTGTGGAGCCTTGGTACATGGCAAAGACGAGCCATGGGACAAGGGTAAGGATAATCCCGTCTTCTGCCCTCAGTGTCATGGCTATCGTCTCACGTATTATATGAAATATATCACATGAGTGAGCAGGATGTTCTCCCAAGAAATGTGCTGAAGGATCAAGAAGGCGACATCATTTGTCTGTGCGCTTTGCGTGTCGTCGATTGGCATCTTCGGGGTTTGATGTGATTTCTTGCCCTTCGGAGTCGTTACGGACGTTGAGCCCCGAGGTTTCTTTTGAAGCATCTAAGGCATCCGATAGGGCAAGATTTTTATTGGTGTTCCCTCTACTTAATAATCTCTTGCAAAGGTTCATCTATTATTTATGGAAATTGCTTTTCCCTCGATATGGCTACCGCCCTCGGCCAACGACCTAAAGGTTCACGGGCAATTTATGGCGATTTATGTTTTTTTTAGAACACAAAAGCCTACGGGCGGCGAAAATATCATTACCCGTGAATAAAAGATGATAGAGTCAGTTGACGGCTCTTACCCAAAAACAAAGAGGTCGGTACACTGGTACCGGCCTCTACTACCTTCCACCGTCCGCCGGCAAGATGTAATGCATTGACTTCAAGTTGTTTAATGGCGGACACTACGTACGATTGTCCATGTATGCGACTCCTCAAGAAAATTCCTCAATATTTTATCCTATATGGCAATCGCCACTTTTCCCCAACGGCTATAGGAAATCGCATCAGATCTAAAGCAATCTATTTACCGCTGCTCAACAGTAAGGTTGCTGTTGTGCAGCAGTAACCTTGACGTTGCGCAAGGGTAAGGTTGCCGTTGCGCAGCGGTAAATAAAAAACTTCGTTTAAGATACGCGATTGTCCATTGTAAAGGGAAACTACTCGATGCGAACTTCGATCATCCCCTTACCATAATCACCAACAACGACACACCGTGAAACCATAGGCGACATTAGGCCGACGTGTAAAATCATCCGCAGTGTCCGCCATTAAACATCAAGGTAACAGTATATTATATGTAGTTGGCGGACGGTGGCAGATAAAAGGCCGAGAAAGCATATTTACCCTACACACTCGAGAAACGGAGTTCGGAGTGTTTGCCTTGCCGAGAGAAAAAGCAGCATACATACCGCGAATCTCAAAAAATGTAGAATCTTCGCATCGTTGTCCCCTTCGTCCATTCGAAAGGATAGACAGGGAGAACCTGCAAGGAAATAATTCACCGCTGAGCATCGCTTTTAGCGAACTTCGTTTCAGAATTCAAAATTAAATGCTATCTTTGTATTTGTCCTTAGCTGAAACCATCCCGAGCTTCTCGAGTGTTGATGGTGGACGGGTGGGATACATATAGTTGAAAGGCGTAACTGTACGCCAGGATAAATTGGACAGTATGACAAAGCACGAACTGAAGCTCTTCGACGAAAAGCAAATAAGAACCGTATGGGATGAGGTGCAGGAGAAATGGTACTTCTGCGTAGCTGATGTAATTGAAGCTCTTACCGATAGCAATGATGTCAGGCAATATATCAAGCGCCTTCGTCAACGCGATTCGGAATTGAATTCCGTGTGGGGTACAATTTGTACCCCTCACCAATTCCTCTCCACAGATGGCAAGAGACACGCGACGAATTGCGCTTCAATAGAGGGCATACTACGTATCGTGCAGTCCATCCCCTCAAAGAAGGCCGAACCCTTCAAGCGATGGTTGGCACAGGTGGGTGCCGAACGCATTCACCAGATGCAAGATCCCGAACTGGGCATACAGCAGTCGCTCATGGATTACAAACGACTGGGCTACTCGGACAACTGGATAAACCAACGCCTCAAAAGTATTGAGATACGCAAAGACCTCACCGACCAGTGGAAGGCTCACAACGTGAAGGAGGGAGTAGGATATGCCACGCTCACCGACATCATATACCAAGCGTGGGCAGGACTTACAGCTCGCGAATACAAGCATCTTAAGGGGTTGCATCAGGAAAACTTGCGTGATAACATGCCGACGCGGTATGAAAGCGTCGGTTGCGACGACTGCCGGTTTATCGGCATAAAGGAGTATGTCTCGAGAGACAGTTTGAAGAGTTGGTGATGAACATGCTTGCCGAGCTCACAGCAACCAACATCACTAAGGAGGAACACCCACAGACGATGCACGAACACGCGCAAGTGGCTGCACGTGGAGGGTCGGTAGCACGCGTGGCCAAGGAGGCTTTCGAAGAGCAAACAGGAAAGAAGGTAGTGACATCACTCAACATGAAACAATACCTCGAAGCCCAACAACCCACATTAGGGCTTGATCAAGTTCTGGAAGAATAACTTCTCCATATATATATCATTCATATCACCCTATACCTCCTGACTTCACCAGAGTCGGGAGTTTTTTATTTCATATAGCAACCTTTGAGATTTAGATAAACGCGGAGCCCAATAAGACAAACCTAGACAAGCAGGAGCAGTAAAGATAAAGTCAAACAAATCCACCCGTTCCTGAAGAGGTGTCAAGCACTCCTCAGCATATCATTCCGCAGCCGTCACAAGCCTTGCCGAGAGAAAAATCGGCATTCATACCGCGAATCTCAAAATAAAGTAGTACCTTCGCACCGTTGTCCCCTTCGCCCATCCGAAAGGCCAGGCAAAAGGAGGCGGCAAGACATTGTGGGAAAATTAAGCATTCGCTATTATTTCGCGTATAGCCAAAAGCGTAGGAAACTTATTGGAAATAAAAAAGTCGGAATAATACGTAACGAGGTGTTCGTGTAAGGAACATTCCGGTTCGTCTATTGTATAGCAATGCAATCACG
>JAZONP010000114.1:0-3014 GCA_045654565.1 Bacteroidaceae bacterium
CAAACTCGGGATACTCCAGGTACTTAGAGTATGAGTCGATGGGGTTCACCGCAGGGTAGCGCTTCTTGTCGGCACGCTCCTGCTCGAGGGCGTAGAAGCAACGGGCTACCTTCTTGGTGTTCTCGGTCACAGGCTCCTTGAGGTTACCACCGGCAGGTGATACGGTACCAAGGAAGGTTACTGAGCCTACCTCACCATTGTTCAAGGTTACATAACCGGCACGGCCGTAGAAGTTAGAGATGATAGAAGAGATATCCATAGGGAACGCGTCGGGACCAGGGAGTTCCTCCATACGGTTTGACATCTCACGCAATGCCTGTGCCCAACGTGACGTAGAGTCGGCCATGAGCAATACACGCAGACCCATTGAGCGGTAATACTCGGCCATGGTCATGGCGGTGTATACTGATGCCTCACGGGCAGCAACGGGCATGTTTGAGGTGTTGGCGATGATAATGGTACGCTCCATCAGCTTACGACCCGTGTGGGGGTCGATGAGTTCGGGGAACTCGGTGAAGATCTCTACCACCTCATTGGCACGCTCACCGCAGGCGGCGATGATTACGATGTCGGCCTCGGCCTGCTTAGAGATTGCGTGCTGAAGCACGGTCTTACCAGTACCGAAGGGACCAGGGATAAAGCCTGTACCACCCTCTACGATGGGGTTCACGGTATCGATAACTCGCACACCTGTCTCGAGGAGTTTGAAGGGACGAGGTTTGTCCACATAGTTAGTCATAGCCACCTTCACGGGCCAACGCTGAATCATGTTCACGTTCACGTCGTTGCCCTCCTCATCGGTGAGCACGGCGATGGTGTCCTGAATGGTATATTCACCCTCAGCAGCGATAGACTTCACGGTGCATACACCCTTCTGCTGGAAGGGCACCATGATCTTCAGGGGCTGACAGTTCTCCTCTACTGAGCCGAGCCAGTCAGAGGCTTTCACCTTATCGCCCACCTTGGCGAGGGGCTTGAACTGCCACTTGCGGTCGTCATCGAGAGCGTAGGTGTACTGTCCGCGCTTGAGGAACACACCGTCCATCTTGTCGAGGTCGTTCTGCAAACCATCATAGTTCTTTGAGAGCATACCGGGGCCGAGAGTTACCTCGAGCATGTGACCGGTAAATTCGGCAGGAGCACCCACCTTCAGTCCGCGTGTGCTCTCGAACACCTGCACGAACACGTCGTTACCTACTACCTTCAACACCTCGGCCATGAGTTTATCGCCGCCGGTGGTGATGTAGCAGATCTCGTTCTGTGCCACGGGACCGTCTACTGTCAGCGTCACCAAGTTCTGGACAACGCCTTTCACTTTTCCTGTTGTAGCCATATATCTGTTTAATTTGTTTATATCTTCTGTAGTTAAAAGGAGTAAAATGGAGATATCGCTTCGCTCCTTGGGAGTTAAATGCCGATAGCTTTGTTCCACAAACGGAGTATTGGGCTTTATCTACATCTATCTCCCTTTAACTCCCTTTATCTCCACATATAATTTATACTTTAAACTCTTGAGGTACCTTGACCTCCTCTTTCAGTTGCTGTATCATGCTGCGGAGCAACTCGCCACCCGCCTCGGCATCGAGCGAGATCCAACGCTCGATGATCTGTACCTTGATGAGGAACGAGAAGAGCTTCTCGACACTGAAGTAGTCGAAAAACGAAGCCTCTTCCATCCACTCCCACTTGAACACGTCAAGACGGCGCTCACGCTCCACGAGGTTATCAATCTCGCTGATGCGCAAGATCTCCTCGAAGGAGTCCATCACACCAGTCAATCCGAAGTCGCGGCTGTTTGATGTGCGCAGTGCCTTGGCCACCTCGTTGTCGCCCACGATGAGGGGCTTCACGTCGAGGTTGTAGCGACGGGCAGTGATAGCGGTGAGAAAGTTGTTGAGGTCGAGATTGAAGGCATACCAACGCTCCACGAAGGCATTGCCCTGACTCATAGCATGGGCGTAGTAGAGTTGAGCCAAGCGGTCCTCGGGGAAGAGCCCTTCAGCAGCAGCCTCCTCGCTTTCGACTTTCTGTACGAAGTCGTACATATAGAGCGGATAGTTGCGGTCAGGTGCCTCCTCGGTGCGAGCAGCCTCGATGATGGCAAGCAGCTCTTCGCGTGTGTAGAGCCCACCCTCGACAAGCTGAGCCTCCTTATCCTTTATTAATAATAGGAGGTTGGCATTGTCGTAGCTCAGGTAGATGAGGTCGAGCAGTGCACGGTCATCGGCAGCCAGCTCGGGATAGTACAACTCGCGAAACTCACGCACGGTGAGGTTCAGCTTATTGTCATCGAGCGACAACTCGGGCAATCCGGCAATGAGGTAATAATAGTTTTGTTTCATAAAGAGAAATTTATGATTTATGATTTATGATTTATTTCCAGCCAAATCAATTCCTTCCGGATGGTAAATCAGAAATCAAAAATCTCAAATCATAAATCAAAAGAGCATCTCTACCAACTCGGGACGAAGGAATGACTTGAAGAAGTTTACGAATTCCTCCTCACCGAAGTTCACCTTGTATGAACCATCGGCAGGCTGAATGGTGAAGAGTGCCTTCTGACCGTTCACCTCCTCGATGGTCACGCCCTTGTCAAGCAGTGCCTTGGCCTTGGCAGCGAAGTACTTCTTCAGCGTATCGGCATCGGCAGCAGAGATCACGATAGGCTCGTCGGCCACCCACTTCTCGGCGAGTGTCACCACAAACTTACCCATCACCTCCTTGTCAGCGGTGAGTTCCTTCACAGCATCGCCCACTACCTTGTCAGATACCAGTGTAGCCACCTCGCTCTTGAGGGCGTTGACAGACTGGCCTGCAAAGAGACGAAGCTCTGACTTGGTGTTTTCCATCAACTCGGCAGCCGACTTCTGCGCAGCAGCAACGAGGGCATCAGCCTCCTTGCGTGCCTTCTCTACGATCTCGGCAGCCTGGGCATTGGCAGCAGCTACGATGCGTGCAGCCTCTTCGTTGCCCTTCTCTACTCCATCCCGAAACATCTTTTCGGTCAATTCCTG
>JAZONP010000115.1:0-4782 GCA_045654565.1 Bacteroidaceae bacterium
CGCTTGTTGCAGTTGAGCTGCAGGTAGTAGAGGCTATCCATATCGGGATAGTCGAGCAGTTCGGTGCGCGTGGGGTCGCCCAGTCCTACCCGCTCAATCTTTATCACATCGGCGCCAAGCCACGCCAACATCTGTGTACACGAGGGTCCCGACTGCACTTGTGTCCAGTCGATGACCTTGATACCTTCTAATGGTGCTGTCATATCAGTAATCTCCTTATGGTTAAGTTTGACATAAATCTTACCCAACAACAAGGAGACTACAGAGATGTTCTCGCGAGAAATCTTTTTTAACTCAACGTATGTTTCTCGCTTCGCATCAATCGCCATGCACGGCGGCCGAGGAGAAGGACAGAGAAGAAGAACCCGATGGGATAGGCCATCCATACACCACGGATGCCCCAACCGCAAGGGAATCCGAGGAGATAACCCGAGGGAATGGCGATAAGGAAATTGGTGATGAGCGACACCCACATGATAATCTTCACGTCGGAGAGGCCACGTAGGGCATTGGCCAAGATAATCTGTCCGCAGTCGAAGAACTGGTAGAGGATAACGATAGGAAACAGACTGATGACAATGGCCGTCACCTCCAGGTCTGAGGTAAAGAGGCTACTGATATTGCCCTGTACCGCCCAAAGGATGAGACATACCACCACAGCGGTGACGAAGCCGATATGGAGCCCAGCAACGGTAACCTTACGCACCTGCGCCCAATCATCGGCTCCCTTGAAATAGCCCGTACGGATGGCCACAGCGGCTCCTATACCAAGGAAGGTGGTATAACTGAAGGTAGAGATGGTGAGTACTATCTGGTGGGCAGCCAATGACATACTACCCAGCCAGCCCACCATGATGGCCGTGAGGCAGAAGGTACCGGCCTCGAGGCCCTGTTGCAGACCGATGGGCCAGCCCAAGGCATTGAGTCTGCGCCACGAAACACTGTCGGCACGCGAAGCCAAGAAGCCTAAGCGATAGGGGGCATAGCGACGCTTGGCCATAAATACGACCACGAAAAGCAGCAGCATGAAGATGCGAGAGACGAGCGTGCTGACACCTGCCCCATAGAGTCCCATTTCGGGCATACCCCACTTACCATAGATAAGGACGTAGTTGCCCACGATATTGAGTGCATTGCCCACGATGAGTATCCACATCGACACCTTGGGGTCGGAGATGGCCTCCACGAACTGACGAAAGGCGTTGATGGCCATCAGGAGAACCAGCGACACCATGATGATGGCAAAGTAGGGGCGGATGAGAGGGAGCAACTCCTCGGGCTGTCCCATACGGCCGAGGTTGAGGTAGATGATGAAGAGAATGCCCACCGTAAGGGCTGCAGTAGTAAGATTGGCCACGAGGCTATTGCGAAGCCATCGCCCCACGGTCCAATGCCTGCGCTGAGCCAACTCGCCACCGACAAGCGGCGTAAGTCCGAACGAGAAGCCAGTACCCGTGATGATGAAGGCATTGATGACATTGTTCACGAACGACGATGCCGCCAACTCCTCGGTGCTGTGCCAACCCACCATGAGCGTGTCGGCAAGGCCTGTGATGATACCGCCCAACTGACCTATGATGATGGGCAAGGCCAGGGAGATGAGGTTGCGGTAGTCGGCACGATAGCGGCGTAGGGTATTCAGCATTATCTTCAGTTTCTCTCTTTTCGAGGCGCAAAGGTACGATAAAGCGAGCGAATAAACAATGTGGACATTGATTTATTCTCAGCGAGCGATGAGTAGCAAACATTTCACCCATCGAGGTGTTACTAATGTCGATTACCTAACCAAAAGTCATCATGAATACAAGAACTACCGCATGGATAGCATCAGTGATGCTTGCAGCCTCGTCCGTTTCGGCGCAGGATCGTCCGCAGAGCCGCGTGGAACAATACATCGACTCTCTCAAGAGTACACACCGCATTGAATACCTCGGCGAAGGGCAGAAACCATCGTCAGTCGATGAGCGTGCTTTGCTCGACATCTTCTACTACGACCAGTTCCGCAATGCACAAAACCCACGTTCGCCCTATTTCCTCTTCATGAGCCGCGACGCCAACTTCGTGATGGGTCTTGGCGGCGTGGTACGCATGCGTGGGTGGTACGACTGGAATGGTGCCATGCCCAACAACGGATTCATTCCCTACAACATTGCCATACCCAAGAACCCGCTGCGCGACAAGTGGATGGGCTCTACTCCTGCAGGAACGGCTCTCTACTTCCGCGTACTGGGAACCAATACCAGAGTAGGTGACTACCAACTCTATATCGAGGCTAACTTCGACGGGTACAACCAGCGCGACTTCCTCTTGAAGAAAGCCTACGCTACGCTGAATGATTGGACGGTCGGTTATGCCCACTCCACATTCAGCGACCCGTTGGCAGAGCCTCTCCTCGTAGACGGACAGGGTCCCAACGCCTATGTGAGCACCACCGCCGTACTGGTGCGCTGGATGCACAACGTACGCAAAGACTGGATTGTTGCGGCTTCAGTGGAGATGCCCCAATCGTTCGTGGGAGCCAATGGCACCACCACACAAGCTATCCCCGATTGGATTCCCAACATCGCCGCCTTCAGCCAATATGAGTGGGCTCCCAACCAGCATGTACGCTTGGCAGGTATCATGCGCGTACTACCCTACCGTGACCTCGTGAAGGCAGAGAACCGCAACGAGATTGGCTGGGGCGTACAACTCAGTTCGGTCATGCGCCCATGCAAACCCCTCACCCTCTACTTCATGGGCAACTATGGCCGCGGCATTAGCAGCCTCACAGGAGACCTCATGATGGGCAACTACGACCTGGTGAACAACCCCGATGAAGCAGGCACGATGTATGCTCCCCGACTCTTCGGCTGGTATGGTGCAGCGCAGTACCACTTCACGCCGAACCTCTTCACAGGACTCACCGTCGGGCAATTGCGCTACCTGCCCGACCATGAGCAACAAGGTACAGAGTACCGATATGGACTATACAGCGCACTCAACCTCTTCTGGAATGTGACACCTCGCATACAGATTGGTGGCGAGTACAACCTCGGCAAACGCCAAAACCAAGATGGTGAAGGGCGCTGGGCACAACGTGTGAGTGTGATGACGCAGTTTAGTTTCTAAGGATCTTTCTTGTTCTGTTTTCTTAGAATCAGTTTTGGATTTTAATTCAAGTTTAGTTGAGAGAAGTTTTTGAGCAGATTTGCACTGTTTGAGTGCAGCAAATAGTGGCCTATTTGCAAAATCAAAGAGTGTAAAGATGCCAAAAAGAGCCTCAAATAAACTGAATAGCATAACATAATACTTATTAGCGGTAAAATCCCAAACAGATTCACAATGCCATTTCTTTTCTTCTGCCGCCGAAGCGATTCGCCGGCAGAAGCTTTTTTATAGCCGCTGACTTGGTACATTACTAAAAAGAGAGTAATTTTGCGGATAATTCAGAAACCCTGACTAACATTCACTATTTCTATGAAAACCAAGAAAAGACTTTTATCCTTATCACTCCTCTTCTGCACTATGTTTTGCTTGGCGCAGAATCGAGTTTCTGTGACTCCCGTAACGCCCATAAGTGAAGCCATATCAGGACACTACGCCGGGTGGATAAAAGGGGAATTATCAACTTATGGAGGATGTAACTTTCCCGATGTTCCTTGTGCTGATGGGGGTAAAAAAGTGTACTATCCCCAAGCCTATGGCGCCAGTGTGCAAGTGCCAGGTGGTGTCGTGTTCCTTGGCGGCATGAATGATAAAGGTTCGCTTAATGAATGCAAATTCATCAACGCTACAGACGGAATCTCAACCCCCATCACTTCACTTCCCAAGGGTTTAGATAATTTCGCTGCCGCCTACCACGACGGCATGCTCTGGGTAGCTGGAGGACAGAGCAACGGCGTACCCAACCGCGAGGTATATGCCCTACCCCTCCCCTGCAACGACAAGGCTTGGAGCATAGTCGCAACCCTTCCCGATGTCTGCCGCCTACAACCTTGCGTGGCCGTGCAGAACACAGCAAAAGGTTATGCCCTCTTCGTCTTCGGTGGCTACCAGCCCAAGGCCGAAAATCAGGAGGCCAAGGTATACACCGATGGCGTGTATATGACCCTTGCCGAGCTCAAGAAGGGTGGCACCCAGTGGAAGAGCACCGCTCCCACACTGGCATGGAACGACAACACCGACGACAACACTCGCACTCAGCAGATACAGGCCATCGTGGGAAGCACCTGTGCAACCTCGGGCTATAGCCACGTACTCTTCTTTGGCGGTGTCGACCACGACATCTTCCTCAGCGCTATCGAGGGCAAGCAGGATAGTCTCTATCTGCGTCACCAGCCCGAGTGGTACCATTTCCGCAGCGATGTACTCACCTATCACACCATCACCGACTCATGGGGCATACTCTCCGGCGATAGCCTCTTGGCCCGTGCCGGTGCTTGCCTCACCACTGAGGTGGGTGGCAAGGGCTGGAGTTACAGCGGCGGTGAGCTGATGCCTGGCATACGCAGCACCGATGTGAGTCACGTGGAGGTGACCAACGAGAAGCGCTTCGGATGGCTCAACTGGACCGTCCTTGCCCTCTACCTCCTTGGCATGCTCGGCATGGGAATCTACTTCATGCGCAAAGAGAATGGAGCTGACGACTTCTTCAAGGGCGGCGGCCGCATCCCCTGGTGGGCAGCGGGTATCAGCATCTATGCCACCATGCTCTCGGCCATCACCTACATGACCATCCCGGCCAAGGCCTACACCACCGACTGGACCTACTACCCCATGCTGTGGATGATCCTGCTCGTG
>JAZONP010000116.1:0-9641 GCA_045654565.1 Bacteroidaceae bacterium
ATGAACACCATCCATGGTCGTGCAGCAGCTATCGCCACAGGTTGTAAGGTGGCCAACCCTGAGCTCTCGGTATGGCAGGTGAGTGGCGACGGCGACGGCCTCGCCATCGGTGGTAATCACTTCATCCACGCCAATCGCCGCAATATCAACCTCAACATGATATTGCTCAACAACCGCATCTATGGTCTCACTAAGGGTCAGTATTCTCCCACCAGTCCCCGTGGCTTCGTGAGCAAGTCGAGCCCTTATGGTACGGTCGAAGATCCCTTCCGCCCAGCCGAACTCTGCTTCGGTGCCCGCGGTCGCTTCTTTGCTCGTGCCGTAGCCACCGATGCTCCTGGCACCGTAGAGATACTCAAGGCTGCCCACGCCCATAAGGGTGCTTCGGTGTGTGAGATCATGCAGAACTGCGTCATCTTCAACGACGGTACCCACGACAGCATATATAATAAGGAGGGACGTGCCAAGAATGCCATCTACTTGCGCCATGGTCAGCCCATGGTGTTCGGTGAGAACAACGAGTATGGCCTCGTGCAAGAGGGCTTCGGCCTCAAGGTGGTGAAGATTGGCGAGAATGGCGTAACCATCGATGACATCCTCGTGCACGACGCACACTGCGAGGACAACACTGTGCAGCTCAAGCTCGCGCTGATGGAAGGCCCCGACTTCCCCATTGCACTCGGTGTCATCCGTGACGTGGAAGCCCCCACCTACGATGAGGCTGTGGAGGCACAAATCGAAGAGGTAAAGGCCAAGAAGCCCTATCATACCTTCGAGGAACTGCTTCTCACCAACGACATTTGGGAAGTAAAATAAAGAAAAAGACTGCTGCGTTAATCTTACAACTCACATCTTACGTCGAAGCGGGCCCTAATGCAGCAGGGGGCCTGCTTCTTTTTATTCAAGAGATAATGTAGTAGTTTGTCCAAAGGTGTTTGACTGAAACTATGGACTAGTTTATTAGTGTCTTATTGTGCCTTCAGGTTCTTGTCGAGCCATCGTGCGGCGGCGCAGCCTATTGCGATGGCTACCACTGCCCATATCCACATGGTGAGAGGATTCTCTATTTGGTCTTCGATGGTGGCATCGCCATAGAGAATCATGTTGACGGCGGCGATGGAGTTGTTGAGTACATGTCCAATGATGCCGGGGAGCAGACTCCTCGTACGATAGTAGAGCCAACCAAACATGACGCCAAGGAGGAAGGCAAAGGGTATCTGTGCTGGGTTCATATGTACCACGCCGAAGATGAACGATGAGATGAGGATGGCATACCAAGGATGCAGCCCTGCCTCCTGTAAACGTCCTTGGATGGCTCCACGGAAGAGTAGCTCCTCAAGTATCGGAGCCAATAGGGCGATGGAGAGTACACCGAACGGGTTACGACTCATGTCAATGAAGGTGTCTTCCATGGTGTTGGGGATGCCTGCCTGCTCAATAGCCAGATTGAGCACATACATAGCGGCAAAGATGAAGATTGTCGATACTCCCAGCACTGGCAACTTTATCTCTTTATACTTGTCTTCTGAAAGGTTTACATAACCGAAGTGCACCAAGTGCCACGACATCACGAGTGTCGAAGCTACCATGGCGAGTGAGGTTATCGTAATCATATCCATGGAGACAGTCAGGCGGGAAAGTACTAATGTTACGGCACTAAATCCCAATTGGTAGGCAAAATAGTATAATACTAGTTTGGTGATGGTAATGATGGTATTGCGCATGGTGTTATAGGTTGAAAAGAAGGTTGATGAATGTCTCGTTGTTGGTGTTGTCCAAATAGTCTTGCATGTTCACTGAGGCAAGACATTGTTGCAGTGCAGTGCGCTCATAGAGACAACCCAGTACAAGGCTTTCTATAGTGCTTATGGGAGTGTTTCCCAAGAAATCGCCCGTGATGGAACATTGCGTGATGATACCTCGCTTGATCTCCATATGTACCGCCACGTTACCGCAGGGTAGACGCTTGGCGCAAGCAACAGTATCGTTGGGTGAGCGCCCATAGATCCACTCGGGTGTGGCAAACTTGGCTTCGGCGATAGCGTGTATCTCGGTAAGTTGGGTTTCGGTGAGTAGATACTCCTTATCCTGATATTGCCGTGAGAGATGCCGCTCCAAAGCTTGAGCGAATGCACTGATGTCGGTAAACTGAGGAAGATGTTCACGTAGGTTAAGCACACGGCTCTTGACCGATGCTATACCCTTGGATTCGAGTTTATTCGTAGGTGGAGTGAGCACGCGGGTGAGGCAGTCGATGTCTACATCATACATCAGTGTCCCGTGCACCATGAGCCGGTCTTTGTAGACGCGCTTGGCATAGCCCGACACCTTGCGCCCATCGACGAGGATGTCGTTTCGTCCCGAGAGCTCAGCCCGTACTCCCAATGCTTGCAGCGCATGGAGCATATGTCTGGTATACTCGGGGTAGTCACGTTCGATGTCAGAACTGCGTCCTACGATGGTGTAGTTGAGGTTGCCTAGATCGTGGTATACCGCTCCTCCTCCCGTGATACGGCGCGCCAGGGCGATGCCGTTCTGATGGAGATAGTCTATGTCTACCTCGGCATGAGCATTTTGGTTGAGGCCAATAATAACTGCCGACCGATTTTGCCACAGAAAGAAAAGTGGCTCATCGAGCGGCAGTTGCTCTAAGGCATACTCATCAAACGCCATGTTGTAGTAGACGTCGGTGCTGAGGTTACGGATGTATCGCACGTTGATGCCTTGCTTGTCGGGAGTTCTGCGTTATAGCTGTTCGCGTATTTTGGCTGCTATCTCTGCAAACTCCTCGGGAGTAAACGATAGTTTGGGATTGCTGAAGAGCATGTCGCTCTCCTTCTGCAGGGGGATGAGGTGGATGTGGGTGTGAGGAACTTCCATACCCAACACGGCCATACCGATGCGTTGGCAGGGGAATGCCGCTTTCAAGGCCTTGGCCACCTGCTTGGCAAAGAGGTGAAGACCTGCCAGTTCCTCATCCTCGAGATCGAAGATATAGTCCACCTCACGTTTGGGGATGACCAGGGTGTGTCCCTTCACCATAGGGTTGATGTCGAGGAATGCAAAGTAGTTGTCGTTCTCGGCCACCTTGTAGCAGGGGATCTCTCCTGCCACGATTCTGCTGAATATGCTTGCCATAACTTATGCACTTAAAAAGCTTAAGAACTAACCTTACGCGATGCTGATGCTGAGCACCTCGAGGCTGATCATGCCTCCGGGGGTCTTGATATCGGCCACGTCGCCGGGCTTCTTGCCGAGGAGTCCCTGAGCGATGGGGGTGTTTACCGAAATCTTACCCGCCTTGAGGTTAGCCTCGCTCTCGGGCACAATGGCGTAGCACATCTTCATACCGGTCTTCACATTCTTTAGTTCTACCTTGGTGAGCACCTGTACGGTGTCGGTCTTGAGCTTGCTGGTGTCGATGATGCGTGCCTCGCTGATGGTCAACTTCAGCTGGTTGATCTTCATCTCGAGCATACCCTGTGCCTCCTTGGCGGCATCGTACTCGGCGTTCTCAGACAAGTCGCCCTTATCGCGTGCTTCAGCAATCTGACGTGAAATCTCGGGGCGCTCTACGCTCTCCAATCTCTTGAGTTCGGCTAACAGTTGGTCGTAGCCTTCTTGTGACATATATGCCATAGTTCTTTATCCTTTAATTATTTTATTTTTTTTGTTTTTATCTCACATTTAACACCCGAAGCCCCTTTTCGTTTAAGCGAAACAAAAAAGAATCCCGACACTGTACATGTCGGAACCCTTTAGGTCATCTATGTGACTGCAAAGATAGGAATCTTTTTTGAAATGGCACGATAAAAAGGGGAAAAAGTGATTTTTTCCTCTTTTTGTTCATTTTTTTTCGCTTTGTGAACCCTACTTCATCTACTACATCTCCGCTTTGTTCTGCTCTTGATGCTGATTGTCAGAATATATGACTACCAACTGCTCTTTCAGAAAATACTAGGACGATGACTTGTTTTGATAGGTCCCGACGCAGATTTCCGTCTTGCTCTAGGGGTGTATGAGATGTACAACTCCGCATTCCTTCCCGTAAGGGTTCTCTATGATGACCAATCCCTCATGCAGGATGGTCAATCTTTTCATATTTTATTCGTTAGGGGCAAATGTCGTCAAAGGGGCAGTCTCACTTTTCTGTATCGTGTAATGCGGAATTTACCGCATCAGCAAATTGTAATCGTATCTCAAGGTAGGGGAATATCTCTACGCAAGCGACACCATTGTCGGAATAAAAGAATGTAGTATATAGGCATTTCTGTTCCTGTAATGCCTTCAACTCTTTTCCATCGCCCTCCTTGTATGGAGCCTCGAAATATTCGTAGGACTTCCCTTTGCCATATTTGTCCTGAAGATATTTTTTATACGTAAAATATGCTTTTTTCAGGTGAGGCCAGTTTTCTACATGCGTGCATGAGTATTAAACGATAATCAACGCTACATATACCTCTCTCCGTGCTTGAGCATCACTTTGGTCCTGAACTTCTTGAAATCGTCGTCTTCGTCCTTCTTGCAGATTACCAGCACGTCATTGGTGTCGTTGATGAGGTATCCTTCAAGGTCTTGCAGGATGACCACTTTGTCTGGTGCAGCTGACACAAGGTTGTTGCGGCTGTTATAGTATTCTACCTTGCCTCCGTGTGTCACGTTGCCTTCGGCATCCTTGCTCGAGTAGCGGTATACGTCGTCCCATCGTCCCATGTCGGCCCATCCGAACGATCCTACCAGCATATAGACGTTTGTGGCGCGTTCGATGACGGCATAGTCCACCGAGATGTTGGGGAATGACTCGTAGCACTCGTATAGTGCAGCCCGTCGTTTGTCGCGGTCTGGCTCCTGCGCAAAGATGGCATCGAGCCTGTGGGCCATGTCGGGCAACATCTGCTTCATGGTGTGGATGATGGTGTTGACATTCCACACGAAGAGTCCCGTGTTCCAGAAGAACTCTCCGCTCTCCACGAAGACACGTGCAAACTCCAGTTCGGGTTTCTCGGTAAAGGTCTTCACTTTACTGAATCCCTTTTCCGTCTCGCTGCTCATCTGGATGTATCCATAGCGTGTTTCGGGGTGGGAGGGGCGTATGCCTACCGTCACCAGATGGTCATGGTGGGCTACATATTCGAGAGCGTTATGCAAATCCTTGGCAAACTGCTCCTCGTTGAGTATCACCTGGTCTGATGGAGCCATTACGATGTTGGCCTCGGGGTTGAGTGTGCGGATATGGTACGCCGCGAAGGCCATGCTTGGTGCCGTGCCCTTGTGCGCTGGCTCGTGCAGAATCTGTTCGGTGGGGAGATCGGGTAACTGCTCCCGTATGAGATCCGAGTAGTCCGAGTGGGTTGATACGATAATGTTCTCCTTTGGGATGATGCGTGCAAAGCGCTCGTAGGTCTGTTGCAAGAGCGACTTGCCCATGCCGAAAAAGTCGACAAACTGCTTAGGTAGGCTCACTCTGCTCTGTGGCCAGAAACGGCTTCCGATGCCGCCTGCCATGATGACACAATAACTGTTTTGTATAGTATTCATGATTTAGATTTATAGTGAAAAGGTACGATGTGCAAATATAACCTTTTTATCCAATATACACCTTATAACTTCAGATTTTTTCCAGTTTCTTATGTTCTGTTGTGATAGTTGTATAAAAAAACACGTCACTCTCAATCAGCTTGAGTAGTCTTTAATTAGGCTTGGAAACGAAGTTCGCTGGGCCAAAAATGCCGAAGGGAAGAGCAAATGCTAAAATAATTTTGCATTTCGCTCGGCTTGCACTAATTTTGTCACCACTATTATATATAGTATTTACCAAATAGACCATGGTACATAAATACGACTTCCTCGTTATCGGCTCAGGATTGGCCGGTATGAGTTTCGCGCTCAAGGTGGCGCACAAGGGTAGGGTAGCCCTTATCTGTAAGGCAGGGCTCGAAGAAGCCAATACTTACTACGCCCAGGGCGGCATCGCTTCGGTGACCAACCTTAAGGTCGACAATTTCAGCAAGCATATCGAGGATACCATGATTGCAGGTGACTACATCAGCGACCCTGCAGCAGTGGAGAAGGTGGTTAAGGGTGGTCCCGCACAGATCGAGGAGCTCATCCGTTGGGGTGTCGACTTCGACAAGAACGAGCAAGGCGACTTTGACCTTCATAGGGAGGGCGGCCACTCGGAGTTCCGCATCCTCCACCACAAGGACAATACGGGTGCTGAGATACAGACCTCGCTCATCGAGGCCGTCAAGGCGCATCCAAGTATAGACATTTTCACCCATCACTTTGCTGTCGAGATCATCACCCAGCACCACATGGGACTTATCATCACGCGCCACACCTCGGGCATCCGTTGCTATGGTGCCTATGTGCTCGATGAGGCTACTGGCGTGGTCGACACCTTCCTCTCTAAGGTCACCGTGATGGCTACAGGCGGCTGCGAGGCCGTGTATGGTCAGACGACCAATCCGCTCGTGGCTACAGGAGATGGCATCGCCATGGTGTATCGTGCCAAGGGAGCCGTCAAGGATATGGAGTTCATCCAGTTTCACCCCACGGCGTTGTATTGTCCCGGAAGCCGTCCTGCCTACCTCATCACCGAGGCTATGCGTGGCTATGGTGGCGTGCTCCGCACCAAGGATGGCAAGGAGTTTATGCATAAGTATGACTCCCGCCTCTCACTCGCCCCACGTGACATCGTGGCCCGAGCTATCGACAATGAAATGAAGACTCGTGGCGACGAGCATGTATACCTCGACGTCACCCACAAGGATCCCGAGGAGACCAAGACCCACTTCCCCAACATTTACAAGAAGTGCCTCTCCATCGGTATCGACATCACCAAGGACTATATTCCCGTGGCCCCTGCGGCCCACTACCTATGCGGTGGCATTACCGTCGATCTTGACGGACAGAGCAGTATACGCCGTCTCTATGCCATCGGCGAGTGCTCGTGCACGGGACTCCATGGTGGCAACCGCCTTGCCTCCAACTCCTTGCTCGAGGCCATCGTCTATGCCGACGCGGCAGCCAAGCATGCCTTGAGCGTTCTCGAGCGTTATGACTACAATGACGACATCCCCGAGTGGGACGATGCGGGAACCATCTCGACCGAGGAGCGTGTGCTCATCACCCAAAGCATGAAGGAGGTGAACCAGATTATGGAGTCATACGTAGGCATCGTGCGCAGCAATACGCGTTTGAAGCGTGCGTGGAATCGTCTTGACATCCTCTACGAGGAGACTGAAGCACTTTTCAAACGCTGCAAGGCCACGCGCGAACTGTGTGAGTTGCGCAACATGATCAACGTGGGCTACCTCATTACCCGCCAGGCCATGGAGCGCAAGGAGAGTCGTGGCCTCCATTATACCATCGACTATCCTAAGAAATAGCTAGGAGACTACCCCTCAGTACTGCATTTATGCCGAATCGACGAATTTCTGCAGGTTACCATGTGTTAGCTTTGGTTACCATCCTTGTGTGGGGCACGACGTTTGCTTCCACTAAGGTGTTGCTTACGCATGGTCTCACGCCACCAGAAATCATGTTTTACCGGTTTATCATTGCCTATGCGTTGACGTGGATATGTTCCCGCAAGGTGTTGGCCGATACATGGGTGGACGAGGCCCTACTTGCTATTGCGGGTTTCACGGGAGGTACGCTTTACTTCCTTTCCGAGAATACGGCTATTGACTATACCATAACCTCTAACGTTGCGCTTGTGGTATGTGTGACTCCTGTGCTCACGGCGTTGCTCACTAGTGCAATCTATCGGGAACGCATCACTGGGCGCTTGGTCATAGGTTCGGTCGTCGCATTGTTGGGAGTGGGGTTTGTGGTGCTCAATGGCACAGTGCTGAAGATACATCCTTTGGGCGATGCCTTGGCTTTTGGGGCTGCTCTTTCCTGGGCGGTCTATAGTGTGGTTGTTCGTCGTTTTGATGGGCGATATACTACATGGTTTGTCACGCGCAAGGTCTTCTTCTATGGCATCGTCACTATGGTGCCTTTTATTGCAGGTGGAATGGGTGGAGGATTGCATCTTGATAAACTTGCCATTCCTGTGGTGGCGGGCAATGTGCTATTCCTCTCTGTGGTGGCATCAATGCTCTGCTTCTATACATGGAACCTCGTGCTTGAGAAGCTGGGCACGATACGGGCATCAAACTATATGTACACCCAGCCCCTTGTGTCGTTAGCCTGTTCGGTGTGGATCTTGGGCGAACCCATCACTCCGATAGCCCTGTTGGGTACGGTGTTTATTTTGGTGGGCATTTATGTGGCGCAACGCAAGGGGAAATAATGCTCTGTAGGTGGTCTGTCCTGCACTAATTTTGGTAATAATATAGATGTTGTCCAAAACGTCCCGTGTCATTTCGAGCAAAGCGAGAAATCTCGCAGAGTGCCCTCGAAGAGTCTTTGCACGAGATCCCTCGGCGCTTCGCTTTGTCGGAACCTTTAGGTCGCTGAAAGCAATGACACCAACGCTGAGATTTTAGTGTTGGTGGACAACTGCTATATTATTGCACTAATTTTAACCAGCTTCGCAGTCTTTAATTAGGCTGCGGCTCGGAAACGAAGTTCGCTGGCCGTAAGGGAAAAGCAACCTTTAGGTCGACGCCCGAAGATGAAAATCGAAGGGGCTGAAGTCAAATATTCAAATAAATTTGATATTTCTCTCGCCTTGCACTACCTTTGTACATTAAAACGTAAAAACACAAGAATTCAAAAACTTAAATGATTACACTTGACCAACTGAAGGATATTAAGGAGCGCACAGAGGCGTTGAACCGTTATCTGGCGATTGAAGACAAGCAGATACAAGTAGAAGAGGAGCAGCTGCGTACGCAGGTACCGGGATTCTGGGACGATGCCAAGAAGGCGGAGGCACAGATGAAGAAGGTGAAGGAGCTGCAGGCATGGATTGACGGATACAGGAAGGTGAAGAGCCTCGCCGACGAGGTGGAGGTGGCCTTCGAGTTCTGCAAGGATGAACTCATCACTGAGGCCGAGTTGGATGCTGCCTACGCTACTGCACTCGAGGCCATCGAGGAACTGGAGCTGAAGAATATGCTGCGCGGGGAGGCCGACAATATGGACTGCGTGCTCAAGATCAATGCCGGTGCCGGTGGCACCGAGGCACAGGACTGGGCTTCGATGCTGATGCGTATGTATATGCGCTGGGCCGAGACGAACGGCTACAACCTCCGCATCTCGACCCTTCAGGATGGTGATGAAGCGGGTATCAAGACCGTGACCATGGAGCTCGAGGGTCCCTTTGCCTATGGTTACCTGAAGAGTGAGAACGGCGTGCACCGCCTGGTGCGCGTGTCGCCCTACAATGCACAGGGTAAGCGCATGACCTCGTTTGCTTCGGTATTCGTGACTCCGCTCATCGATGACAGCATCGAGATTGAGATCAACCCCGCACTGCTGTCGTGGGATACCTTCCGAAGCGGTGGAGCCGGTGGTCAGAATGTGAACAAGGTGGAGTCGGGCGTGCGCTTGCGCTACCAATATACCGACCCCTATACCGGTGTGCAGGAAGAGATCATGATTGAGAACACCGAGACACGCGACCAACCCAAGAACAAGGAGAACGCATTGCGCTTGCTCCGCTCACAACTCTACGACCGCGAACT
>JAZONP010000117.1:0-23952 GCA_045654565.1 Bacteroidaceae bacterium
AAGATGGTCTCGAATACATCCCAAGGATTCTCCTCGAGCTGCTTGTGACCAAGGCTCAAACGACGGTTGTCAGTGTCGATCTCGAGAACCTGAACGTCGAGCTGTGCGCCAATCTGAGTGAACTCAGAGGGGTGCTTGATCTTCTTTGTCCAAGAGAGGTCGCTGATGTGGATAAGACCGTCTACGCCCTCCTCGATCTCTACGAAGATACCGAAGTTGGTGAAGTTGCGAACCTTAGCTGAGTGCTTAGAACCTACGGGGTACTTAGTCTCGATGCCTGCCCAGGGATCAGCCTTGAGCTGCTTGATACCGAGTGACATCTTACGCTCGTCGCGGTCGAGAGTGAGGATAACTGCCTCTACCTCGTCGCCTACGTTCATGAAGTCCTGAGCAGAACGGAGGTGCTGGCTCCAAGACATCTCTGAAACGTGGATAAGACCCTCTACGCCAGGAGCAATCTCGATGAATGCACCATAGTCAGCCATAACCACTACCTTACCCTTAACCTTGTCACCTACAGCGAGGTTAGCGTCAAGAGCATCCCAAGGATGAGCAGTGAGCTGCTTCAAGCCGAGAGCGATACGCTTCTTCTCATCATCGAAGTCGAGGATAACCACGTTGATCTTTTGGTCGAGCTCAACGATCTCCTTCGGATCGCTTACGCGGCCCCAAGAGAGGTCTGTGATGTGGATAAGACCGTCAACACCACCGAGGTCGATGAACACACCGTAAGAGGTGATGTTCTTAACGGTACCCTCAAGTACCTGACCCTTCTCGAGGTGAGAGATGATCTCCTTCTTCTGAGCCTCGAGCTCTGCCTCGATGAGAGCCTTGTGAGATACAACTACGTTCTTGTACTCCTGGTTGATCTTAACCACCTTGAACTCCATGGTCTTGCCAACGAATACATCGTAGTCGCGGATGGGCTTAACGTCGATCTGTGAACCGGGCAAGAAGGCCTCGATACCAAATACGTCAACGATCATACCGCCCTTAGTGCGGCACTTAACAAAGCCCTTGATGATTTCCTGTGCTTCGAGAGCAGCGTTAACGCGCTCCCAAGATTTAGATGCACGTGCTTTCTTGTGAGAGAGGATGAGCTGACCCTTCTTGTCCTCCTGGTTCTCGATGAATACCTCCACCTTGTCACCAACGGTCAACTCGGGGTTGTAACGGAACTCACTCATAGGAATGATACCGTCTGATTTGTAACCGATGTTAACGATTACTTCGCGCTTGTTCATACCGATTACGGTACCTTCAACAACTTCGTTGTTGCCCACCTTGTTAAGGGTGTTGTCATAAGCTTTCTCAAGCTCTTCGTGTGAGATACCTACTACGGCATCACCTTTTTCATACGCTTCCCAGTCGAAACCTTCTACGGGAGCAATGTTCTTTAAGTTTTCCATTAAAGTTAAAAAGTTAATAAATAATTAATTACGTTAGACATTATGTTGATATATCTAAATCGGCCGCGAAGTTACTACAAATTTTCGAATTGGCGAAGACATTCTCCATTTATTTGCACGTTGAGTGTCAGAATTTTATCAGAAGAAAAACATTCGAGGCAGCGCTCTAAACCAAATGACCCACAAAATAAGACATAAACGACGCCCCGTAAAGAGCAAAATGAAGAGAAAATAGGGACAAAGGAATAAATTCCGCACAAAATTTTAGTTTTATTCATATTTAATTGCGTTATTTGTAGTCTGTTTCATAAAGTAGCAACTAAATTTCGAGATAGAATAATGGAAAATCAGAATCCCACAGCCGAGACACTGCAGCAGGAAAACGTTGCAGCAGAGACCTCTCAGGCACAACAAGAGCAAATGACCGAGCAGCGCACCTATGAAGGCACTGCCGATATCATCATACGAGTAAAGGAGCTTGCGCAAGACCCTCTGAATGCACAAAAAGAGGAGCTGGAAGCACTCAAGCAGACCTTCTACAAGCTACACCGCGCAGCCGTGGAAGCCGCCCGCCAGGCACACCTCGAGAATGGCTTTGCGCCCGAGGACTTCAAGGTGGACAGCACCGAGGAAAACGACTATAAGGCTGTCATGGCCGTCATCAGAGAGGCACGTGCCGAGCAGCAACGCAAGGAGGAGCAGGAGCGAGAGGAGAACGCCCTGCGCAAGGAGGCCTTGCTCGACCGCCTGCAGACGATGGTCGAGAGCGCCGACGTGGAGCAAGCATCATACAATGACTTCAAGGCCCTGCAGCAGGAGTGGAAGGGCATCGGCGAAGTGCCCGCGCCCAAGGTGAGCGACCTTTGGAAACGCTACCAGGCCTTGACTGAGCGCTTCTACGACATACTGAAACTCAACATCGAGTTCCGCGAGTATGACTTCAAGAAAAACCTCGAGGCCAAATTAGGTCTGTGCGAGGCTGCCGAGAAATTAGCCGACGAGCAGGATGTCATCTCGGCTTTCCACCAGTTACAGAAGCTGCACCAGGAATTCCGCGAGATAGGTCCCGTAGCCCGAGAGCTGCGCGAAGAGGTGTGGAACCGCTTCAAGGAGGCCTCAACAGTCGTTAACAAGCGTCACCAGCAGCACTTCGAGGAGCTGAAGCAGCGCGAGAACGAGAACCTAGAGAAGAAGACCGCCCTTTGCGAGAAGGTCGAGGGTATCGACTATACCGCATTGGAGACCTATAATCAGTGGAACGACAAGACCCAAGAGGTCATCGCCCTACAGGAGGAGTGGAAGACCATCGGCTTTGCTCCGCAGAAGATGAACAACAAGATCTTCGAGCGCTTCCGCGCCGCTTGTGACACCTTCTTCCAGCGCAAGGCTGAGTTCTACAAAGGCATGAAGGACGGCTTAGCTGTTAACCTAGAGAAGAAGACCGCCCTCTGCGAGAAGGCCGAGGCATTGAAGGACAGCACCGATTGGAAGGCTACGGCCGAGAAGCTTGCCGCCCTACAGAAAGAGTGGAAGAGCATCGGCGCCGTGCCCAAGAAGTATTCTGACGCTATCTGGAAGCGCTTCAACGCCGCCTGTGACACCTTCTTTGAGGCGCGAAAGGCTGCCAACTCATCGCAGCGCTCCGAGGAGCAGGAGAACCTGGCCAAGAAGCGTGCCGTCATCGAGGCTTTGACAGCCATCAACCCCGAGACTGCCACCGCCGAGGAACAGGCCAAGATGCACGACCTCATCAAGGAATGGAACAGCATCGGCCACGTACCCTTCCGCGACAAGGATAAGGTATACAAGCAGTATAAGACACTCATCGACACACTCTTCGACACCTTCCGCAAGAAAGAGGATACCCGCCGCGTAGCCCGTTTCAAGGACTCCATCAAGGAGGGCGGCATGAACGTGAGTCGTGAGCGTGAGCGTCTGCTGCGCATCTACGAGAACATGTGCGGCGAGATCAAGACCTACGAGAACAACCTCGGCTTCCTCAACGCATCGAGCAAGAGCGGCAATAGCCTCGTAGCAGAGATGCAGCGCAAGATGGAGAAGCTCAAAGACGAAGCCCAGCTCGTGCTGAAGAAGATCGCTGCACTCGAAGAGAAGGAGGGCGAATAACCCCGCATCTCCCCCACCCTGTACTATATTATAGGAAAGGCCTCACCAAGTGGGGCCTTTCCTATTTGTTTTTTCCAAACTTTTTTCCTATTTTTGCGCAATAATAATAATCGTAAGAAGAACTTCATTAATTCAACATTAACTACTATGAAAATCAGAACTTTGCTTATTGGTCTTTTGATGCCGGCATGTGGCTTTGCACAAGAGTTCCAGTTGGTGCAGCAGGAGTTGTCCAACCCCGACAACGTGCCCGCTCCATGTCATCCGGTACCTCATGAAAGACAAATCCTTTGGAATGAGACCGAATTTTATGCTTTCTTCCACTATGGTATGAACACCTTCACCGGTAAGGAATGGGGCTTTGGTGACGAAGACGAGAAAATCTACAACCCCAAGGCTATGCCCAACCCCGAGCAGTGGGTGACCTCTGTGAAAGCTGCCGGTATGAATGGCGGTATCGCCGTGGTGAAGCACCACGACGGCTTCTGCTTATGGCCCACCAAGACCACCGAGCATAGCATCAAGAACTCGGGTGGCGAGTTTGGCCCCGTAGCCAACATCCCCCAACTGTTTGCCGATGCAAGTCAGAAGCACAATATGAAGTATGGCTTCTACATCTCTCCGTGGGACCGCAACTCGGCTCACTATGGCAAGGACACCTACGTGACCGAAGTGTTCCTCAAGCAGTGCGAGGAGCTGGCCGAGTATGGCTCTGACCAGTTTGAGATGTGGTTTGACGGCGCCCGCGGTGGCGACGGACACTATGGTGGCGAGGGTGGCAACCGCGACATCGACCCCGAGATCTACTATGACGTGCCCAACCTCCGTGCCCGCGTACACCGCATCGCCCCCAATTGTGTGATGTGGGGTGTAGGTGGCGAAGCCCGCTGGATCGGTAACGAATCAGGCTATGCCGGTGAAACCGACTGGGCCATGACCGACTACCTCTCTGAGACCGTCGTGCGCGAAGAGGGCGACATCAACGGATGGTTCTGGAACCCCGGCGAGAGCGATGCCAAGGCCACCAATAATGGTTGGTTCTGGCATCAAGGCGAGTCGATGAAGAGTGCTGAGCGCCTGTTCCAGATGTATCTCGAGACCGTAGGACGCAACGCTACGCTCATCCTCAACTGCCCGCCCGACCAATATGGCGTGCTCCCCGAGCAGACCGTGAACGAACTCGTCAAGCTGGGCCGTATGCTCCACGAGCGTCTCGCAGTACCCGTATATGGACTCGATGAGACCACCGCTGCTACCGACTATGCACAGAGTGCCACCATCGAGGTGAGCGACACCCGCACTGGCGGCAAGTATGAAGCCACCAACCTCACCGATGGCGATAAGGAGACCTACTGGGGTACCAACGATGGCGACCTCGACGCTACCATCACCCTCACCTGGGACGAGCCACAGGTAATCCGCTACCTCGTGATGCAGGAGCCCATCAAACTGGGTCAGCGCATCAAGGACTTCAAGATCGAGTACACCACCGATGGCACCGAATGGACGGAGCTGTGCCCCGTGATGCAGACTACCACCGTAGGCTACAAGCGTATCATCCCCCTCAATGGCAAGACCAACGAGAGCTACGGCAACGGCTACAAGGCCAAGCAGCTGCGCATCACCATCCTGGATAGCCGCGCATGCCCCCTACTCTCTAATTTGAACGTATACTAATAGAAACATCAACACTAACCATTAAAAAGAACAGAAACTTATGAAAAAGAATATCATCCTTTCTGCTGCGTTGATGTTTTTCGGACTCACCGCACAGGCACAGACCAAGATTACATTCGATAGCGACGACTACAAGGCTATCAGCGTATATGACTCATGGGAGAAGAGCCCCTTCCGCACCGGAGCGCTGCAAGGCAACGCTGCCGTAGCATCTAACCCCGACACCGAGGTAGATGCCGTACTGGGCACAGCCCCCAACGCTACAGGTAAGGTAGTGGCATTCCAACGCAGCCGCCACGGAAGCAACACCTATGGCGTACGCATCGACCTCAAGGAGCCTATCCGCATGACCAAGCAGCTGCAATACATCCACGTGATGACCTACCTCAAGGACAAACCCGCCGACAGCCGCATGATGGTCATCGGTCTCGGCAAGCGCCTCGAGGAGAGCTGGAACTGGCAGACCGGCGAGGACGAACAGTTCTGGGCAGTTACAAACACTGCAATAGAGCCCCAAGCTGGTTGGCAGGACATCGTGGTGAGCTTCAAGGGCTTCTCATACTCTAAGGAGGAAAATGCCAATAGCGGCATCGACATCTACTCGCTCATCATCGTCCCCGACGTACGTTCACCCCATGCCGACGAGAACGATTGGGTAGCTTACTTCGACGAAATCGTCATCGACAACAACCCCGACAAGCGCTTCACAACCGAGAAGTACGCACTCACACACGACAAGGAAGCCAACATCAGCCGTAACGACCGTTCACTCAATAGCGTAGGACTCACTGTAGGTGGTAACAGCTACACCTCAACCGCACGTAGCAAAAAAGCCTACTCAGACAATACGCTCACCAGTATCTTCCCCGTCACTGCAGGTGCTCAAGTCAAGCCTACATTCAATTACTCTGGTGCTTGGATGAGTGCTTACACCTATGTAGACTGGGCCAACGATGGAGTTTTCAAGGATACACTCAACACAAATGGTACCCCCGCCAAGGGCAGCGATGTGGTGAGCTACAGCGCCGTTCAAATTGGTGATACCTGGTACAAGAGCGATGGTAGCACCACAGCCAATGGTAACACCATCGGTGGTGGCGTACCCACATTTACTATCCCCGAGGGCACAGCCAACGGATTCTATCGTATGCGCTATAAGGTAGACTGGAACAGCATCAACCCCGCAGGAAGCAACACACTAATCTCTGATGGTGGTGGCATCGTGGACGTGATGCTCGATGTGCATGGCCCCAAGGTCATCGTAAACGCTTCACAGCTTAATGGAGACATCGTATTGGCTTCAGACGGAAGAGCATTGCAGAACTACGAGATGGACTACAACACTCCCCTCACCGTAAAGATTATCCCCGAAAACGGATTCGTACAATACGGCTTCACCCTCAAGTATGGCTACAACGTAAATGCCAAGGAGCAGCTCGATGAAAATGGCAACCCCAACTGGATCAAAATAGTTGTACCATTCGACGAGATCAATGCCGACGGCACTTATACCATTCCCGCAGAGTACCTCCGTGGTAGCAATGTGAGCATTGCTGGTGACATGCAACAGGTATGGCACTACACAGTGAAGATTGTTGGTGACAATGGACAAGGTGGTGTATCATACGGAAAGATTGCAGTAAAAGATGGAGATGTACTCGATGTAACCCAGTTCTTCAGCAAGGAACAGCTCACAGTGACACCCATCGAAGGACACATTCACGAGATCACAATCAACAACTCTACAAGAGAAATCAAAGTTGAGTATAAGAAGATCCAAGAGTGCACTCCCATTGCGTCGCTTGCTGAACTGAGCAACGAAAAGTTCTACCAAATCAAAGCCAAGAGCGGTGAGGGATACCTCGCATGGAATAGCACCATCACTGACACCTACCTCAGCTTGCGCGGTGTAACCAACACCTCACACAACGGAGAGCCATCAAACGCAGCAGTTCTCAACATCTATAAAGAGGAGGTAAGCCCTTTTGATATGACCGTCGTGTGGCAGATAATCAAAGAGGGTGACAAGTATTACTTGTTCCAACCCGCCAAGAAAGAGTATGTCACACGTACGGGAAGAGACTATATCTTTACCTCGGAAAAAAATGCCCTTGACAATATCCGCGAAAATAGCGGAGACCACGCTGGCACTTTCAGCTTTCATGCAGGTGGAAGCTATAGCGATGGATCAACCAATTTTGCCTGTATTGTCACCAATGAGGCTTCTATAGCTGTACGCAACTGGACATGGAGCGATCACGGTTCGGTATTCTACATCCTCGAGAATCCCAACATCGCAGCAACATCCATCGAGAAACCCGTTGCCAAGAATGAAGCTCCCAAAGGCATCTACAACCTCCAGGGCCAAAAACTCAGCAGCATGCCCTCCTCAGGCATTGTCATTGTAGACAATAAAAAGGTGTACATCAAATAAATGCCACACAACACTAAAAAAAGAAGTGCCCCCCAAAAAGGAGAGGCACTTCTTTTTTATATCATTATAAAACGACAATGCTGTACTTTCTCAAATCGGCCATACCACAAATACCAACGCATCCCACACGGCATGCGACACGATGAGTGCAAAGAGTTGCTTGGGCCATAGACGATAGACCAATCCCCAAATAAGGCCGCAGACAAAGGCTGCCATGATGAGCATGAAATTGAACTTCCATAGGTGTACCAGTCCATAAACGAGAAGTGTAGCAATGAAGCCCACATTGGCAGTCCACATTGCACTCGCCTTGCGTTGCACGAAGCCATGCCAAAAAATCTCCTCGGCAGGACCAATAATAAAGAGAAGCAACAGAGCGATGACCCATCCTTGCTGAGACTCCTTCATACTATATATGGTATCGACCTGAGGACGGGCAAAGGGGAACATCCATGTAGCCACCTTATCTCCGACCCAAAAAACGCCCCACAAGAAAAGGGCAAGAGCAAGTCCCATAAAGAGTCCACTCCACGAAAACTTGACATCCTCAATCCAACTGCGATCAATGAGAAGCGTCATAGAAATCAATATACACCCCGAAAGGGTCATCATAGTCCAGAAGTCGAGCGGCATCGCCAACCACGGATTAAACATAAGAAACCATAGCAAAGCAGCTACGGCTATGGGAAAGAGAAGCGACAGACGTTTCATAGGATTATGTTTAGTAAGCATATTTATTATGACTCACATCACAGATATCATTAAAAAGAGGACTCCATGAGCGCACTCGCGGAGACCTCTACTGATGTCTGCTGATATCAAATTACCGACGCAACGAAGAGCGATATGGTAAGCAGGAGACTAAAAATGAGCTGCAACTGAGCTGTGGCTGCATCGACAGGAGCGAGTACCTGTACGCCCTTCTTCTTAGCACTCAGTACGGTGCGTGCATTTTGCCAAGCCTTAGGAATAGCCAACGACACGATAAGGCTATACCAAGGAAGCCAACCACAGAATACGGAGGCAAAGACTAAGAGGAAAGGGAAGAGCACCTCAAAGGCATAAAGCTTCAAGGATGCATTGCGACCTATGAGCATAGCAAAGGTGCGTATCCCCGCCTCGCGGTCCGACTCGATATCGCGCGTATTATTGACATGAAGGATTCCCACCGTGATGAGTCCAATGGGCAACGCAAGCACCAAGGCTGGTGTGTAGTACTCACTGATAGTAGCATAGGTGGTACCCATGATGGGAATGATGGCATAGGAGAGGAATATCACCAAATCACCCAAGGCAAAATACTTGAACGTAGCATAGGTGAGCGTAAAGAAAGCTCCACATACCGCAGAATAGAGAAGAGGCCAGCCTGAGCGAGAAAGGATATAGAACCCTATTGCTAGGCCCACCGCAAAGAGCGTGAGACTGAGGCGCATATACTCCTTTGTAGTAAAGCTACCATTAACAAGTGGCATAAAGTCTAAGCCTTTGTCGACCCCCTTCTTATAGTCACGGATATCGCTTAGCATATTACCCGAGGCATGAAAGAAAACAATTCCTACCACAGCCAAAATACCATTGACCCAATCTATCGGGAGCCCAGACAAGTTGCATTTCCAAGTCATGTAGGCAAATGTTGCGAGTACTGGCATGGCTGAAGCAGGGAACGACCATGGACGAGTAGTGAGGATCCAATCTTTAACGGGATGTTTCATAGTTGTCTTTAATATTTATTTGGTTTATGATAAAATTTCTATTTCTCGGCAACATAGAGTGTACATATACCCATCGTAAGCCGACGAAAAACGGCTTGCGAAAAGCCATTCTTAAGAAGTATCTCACGCAACACCTCGCCTTGAGGAAAAGCCTTCATCGTCTCAGGCAGATAGGTATAGGCACTATCATCACCCGAGATGAGGCGTCCCACGACAGGCATTACCACCTTGGAATAGATACCAAAAAGGAATCGCCAAAAGCTGTTGTGTGGGTAAGATAACTCAAGGAGCACAAGATGACCACCCTTGCTCAACACGCGGTGCATCTCGCGAAGGCACCCATCGAGATTCTCAAAGTTGCGCACGCCAAATGTCACCGTGACAGCATCGAAACTCTCATCCGCAAACGAGAGATGGCTACAGTCCTCCTTCTGGAAACGTACCACATCGTGCAGTCCCTCACGCACGGCCTTCTCATGCCCTACACGCATCATGCCGTCAGAGATATCAACTGCCATCACACGGTGCAGCCTCAACTTGCGTGCTGCGGCCAATGCAAAATCGCCCGTTCCCGTAGCCACATCAAGTACCGACTGCGGATTGTAGGAGGCCAAGGTGCGTATAGCCTTACGACGCCACACACGATCAAACCCAAAAGACAAAGTATGATTGAGCGTATCATAGGTGGGAGCGATGTTATCGAACAACTGTTCCACCTGCTCACGCTTATGGGCATTACCCTCGTAAGGCTTTATTTGTTCTTGGGCATACATGCCTGCCTCTTATTTTGCTGGCGCATTACGGCGCACCTTACATTTCTCGAATGAGCCCATGTAGCGCTTGTACTTATCCTCGTAGATATCTGCTGCGGTAATAATCATGGCCGTATCGTAGCAGTCGCCGAAGTCTGGATCAAAGGTCGTTCCGAAGGTCTTCATCGTAGGAGACAATCCTATATACAAATGAATGAAGGGGGGAATGGTATCGCCCAATGACTTGACATAGTTGTTCAAGATAGCGTAGTTCTCCTTATAGTCAGCCCCCGTGAACATTTCCTTGAAGAAGGCCGCCTGCTCGGGAGTACAAGTCTCGGGATTCTTTGAGGTAATAAGTCCCTCACGATCGCCAAAACTCATGTCAAGGTAGTAGATCATAGCCTTGCGGCTCATTTCGGGGCTGGTCTTATAGATGGTAACCTTACCCGAGAGATACTTCACCGTAGGATCAGAGGCAACAAGACCGCCAATACCATCCCAAAGGTTATCAAGTGCAAAGAGTGCCTTGCGACCACCTGCTGCAGACTGATATTTAGGTTGCACGAAAGCACGCGCCATCTCGATGCAGTGGGGGAACTCATTGTCAAGAAACTTCTGCGAAAAGTCAAAGAGGTGCTCAGTATTCACATAGGGCTGACCATTCGCATGAAACGAAGCCATTCTCCAACGTGTAAAGCGGTAACCACCAATGATTTCCTCAGCCTCGGGATTCCACACCACGAGTTGAAAGCAAGCCTTATCCTCAAGGTCGAAATGGTCGAGGTCGCACTCGGTTCCACTACCACCACCTACAGCACGGAACGAGACCTCACGCAAGCGACCTATCTCACGCAACACGTGAGGCGCATTTTCGTTGTTTACCACATAAAGCTCATTGTCACCACGATTGGTGTAACGGAGAAATGTCTCATCGTTGAGTTCGCTCTTGAGCAACTCCACATCTACAGGGGGAATGATAGGAGGAAGCATATTAAAATTTACTATTTACAAATTTACTATCTACTATTTATTGGGATCACCTTGAAGAAATCGTTCTACAAATGATACATTTAAATTGCCAAATTGTAAATTGATACTACATATTAGGAACACAGCCATTGCCCTCAGCCAAAGCCTTCACACGCTCTCTCATGTCGGCAGCCCATTGAAGGTCTGTCTTTGACTTGTCGAATGTGGTATAAGGCACAGGTTTGCCAAAGGTGATGACAAATTCGTTGCCACGCTGCTTGAACAGTTCGTCTACGAGATAGAGCATACCGATATTTATCTTCAAGCCTAAGAACTTGCTCAGTTTGCTGAGGAAGAAATACCACCGAGAGTTATGTCCCGAGATATGCACGGGCACCACATCGCGTTCATAGCGGCGGGCTTGTGTGACAAACATCTTCTTCCACGGCATCTCGGTGACTTTGCCCTTCACCTTCTTGGCACAGAGCCCAGCGGGAAACACCACGACTTGCTGGTCAGAGGTAAACATCTTGGAAATGCGCTCTCCAAGGTCACGACTCTGCTTGGAAGAGAGATTGTTCACGGGAGTGAAGAACTCTGCTAACGGTTTCAGATTAGCCATGATAGGAGTCACGGGAACTTGAAACCCTTCACCATACAAACGGCGGAAAACAGAGCCGATAATCAAGGCTTCGGGACCACCAAGCGGGTGGTTACACACAAACAGATACTTTTTGTTGGCATCCAAATGTTCCTCACCCCGAGTGCGATAGGTGATATCAAGATAGTTAAGTGCTTCATCAAAAAAGCCCACTCCCTTGTAGTGCTCCACAGACATCACGACACTATTGATATCGTCTTGATGAACGCGACGTTTGAGGAAGTTGATGGCGAAGCGTGGCAACTTCTTGCGCAGCTTCGGTCCCAGCATCTTATCAAGATCGAGAAGATAATTTTCTCTTTCGTTGAATTTCTCCATAGTTCTTACGAATCATCCAGTAAAAAGCAAATCCGACAGCAATCCATACCAACAGAATCACGCGACTCTGTACAGAAAGATAGCCAGGCATACCGGGAATAAGCAACAGTGCAAGGAAGAAGAGAGAGAACAAACAACCCGCGATTCCTATCCATACCTGCTTTGTATCACCAACCTTACGAGCCATGATGGCAGCCGATGCGGTGGTATAGGCAAATACGATGGCTGCACCTACGCTGGTCATATCAACAATCCACACCAACACCTCGCGGCCAAACCAAGGAGCAAAAAGACTCGCTACCATCGTAAAGAGGATGGCATTGCGCGGTGTACCATGCTTGACTGACATCTGCTTGAAGAAAGCAGGCAGGCTGCCCTCATCGGCCATTGCATACATGAGGCGTGAGGTAGAGATATAGAACGCGTTCATACCCGAAATCACGGCGCAGAACATAGCAATACCAAGGAAGATGAGACCAAGAATACCGAACGTGTTACGAACGACATATCCCGTTTCCCAGTTCTCACCCAAAGCAAGCAGTTCCTGCCAAGGCATGAGACCAGCTGCCGTCACCGTGCACATCGCCACATAGAGCAGTGCAGCAATGAAGATGGCGAGTATCATGATGCGGGTCGACTTCTTATGGTCAAAGTTGTACTCCTCGGCACTCTGCGGTATACAGTCAAAACCGATGAACGCCCATGGCGCCATAGCTACGATGCTAAATATACCTTGCCACCAGTTGGTGTTCTCGGGAAATCCAGGAGTCAGATTACTCCAATCAGCCTTACCAAGCACCAAGAACGAAATCAAACAGATACATCCCACAAGCGTGAGTGCAATGGCAGTCTGTAGCCATGCAGCCTGCTTGATGCCTTTGATATTGATGAGCGCCATGATGATAATGAAGGCTGAGGCCAGTACTACCTCACCAGCATAAACATCCCACCCTGCAACCTGGTACAGGAGACCACGCTGTACGATACCGGGGAACAGGTAACGGCTGATGAGCGCCAACGCCGTAGCATTGAGCGGTATGAGGCTCCAATAAGCCAATATCATGCCCCATCCACAAACAAACGCATTACGCTTGCCAATAGCCTCTTTGGCATAGATAAACTCACCTCCACTGACGGGGTACTTACGGATGAGGTATCCGTAACTCAATGCGATGACGATAATCAGTACAGCTCCGATGAGCATACCCAATGCTGTACCCAAAGGACCTGCCTTCGGGAGAAACGCATTACCAGGGAGCACAAAGCATCCCCATCCGATGATTGCGCCCAACGCCAAAGCCCATACATCTATGGGACGCATCGAACGCTTAAACTTACCATTAGTATTTGACATAGTTTTACGTTTTTATTGATCCTGCTGACGCCGATCAATCGTTAATATCCGCCAAAGGTAGGCATTTTATTTTTATTTAAGAAATATAAAGAACATTTTTACATATCCCTTTTTTGGGCAGAGACTTCTTTAAAAAGGACAGGAGCCATCCGACCTAGACCGGATAGCTCCAATTTCATATTATTCATAAATTGATTAATCACGAACATGAACATTGAGTACATCATCAACCCCATATGAATAAGTTATGAGATAGCACCTTCCACTCTGAGCTGATACAAAAAGTTTTGGTGGATAAGAATGAGTTACTCCATCGATATTTGTAGCACTGAGAGCATGAGTAAATCCTTCATCAGCAACATCAAAATACGCTTTTTCTCCTTCATGGATAACCACTTCGCGAGTGCCACTCTTCAATCTGAGTTGATGAGAAGTAAATAGTTCATCAAACGACTCTGGCAACTCTAAGCCTACTGCATAATTGGTCATTGGCACCGAAATGGAAAGATTACCTCTTTCACCGCTCCGTAACGTTACCTCCTTACTGCCATAGTAACAGGGTTCTCCCCTTCCTCCATTGGCCTCATGCCAAGTCGTAAGATTATCGGTATGCACACACACGGTGAAGGTACCCGCTCTCATCGGGATTTCACTAGAGACTTCACCCGCAGCTATCCGCTTATATACCTTCCCCGTAGCATCAAGGATTGTTACAGCCAAATCAGCATCAATAGCTCGCGTAACAACTACAGGAACATGAGCACAAGTTATATCAAGTTTTAGCACACATTCTTCCTGCTCGAGGAACTCGCCCTGTTGCTGACAGGCAGTAAGGGTCAAAAGGCCCAACATCACATATAATACCCGTTTCATTTACTTTCCATATTTAAGGTTAAGAGAATAGATGTTTGTATATGATTTATCACTGCGACACTTGATGGAAGTTGTTTGACTATTTGATACATAAGTCTTGCTTCCCGAGTAGTTGCTTGAACTTTCAGAGAACAAATTACCTCTTTGAGTCTGTGAAAACACCTCTGTCGAACCTATAGTAATCGTAAACTTGGTGGTAGATAAAAGCGTTGCAGCAGCACGAATCTTGACGTTATAGTCCATAGCTACTTGAGTTTGGGCTGGGATAGCAAGTCCTGTATTGGTAATTTCACCTTCAGACAAACGAGTTTCTCCACTATTGAAAGAGACAGTTCCAGAGGTTTTACTCCATCCCATATCCGTACTTGGTGGAGCATACGACACAGGAAGACCGGTAATATAGAAATCCTTTGTGCTGCTTGCCGACGCACCATCAAAAGTAGCATCTGCACGCAATTGATAGGGATCAAAACTGGGTGCTTGACCAGCTAGAACATCTCTGTAAAAACGATTTTTCTTAGGCGTCACATTTTCTGTATAACCTGAGCCATAACGGAAAGTGAAAGTGTAATCATACTTGGCCAAGAGAGTCTCACTCACATTAAGCGCAACTGAGATGTCGTATACAGAGCCGCAATCACATGCGTTTGCCGCATCAATATTTCCTTCCAAGTATTTAGAGTAAGACGTATACCCTCCAAGCGTTATCTTCAGCTCAGGGCTACCGATAGTAAAGGTGCGCCTACCGACCTCTTTTGCCATGTCTCCATCAACGAGATAGCAAGTGGCAAGATAATTTCCCGAAGGCAAGTAGGAATGTTCCGAAGAACTATCATAGGAAGAAAACAAGTCACCACTACCCTCTGAACGACGAACTTCTTCACTTGCCGCATTGGTCACCACGACACGCCACTGCAAATTTGGGTCGGGATAGGAATGAACAAATCGGACATCCGTACCTACCAACATTCCTGCATCGTCATAGTGATGTTGCGCTGTAGCTGCGGGTGCTGGGAACCATGACAAGGGAATGGTTTCTTCAATAGAAACGGTCTCCACATCAACCTTTGCAATATTTACCTCCAACTCACTCTCAGGCAAGGTCAAAGTTACGATAGCGTGGTCCGCTGCTGCAAAGGGGGATGGCAGGTAATCGGATTGAAGTTCGCACGAAACAACCTCACCATTCTCACGCAAGACACCATAGAAAAACAATGTCGGTTGACTTCCTGCAGGGAAGTAGACACTAACGTTCTTTTCTTCCTCGGTAATGGCCAAAGAATGGCTGCCAACACGCACAATCACGCCATATTTCTCGTAATACTGTTCAAAGCGAGCATTCTCAGCGTCATTACGTCCGAAAATGACAGACACCAATGCATTAGCCACACGACAAGGGATAAGCACCGAGGTCGCAGCATCCTTCTCAATCTCCGCGACAGCAGTACCTTCATAGTAAGGTGCATCTTTACCAATCGTCACATTTTCCCCATGATAAGCAATGATTTCATAAGTGCCCACTTTAAGTTCCAATTCATCGACAAACTTTCCATCGTAGCACACATTATCATTGCGTTGTACACGCAAATTAAACTTTTCGACTAGAGGTTTTCCCAGCTGTGCTGGCGTAGCGCGCGTTTCTTCCACTTTGGAAGTTTGTCCTATACTAAGACACAAAGTCCCATTGGATGGAATGATATCCTCTTCTTGGCTACATCCACTCACGAATATAGTCACAGTCACAAGGAGCATCAAGACAATCAAGATATTATATTGTTTGCTTCTAATCATTTTTCTTCAGTTGATTCGGTCTTTACTATAGGATTTTCTCCATACTCAAACGAAAAGTCATCCACATAGAGCGTACTTCCTTCACCACCATGGAAATAGTCACCATACTTACTTGCCGAGAACACAATAAGCAGATGGGTCGGTTTAGTTGTCAAATCCCTATATACCAGAGGAATATTAACCTCTTGCCATTGGCCTTCACTGTGAACATTCTGCTCAATGGGTAAAGCGCCATAAGCAATCACACGAGGGTCTGTCTCCCAATCGGGGAAAGTACTCATATCAGTATTATCTACGACCAATGCCTCAGAGAGAAGTGCGCAATACATACCACATTGGTCTGGCTCTCCTTTGGCAGGTGCGTCATCCGGTAGATTTTTGCCCACACGATTGATGGCAACTGGAGCATATTGCATATATCCCTTCAATGCCGTAGGACGTGCTGCAAAAGGAACACCCCAATTAAGCCAAGCGCCACTAGTACCTACCAACTCACCAAACGAACCAGTATACATACTTGCAGCAGCAAACTTAATCACGATATATTGCGACTGCAACATTGCCGCAAAATTTCCACTATGCACAACTTCGGAGGTTGCTGTTGTATTACTACCACCGAACGATGCGCCACCAGGATTACTGGTATCCCAATATGACGTTCCCGACTCGTTGGGGTAAGCAATCTTACCATTCTGCCACCAATACTCGAATCCGCCATTATAAAGAGATATCTGCTGCTCAGTAGTAAAACTACCAAGATCACCATATATAGAATCGGCCCCATTGAAATAGCATAAACGATACTCGTAAGAGGTCTCTGGGGTCAGATTAGTAATCTTTGCATTCACATAATAATCCGTAGAATCTACATCCAAAGAGTCATAAGGCATCTCGTTCCACAAGATTTCACCCTCCTGTCTCCATTGCAGGTTCAAATCGTATTGTCCCAAAGTCGTCTCATTGAAAGGAGCCTTGATAATGCTAAAGTTACTCCACGCATTACTCATCGCCTCATTCTTATTGTATGCGACGACACGCCATGTCTTGGTTTCTCCCCATGCTGTAGTAACTACAAATTCACGCACACGACTAAAATCATATGTTTCCTCCTCCGTTGGGTCAGGAGACACACTACCATGCTCGCCGCCGAGCATAAATTGTGTGACCTTCAGTTTATCCAACTTCTGAGACTTCTTCACATAGATGATGGCATTACACAGGTAAGGATCAATAATCGCTTTCCCAAGCTGATTTTCAACTGCAATCTCACGTCTTATGCCTCGACTCACCTTCACCGTCCATACGTAATCCTGATAGGTGCTAACAACAAATCGCACGGGTTGGGTGAAATCCATATACACCCCCTGACTCAACGTCAAGGAATCAAATCCCTCTTGAGGGAAGTTACCTACATTGGCACTACCATCCGCATCGTAAGGAACGATGCGTGGTGACTCAGTGTAATTTACATCAGGATTACGTGACGTACCAGCCAATGCGATTTTAGTAACACGCACGTTGGCAATATCCATCGTGTCACATATATATAACGTCACGGTGCGCGCAATGGGGTCTATCTCCGTTGCATAATTACTACGGCTTCCATCCGCAGCACACTGGCCCTCGACCTCAAATTCCGTAATTTGCCCTCTCACAATGGGGAAAGGGAAATCGTTTTTGATGTCGCAAGCTGCCAGCAACAACGTTATTGAAATCCAAATTGTCTTCTTCAGCATTCTCATAGATAGAATGTTAAACCAAACTTGATGCTAAACAAGTCTATACGGAAATTTGCGCCAGAGTTTTTGAGAGCTCCTTGCTCCATATTATTGATAGTCTGCTTTCCCCACTTAAAATTACAATCACCTACATTAAGCATAACTTCTGCTGCAGCAAAGTCGGTAAGAAAAACCACCAAGCCACCGCCTAAACCTACGCCAGCAGAACTAACGCTTTCGTAGACACCTGTAAATTTCTCATCCATTCCTGTACCGTTCTTACCCTCCGAGTAGGTGTAATTGAGTTGGAGTTCTCCAAAGAGACCAAAAATCTTACTATCACCAATGGGAATATACGAACGCAAGAACACCGAACTCTTATAGTTGTGCTGTAAATAACCATAATTGTCCAATCCGAACGAAAGGTCATCGCCTAGGTTAAGGCCAACACCACCCACATCAAAGAAATTACGCTTATAAGAGAATCGAGCACCAACAGCCATGTTTTTCGCAAAGAAATAACCCAGAGTAGGTCCTACCGAGAATGTATGACCTTGTAGGTTTATATCCTTCAACATAAGGTAGTGGAGATTATCAGTATCCCACTGCTGCCATCCCACCTGTGCACCAAGCATCCACTGCCCTTTAGGTATAAATAGAGTTTTGGTTGCATCACGGCGTATCATACCTCGTTGTTCAATGTAAGAGTCAGTATTTCTATTTTTAGCTGATACTGATACTACTCCTACGAAAAGCAGAAAAAAGACAACAAATAACTTATTCTTCATATCCTTATTCAATTCATTATTACAATGTGTATTATTTTACTTTAGGTTCATCTCCATACTCGAGTGAGAAGTCATCAACATAGAGTATACTACCTTCACCTCCATGGAAATAGTCACCATACTTACTTGCCGAGAACACAACGAGCAAATGAGTGGGCTTTGTGGTCAAATCCCTATATACTAAAGGAATATTCACCTCTTTCCATTGGCCACCGCTATGTACGTTCTGTTCAATGGGAAGAGCGCCATAAGCAATCACACGGGGGTCTGTCTCCCAATCGGGGAAAGTACTCATATTGGTGTTATCCACCTTCAAGGCCTCTGTGAGAAGTGCGCAATACATACCACATTGGTCAGTTTCTCCCTTGCCAGGAGCACCGGCAGGTAGATTACTACCCACACGATTGATTGCAACGGGAGCATACTGCATATATCCTTTCAATGCCGTAGGACGCGCAGTGAAGGGAACACCCCAATTCAGTTTAGCACCACTGGTACCCACCAATTGACCAAATGAACCGGTGTACATACTTGCTGCGGCAAACTTGATTACGATGTACTTAGACTCCAACTTAGCTGCCTTGCTTCCACTATGCACGACCTCGGTTGTTTCAGTTGTATTGCTACCGCCAAATGATGCTGCTCCCTGGTTACTGGTATCCCAGTATGATGTACCCTTCTCAGTGGGATAAGCGACCTTACCGTCCATCCACCAATACTCAAATCCACCATTGTAGAGCGATATCATGCTTTCGGTAGTAAATGCAACAGGATTTCCAGCAATCACATTATCATCTTCGACATAGCACAGACGATACTCGTAAGCCGTATTAGGAGTCAAGCCTCTCAATGTAGCTGTGATATTGTCAGAACCATCATTTGCAAGTTCGTTACTTGGCATCTCATTCCAATCTGCATCTGCCTGCTTCTTCCACTGGAAAGTAAGTCTCTCGCTATCGAAATCAGCAGATTTTGACGTGATAGAGCCACTGAGCCATGCAAACGTACTCCAAGCATTAACACTACCTGTTACCAAACTTATAGAACTCTTCTCAGGGAGCATCAAAGTGAATGTATAAGTATTGGTGCTCTCGTCGACCTCAACCTTTATACCATTATTGATGTCATCACCCAATTGACCCTCTTCGGCCAATTTGATATTCAAGATGTAATGATCTCTCGCTTGCACGTCAGTAAAGCTGCGATTGAGCGTATAGCTCATATCCTTCTTATTCACCACATCGAGTCTCATATCAAAGTTTCCTACAGGGATGTAGCCTGAGGCTGAGGTCTCGTTCATCACAAACTGAAGGGGGTCAACACCTGCAATCGACGAAATGATCGTAGCAGTTGCAGAGTTGAAGCTGCGCACAAACGAAGGCTCATAATTAATGGTCAACTTTACATTGGCTTGGGTACAAGTCACTAAGGCCTTCACCAAAGTGCCTGCGGTAATCTCTACCGTTGTGCTACCATAGTAGTAGGGGGTATCGAATCCCGAACCGTTTCCATCCCAGTTGGCCGAATGCGCAACGATGGTGTAGGTACCTACACTCAGACGGATATTTTCCTGAAACGCCTTATCAGAAGCGAAATCATCAGTACTCATGATTACCACACCTGCTGCGTCACGAATCTCCACGTGCAATGTCTTTGCCGCATAGTCATCAGGAGCAGCTGCACGCGTACCGTCAGGTGTGAGTGTCGACATCAATGAGTTGACCTCCAAGGTCAGATATCCCTGTCCCTTATTGATGTCTATTTCCTGATTACACGATACTACCAAAACGGCCAAAAACAAAGCCGATAGTATATATTGAAGCTTTTTCATCTGTCTACCTTTATAAATAGTTACCAAATCTTACTCTACTGTCAACTTCAATGTTCCATTCTTGGTATTACCATCCATGTCGGTAATAACAAGTGTAAAGTTATGCTCACCAGGCAGGAATGCCAGCAAGGTGAAGAAGTTACCGATGGGGAATACATACTCCGTATCGCCCACTGCAGGTACTGCGAGTGTCTGTCCCAGGTCACCGAACAATCTTACCATCTCCTGGTTTGCCACGACCTCAGCGCCAGCCACGAAGTCTACTCCGTCGTAATTGCCAGCCAAATCAGCCAACGAAGCCATCATAGCATCACTCGTAGAGTTCATCTTCACCATGATGCTCTTGATACCATTCTCTGCAGCAATATAAGTATCGCCCAATGAAGGGTCTGTCAAAGCAGAAACCACCATATCGCCAGGGAGGTCCAAAGTAATAGCATCGCTATCACCGGGGTTAGGCTCTTCGCCACCTTCCTCTTCAGGAACGAAGTCGTCTACATCCAACTCCCAATTCTCTTCGCTCTCCTCAAACGACACGTTGGCATTGATGGTGATACCCACTACACTGCCCTCGGTTGATTGCACCTTTACCGTATCGCAATTGATAATAATGCAGTCTCCACCGGCGAAGAACTCCTTATCATCATCGTATTGCTCGTATGCCTGCTTCTTGCTCAAGGCGAATTTCATTGCACTCTTATATCCCTTTTTGGTCACGCCCGATACGTTGACATACAATGCTGTTGTCTTATCCTCGTAGCAGATATAGCGTGTCATAGGCACAAAGCCAGTTGCTTCAGACACCTGGTAGATGCAAGCCGACTGAGAACCATCATCAATCGTCACATCACACTGTGCAAACACATCGGCAAAAGCGTCTGTATACTGCACCGTGATACCACCATTAGCCATGCGACAAGTAATGGTTGATACGGTGTTCACATTCTGCAAGATTTCAAAATCATCACGACCCATGTAGTATGGTGTATCCATCCACTTGATCAACTCACCCGGAGTGTGCGCTTGGGCATAATACTTACCTACAGGGAGCATTATTTTAGAAGGCACTTGGTCTGCTCTGTCATAAGCATGTTTTACCTCACCCTCTTCGGTGTAGATAGTCACAGGATAGTCTGCCGTCTCTACGGCACGTGTTGTACCGGGGTTCAATTTATCTACACTGAGCGACATTTCGCCAAGGCGTGTATCAGAGGTGGAGAACTCTTCATTTGCGCATGAAGTCCAACCAAGCACGATGCAAGCGCCCATCAATATATTTCTAAAGATTTTCATACCTTTTATTTTGTATACTATATCAATCTGTTCGTTAAATCCATTAGGTCCACTCTACGGGCACCTCTACATCCACGGGCTTATCATTGGTACGCTCGTCAACGGTAATGTCAAGTCCCACCTTACCCGTAGCATCGTAGCTGGGCGAGAGGTTGAGTTTGTATCCCTTGTTGCGAGACAATTGGAATGAGCCGGTTTGGGTCATTGTCTGCTGTTGATTTGCATTGACATACTCCGCCTTGGTGGTTGTCGTGATGGTGAAGGAGATAGTCTCCCCACCCTCTTCAAGCTTCACATACCAAGGCTCGGTGTCGTCCTTGAGCCATGCGATGGATTCACCTTTTAGAGCTTTAGTACCAGTAAATGTCACTTTGTAATCGCTGAAATAAGTTGACATCGCCTCACCAAAGTTTACTCTTATGCGGCCACAAGTAGGAGTACACTCCACCACGACAGGCTCCTCCTCATCGGGGAGGATGTATCCTTGTGCCTCACCATAGACATAAAAGGCATCACGTGACGCAGCTTCCTCGACACCGTAATAAGCCTTTACGGTAAAGTCGCCCACACTGAGCACAAGCGGCATCTGTGAGGCCACCTCAGAGCCCTTACAATTCAACTTTTCGACGCCATAGTTGTCAATTACCACGACGGTATAGTTGTCTACATTACTATAGTCCGATTCGCTAACCGCACGAGTACCAACAAAATCAGCATCTGCACTTAATGACAAAGACAACAGCCCTTGTCCTTCTCCCCCAGTAAATTCCTCAATAGTAGAGTTGTGGGTACACGAAACGAGCATCGCTCCAAAAGCGAATGCTGCAACGCCAATCATTTTCCCTTTGTTCTTAGACATTCTTTTATCTATTTAAATGTTTATGTTTTTATTTGTATTTATGCTTCGTTAATGCACATTTTTCGCACAACAAGCGACAAAGGTACGACTTTTTAACGAAACGAATGTCCTCTTTTACATTTTTTCACATTATTAACGCGGTGTTTTAAGAATTTTCATACGAAATATTGAGGGGATAATGGTTTTGTCATTTAGGTACTTTCGCTCGCTGAAAAAAATATTCACGCAGCGTGATATGTTTTTGCTCGCTTATTCGTTCTGCTATGCAGGTTTTAATCAGGCGGCGCCTCGGAAATATCCAAATAAAATTAACTTTGTTGAATTTATGCCTCGCTCAATAGAGAAAAATGCAAGCAGTTTCTCTATATTCACTCGTTGAAATTTGATATTTCTCTCGGTTTGTAGTAATTTCGCGCTTTATTAGAATAAGTACACACAGAAATATAGAATGAAGCACATCAGAAACTTCTGCATCATTGCACACATCGACCACGGTAAGTCGACACTGGCCGACCGCTTGCTTGAGTATACCAACACCATCAAGGTCACCGAGGGCCAGATGCTCGACGACATGGATCTGGAGAAGGAGCGCGGCATCACCATCAAGAGCCACGCCATACAGATGGAGTACATGTACGAGGGCGAGAAATACACGCTTAACCTCATCGACACTCCGGGACACGTGGACTTCTCCTACGAGGTGTCGCGCTCTATCGCCGCGTGCGAGGGTGCGCTGCTCGTGGTGGACGCTTCGCAGGGTGTGCAGGCACAGACCATCTCGAACCTCTATATGGCCATCGAGCACGACCTGGAGATTATCCCCGTCATCAACAAGTGTGACATGCCCAGTGCCGAGCCCGAGAAGGTGGAGGACGAAATCATCGAACTCCTCGGCTGCAAGCGTGAAGAGATTGTCCGTGCATCGGGCAAGACGGGTATGGGCGTCGAGGATGTGCTGAATGCAGTCATCGAGCGTGTACCTGCTCCTGTGGGCGATGAGAACGCTCCGCTGCAGTGCCTCATCTTCGACTCGGTGTTCAACTCGTTCCGTGGCATCATCGCCTACTTCAAGATACTCAACGGTACCATCCGCCAAGGCGACATGGTGAAGTTCTTCAACACGGGCAAGGAGTACGATGCCGACGAAATCGGTGTGCTCAAGATGGACATGGTGCCACAGAAGGAGCTCAAGGCAGGTAATGTAGGATACATCATATCGGGCATCAAGACCTCTACGGAGGTGAAGGTGGGCGACACCATCACCCACGTGAAGGGTGGCTGCACCGAGGCCATCGCGGGCTTCGAGGAGAGCAAGCCCATGGTGTTTGCGGGTGTATACCCCATCGATGCCGAGGACTATGAGGACCTGCGCGCTTCGCTCGA
>JAZONP010000118.1:0-3444 GCA_045654565.1 Bacteroidaceae bacterium
CCAGAGGTCTCTGTCATTCTGAGCAACGCGAAATAACCTTTAGGTCGCCGTAAGGCAATCCCGCGCTGGGACTTGGCAAGAGACATTTGCGAGATTCTTCACTGCGTTCAGAATGACAAAATAAAGTTTTGGGTAAACATCTATATTATTACCTATTTGTTTATATCATTCAACAAAACCATTATGGCAAAGAAACGTGTGCGTATAGTACGAGAGAAACCCCTCACACTATACGACATACGTCTCTTTCCAATATTAAGGAAAGCAATCTCCTACGTTTCTCTCATCTCACTGTCACTCTTTTCCTGCAACACGTAGTTTCCTATCACAGCATCGAAGGAATATCTACCAGGACCAGTGATAAAGAGGAGTACAAACACCATAAGATAGATAAACGACAGTTCCTTGACCGCAAAAGGAGCACCACCATGCACCATAAAGAAGGCCACAGCCATGGAAATTATCATAGGTATGAGGGCGACACGTTGCAAGATGCCAAAGATCAGTGCTAATGAGCACACCAACTCTGCAAACACGACCATCCAAAAAGAGATCGCGCTACCCAGCCCTATGGGATTGGCAAAAAGATCGGCCATCGTAGCATGAGCCATCAACTTATCGTACCCGTGAGTAAGGAACATGATGCCAAAGAAAATGCGCACCACAAGCAGAAGCAAAGAGTAAGCTCCATTATCGTCGTCGTAACAAGGAAATATAAATCGTCTAAGTGACATAAGCCCCGTATTAGGATGGTTGTTTATATTTAGAAGGAAACACCTAATTCCTCGCAGAGATAACGCTCATCTCCATCAGGATAAGTTTAAACATCAATCCACTCTCACCATCTCCACGGGCTGCGCCTCACTCTTATCCATGGGGTGCCATTGATACTTCACCTTACTAAAGTCAATGCTCTTTACGTCAATACAACGGATGCTGTTATTATATGAGGTCTTATAATACACCTTGCCATGGGTCAGATCGATAGCCGATGTCCATTGCGTAGCACTCGGGATTTTAGGTCCTTGCCCCGCCTTATGTTCTATCCCGATGGGGATATCAAAATTGTTCAATATATGAAAGCATTGCGTGATGGTACTGAACCCATCGGGCTGCTGAGGAGCCGTGTTACGAAAGAAGGCTGCGCGCACAAAACGCGAAGGAGGCGTAGCGTCGCCTGGCAAACCAAGCATCCCCGAATTGCCTCCAAAGGGACTCAATGCTTGTTCCCCAAGCAGCTGGTTAGGAGCGCTCCCCGGGAAAAGATTCACATAATTGTTCAGGTTGGCCAAGTGCCATGGGAAACCAGGTGAATTGGTGATGACACCCACTGTATTCTCATAGAAATGAGGTACACCATCAACAAACTCAAGCACCACCTGACGCCCACTCTTGTCGCCTATACGATAGTGCACCACAGCATCAGCATCAAGGCCTACGACACGTACCTGATTCGAATTGATGGCCTGCATCACCTCATCCACAGTCGCAAATTGCGAGAGCATCCATGCATTAAGTTGCAAATCCCCCACACTACGACTTGCCTCAGCGGGGTTATAAGGAAGGTAACTTCCGTAATTAGGGAAGAAGAATAGCCCCGTGGAGAGGCCAGCCTCATTGATACCCTCTGCAATAAACTCTTTCTGCACCACACAAAGACCCACCACACCATACTTGGCAGAAAATTTCAATCCATTCGCAGCATTGGGAGTATAGGACTGAAGCTCCTGCCCACGAGGGATAATCACATACTCACTGATGAGTTTGAGAGCTGCACCCTCAATCGTTCGGGCTTGAATGTAACTACCATCCTTAGCCGTAAGCGATATACCCGTGCAAGCCATAGTTGCTGTCGCACTACCACACAAGGCTGCACAACCCAAGATAAAACTTTTAGTCATTGTTTTCATACGATTCTTCGATTTTCATTAATCTTCTACATCAACATTTCTCTCCTCACGTATGTTTTTGATCTCAGAAAATAATAGTACCATAACAAAGACGATGAACGATGAAAATAGCATCTGATATCACGACGCTTATAGGACATACACCCCTAATCGAGCTATCGCGCTATAGAGAGCGGCATAGTTTACCAGCACGCATCATAGCCAAAATAGAAAGCATGAACCCTAGCGGTAGCGTAAAGGCACGAGCGGCACTGTCCATGATAGAAGAGGCAGAGCAGCAAGGCATTCTACATCCAGGAGGCACTATCATAGAGCCCACAAGCGGGAATATGGGTATAGGGCTTGCCATGGTCGCCGCAGTCAAGGGATATCACCTCATATTGACCATGCCAGACACAATGAGCATTGAACGACGCAAGCTACTATCTATATACGGTGCAGAGGTGGTACTCACTGAGGGACGCCTAGGAATGCTTGGTAGCATTGAGAAGGCCAAAGAGCTACATGGCAAAACGCCAAACAGCATCATCCCTATGCAGTTCTCAAATAAGGCCAATCCACGTATACATGAACTGACAACAGGTGTGGAGATATGGGACGATACCGAAGGACAAGTAGCCGTCTTTATTGCAGGTGTGGGTACAGGAGGTACAATATCTGGAGTAGGACGTACACTGAAAAACCGCAACCCAGAGATACACATCATCGCCGTTGAGCCTAAAGCATCCCCTTTACTCTCAGGCGGCAAACCCGCACCACATGGGATACAAGGTATAGGAGCCAACTTCATCCCCGACAATTACGACGCTCGTTTCATTGACGAGGTGATAAGCATCACTGATGGAGATGCAATGACAACAGTACGTGAATTGGCAACAACAGAGGGGTTATTCGTAGGCATCAGCAGCGGAGCGGCACTCCATGCAGCCAGACAAGTTGCATCACGCCCCGAATATAAGGATAAAATAATAGTAACACTGCTTCCCGACGGAGGCGAACGTTACTTATCATGCCTATAAAAGGATACATACAGAAACGAAAGAAGCCTCAACTCAAGTTGAGACTTCTTCTGTGAGCCGAAAGCGGGACTCGAACCCGCGACCTACGCATTACGAATGCGTTGCTCTACCAACTGAGCTATTTCGGCAAAGTGGCTGAACCACGTGGATTCAGCCCACTTAACTATAAAGAGATTTATTGATTAAGCCTCTTCAGCAACTACCTCGAAGGGGATCTCTACAGATACCTCCTTGTGGAGCTTTACAGTAGCGGTGTAAGAACCAACCTCCTTAACGGTGTCCTTTACAACGATAGTCTTGCGGTCGATCTCGAAACCAAGCTTAGCCAATGCCTCAGCAATCTGGATGTTGCCAACTGCACCGAAGATTGTACCAGTAGCGCTTACCTTAGTAGCGATGGTCAATGCAACGGGAGCAAGCTTTGCAGCCAACTCCTCAGCGTCAGCCTTGATCTTAGCGAGCTTGTGAGCACGCTGCTTGAGGTTCTCAGCCAATACCTTGCGAGCGCTCTCAGA
>JAZONP010000119.1:0-2261 GCA_045654565.1 Bacteroidaceae bacterium
CTTTTCATTTTGTCTCTTTTATCTTTATGTCCATTTTGTCCGTTAGACGCACGTAGTTCATCAAAAACTACATACCATCACTCTCCAAGACGTGACGAAAGACTGAAATGCTGCAATAAGATTGCAAAAAAGCGCAGACCTTCGCCATACGCCTCTTGGCTCACCACAAGCCATTACAAACTATGCGAGTAGTCTGCGCTTACGCGCACTACTCAACGTTTGTAATTATTAGCTCGTTCATTTCCGAGGTGGTGATTCAGAGGCGATTGAGCTAAATTAAAATGTTATTTGACGAATCCTTTCTAGACTCATCAGTGGCAAAGTTAGTGCAAACCAAGTGAAATACCAAAATATGTTTTGAGTATTTCACTTCAGCCCTACGATTGTATCTTCGGACGTAGACCTAAAGGTTCACATACGTTGGATGACAAGATCCTTTGGGTAAACTGCTATATTATCTCCTTAATAAAACTATAGTTTGGAGTTTGTCTTCCTACCTCTTCTTCGACAGCCATCGGCGCATAGGCCCATCGTAGAGTTTGAGGCAGAGGATGGCAAGGAGGATGCTGGAAAGTACGACCAGTGTTGCCACCCCAAAGCATTGGCTCAAAGAGTATATTTGCTTGTCGATAAGCCAAGCGTAGAAGATGTACATGATGGGGTAGTGCACGATGTAGAGCGGATAGGAGAGGTCTCCAAGGGCTTTGTTGATGCGATGGGTCGTCTTGTTTCCTTCAGTGATACTGCCACAGGCACCGAGCCATACTAACGCGGGGAAGATGAAGGCTACACAAGCGAACTCGTACAGGCAGTTGAGGTTGACCGCTCCCGCTGACTCGATATAGGGAACGGAGAACAAAACGATGAGCACGAGGCTACACACCCAAAAGGCCCCCCTCACCTTCTTAGGTCTGAAGGTGCGTGCAAGCAGCATACCTAACGTGAAGGGGAAGAGCATACGTAGGAGTCCGCCCCAGAAGTTAACCTCATCGATGGTCCAGCCTACCCCCATCATGCCATATCCGGAGATGTCGCCCACGAAGAACCAGGCATGCAGTACACCCAGCACAATGGTGAGCACACTTAACATCTTAGTCGATAGGCGACGGATGAAGAGGGCATAAAGGATATTACCTATATACTCAAAGAAGAGCGACCAAGCTGGTCCGTTAAGAGGAAACATCTCGCCATTGCCACGCACCTCGTAGGGGACGCCAGGCACTGCGGGTATCATAAACAGGGTAAGCAACAGGGCTGTCATGACCCAACTCATAGGTGCTGCAGAGTCATCCCACCGCTCAAAGCCTACAAAGGAAAAAGCCACAAAGCCAAGCACAGCGCCCATGACGAGCATCGGGTGCAGGCGGATGAGGCGGCGCTTGAAGAACTGCCCCATGCTCATCTGTTGCCACCGATTGTCGTAAGCATAGCTGATGACAAAGCCCGAGAGGATGAAGAAGAAGTCTACGGCAATGTGGGCATGATTGAGCGTAGTGATAATGCCACTGCCCACGCCATTGGTGGCCTCAGCAAAGGCAAAGCCCTCGAAGATATGGTAGAACAATACGAGAATGGCCGCTACGCCTCGTAGTCCATCGAGCAAGGCATAATGAGGTTTAGCTGGTAATGTCGTCGTGTCGTGTTGTATGTTTGACGTATTTTTCATGGCATAAAGGAGTTCTTACTTGCTTACAAAGGTAAGGAATAATTGCGATATAGAACAAGGGCATACCCCTATCTGAATCTTTTTTATTATTTTTGCCAAAGAATAACAATATAAGACTATGGCTGCTATTAGAATCGTTTATATTTCAGTGTCTTTATTTATGGCTATTATATGGATTATAGCGGGCATCTATGTTCGTCGCCATCCTGAAAACATTAGTGGTATCAATTCTATGCCACGCGAGAAACGCAATAAATTAGACCTTCAACGAGTTGGACGATTTATTTCAAATATGCTATTTGCTGCATTGCCGTTTATTTTAATTGCGCCATTTATGCCGTCTGAACGACTATTCGAGGTGATATTGCTCGTTCCTGCTATAACCCTGGCAATTGTGGCAGCAATTTATTTTAATGTTTTCAAAAAGAATTTTTCAAAATAAACCACTATGAAAAGAATCATCAACCCCTACGAGGGGATGGGCCTCGCGGAGGGCTACCACTGCTTTGCCTGTGCACCTCGCAATGAACATGGGCTGCACATGGAGTTTTACGAGGATGGCGACGAGGTGGTGTGCTACTGGGAGCCCAAGGAT
>JAZONP010000120.1:0-8172 GCA_045654565.1 Bacteroidaceae bacterium
CCGGTCCTCACGGCTCAGCTGTGTTTACCCGTGGTGAGACTCAGTCATTGACTACAGTGACACTCGGTACCAAGTCTGATGAGAAGATCATCGACGACGTGCTCAACCAGTCACGTGAGCGTTTCCTCCTCCACTATAACTTCCCTCCCTTCTCTACCGGTGAGGCCAAGGCTCAGCGTGGTGTAGGCCGTCGCGAGATCGGTCATGGTCACCTCGCATGGCGTGGCTTGAAGGAGGTTCTTCCTGCCGACTATCCCTACTGCGTACGCGTAGTATCTGATATCCTCGAGTCAAACGGCCCTTCTTCTATGGCTACTGTATGTGCTGGTACGCTTGCTCTCATGGACGCTGGTGTACCCATCCGCAAGCCGGTATCAGGTATCGCCATGGGTCTTATCAAGAACGCTGGCGAAGAGAAGTATGCCGTGCTCAGCGACATCCTCGGCGATGAGGACCACTTGGGCGACATGGACTTCAAGACCACCGGTACCGCTGATGGTCTTACCGCTACCCAGATGGATATCAAGTGTGACGGTCTCTCATACGAGATCCTCGAGAAGGCTCTCTACCAGGCTCGTGACGCACGTCTCCACATCCTCGGTAAGATCACCGAGTGCATCGCCGAGCCCCGTGCCGACCTCAAGCCCCACGCTCCCCGCATCGTATCACTCACCATTCCTAAGGAGTTCATCGGTGCAGTCATTGGCCCGGGCGGAAAGATCATCCAGGGTATGCAGGAGGAGACTGGTGCTACCATCTCTATCGATGAGGTTGACGGCGTAGGTAAGGTAGAGATTGCAGGTACCTGCAAGGAGTCTATCGACGCTGCTCTCTCTAAGATCCGCGCTATCGTGGCTGTGCCCGAGGTAGGTGAGGTATACACCGGTAAGGTGCGTAGCGTGATGCCCTACGGCGCATTCGTAGAGTTCATGGCTGGTCGCGATGGTTTGCTCCACATCTCTGAGATCGACTGGAAGCGTTTTGAGACCATGGAGGAGACCGGTATCCAGGAGGGTGACGAGATTGAGGTTAAGCTCCTCGAGATCGACCCCAAGACAGGTAAGTTCAAACTCTCACACCGTGCCCTCATCGAGAAACCCGAGGGTTACGAGGAGCGTCCCGCACGTCCCCGTCGCGAGCGTCCCGAGCGTGGTGAGCGTCGTCCCCGCCGTCACGAGGATCAATAAGGAATACATTCCCTCCCTTCAATAGTGTAGCACACTGGTGCTACCATACGTAATGCCGCGAATCACTTCGCGGCATTACTTTTTATTATTTAATAGGGAGTTAAAACGTCTCAATTGTTGCAGCTACTTTAGTTTGGGAGATAATATAGATGTTGTCCAAAACGTCTCGTGTCATTTCGAGCAAAGCGAGACAACCTTTAGGTCGCCGGCCAAAAGGAAAGGCAATCTCGCAGTGTGGCCTGGCGAAAAAGGACTCCTCGGGGAAACTAAAGTCTAATGGTGCTAAAGCACGCTCGTCTGGGGGAGATAAAGCTAAAGGTGCTAAAGCACGCTCCTCGGAGGAACTAAAGTTCCTTTCATCGCAAGCAACGCTATCATACCGCGCTGCCGTCGCAAACAATGTTATCTGAAGCGGCTGTCTCGCTCGGCATCAAGGCGAAGGAGGATAGAGAGCAATATGGTGAATCCCCATAGCGAAGAACCTCCATAGCTGAAAAATGGCAATGGGATGCCAATCACAGGAGCTAATCCGATGACCATACCTACATTGACAAATAGATGGAATGTAAGGATACAAGCTAGGGAGTAGCCATAGACTCGAGTAAACTTGTCGTTCCCCTGCCGTTCGGCGAGGATAATGATGCGGACGATAAAGAAGGCATAGAGCAATAGGATGAAGGCACATCCCATAAAACCTTGCTCCTCACCAATGGTACAGAAAATGAAATCGGTGTGCTGCTCGGGGACGTAGTTCAGTTTTGTTTGTGTGCCGTTGAGAAATCCTTTGCCCCACAATCCGCCCGAACCAATGGCAATCTTTGATTGATTGATGTTGTAGCCCACACCCGAAGGATCGTCCTTTAATCCCAGCAGAACCTCGATACGCATGCGCTGGTGGGGCTGCAACTTGTCGATGAGCATATTGCACGAGTAGTAGAATCCTACAGAACCCAATACAAAGAGGGCAACGAGCAAGTATGAGGTATAACGCTCCAATACATATATATATAATAGGTATAGTGCGGTGCAGATACAGAGCACGAGTTGAACGATGCATATGTCGAACGGAACCACATAACGTGAGAAGAGCCAGGCAATGAGTGTACCGCCTATGTTGATACTGAAGATACCCCAAGCAGGAGCCAGTCGCTTTCCGTATACCCCTACCATCAGTGAGGTGAAGAGGGGGATGAGTAGGAATACTATGAATTCGCCTACACATACAGGCATTAGTTCGAAATAGTTTCCGCCTTGTCCCACACCAATGACAAAATATAGCACGGCACAGACACCCATGGTGAGGAGAGAGCCTGTCATGCCCTCACGATAGAGCACGAGGAAGAAGGATAGGTATACCAGCGCCGAGCCGGTCTCGTTTTGCAACACGATGAGCAACATCGGGAGTAGGATGACACCTATCATCTTTACCATGTCGCCACGTTTCTCCATGGAGAAACCATAGGTGCTCAGCAGACGGGCCAGGCAAAGCGCGGTGGCAAACTTGGCGAACTCTGCAGGTTGTATGCTGATGGAGCCCAACTTAATCCATGAGAATGAACCATTGATATCTCGTGCAAGAAATCGGGTTACGGCGAGTAGGATAATGAAGCCTACATAGACGGGGTAGGCCATCATCTCATAATACTTCTTCTCGATGCTGAGCAGCACAAGCGCAAGTACTATGGCGCAACCTATCCATAGGAGCTGCTTGCCTGTGAATGCTTCGAAACGAAGAAAGTCAGGTTCTCCAAAATCGTAGGTGGCACCGCAGATGCTGAGCCAGCCGAAGGTGACCAATACGAAATAGAGGATAATGGTTATCCAGTCTATCGACCTCCACAAGTTAACGTTCCTGGCTGCCATAGTAGATTGTGCGTTGTTGGATTTTACGTGCTTTCTCCTTACTCTCTTCGCTCAGCGTGCCTGTAAGATATTGCTCCATGATGAGTGCCCCGATGGGTACGCCATAAACTGCGCCAAAACCTCCGTTCTCAACATATACGGCTACGGCAATCTTGGGGTCGTCCATCGGTGCAAAGCCCATGAACGCTGAGTGGTCTTTACCTTTGTTTTGTGCCGTACCTGTCTTTCCACAGACCTCAAAGCCCGGTAGGTTGGCCTCGGCACAAGTTCCATTAAGCACAGCTTCGCGCATACCCTGGATCACAGTCTCGTAATGTTGCTTTTCGACCATTGTATATTTGGGGGTGGTATAGAGGCTGTCAAGTGCTGTGCCTTCGATTTCTTTTACGATGTGTGGGGTGATGTAATGTCCACGATTGGCAATCGTAGCACCGAGGTTTGCAATCTGCAGTGGGGTCAAGGTGACCTCTCCCTGGCCGATGGAGATGGAGACTATGGTGAGTCCGTTCCACCGCTTGCCATACCATTTGTCATAGAACGCAGAATTGGGGATAAAACCACGTGCTTCACCTGGTAGGTCGATTCCCAAGCGGTAGCCGAAGCCCATAGCCACCATGTGGTCTTTCCAGCAGGTGAGGGCCTCTTGTGGCGAACTATATTTCTCTGCACCAATCATACGATAGAGACCCCAGCAGTAGTAGCTATTGCATGAGGTGGCTAGTGAGGGTATCAAGGACGTTGGGGAACTGTGGGCATGGCAACCGACATGCAATCCTCTATGCCTGAAGCCGAGTGCGCAAGGAAACGCCGTCGTGGGGGTGATGATACCCTCCTGTAGGTAGGTGAGTGCTTGTGAGGTCTTGAAAGTTGACCCTGGAGGATAGGTTCCCATGATGGCACGGTTGAGGAGTGGCTTCTGCTTGTTTTGTGATAGAAGACGATGGTTTTCGCCACGTTTGCGACCTACCAACATCTGAGGATCAAAGGTGGGGGACGAAGCCATGCAAAGCACCTCTCCAGTAGAGGGCTCGATGGCTACTACACTACCTATTTTATTCTGTAATAGGCGTTCTGCCAAAGTTTGCAGCTCAATGTCAATGCTCAACGTCAAGTTTTTCCCGGGGATAGGAGCTACGTCCATGCTCCCATCCATGTAACGTCCCTTGATGCGACCATATGCATCACGCAGCAACACCTCCTTGCCTTTTTCGCCACGTAGGAGTCTCTCGTAATAGCTCTCTATGCCTTGCTTGCCGATGAAGTCACCTCGCACATAATAGTTGTCCTTGGCTATGTCGTTTTTTGAAACCTCGCCCAGGTCACCGAATAGGTGGCCTCCTACGTGATAGTTGTATTGGCGGATAGTGCGGCGTTGTATGGAGAAACCTGAGAACTTGTAGAGCTGTTCTTGGAACATGGCAAATTCCTCTGCTGTGAGCTGGCTTAGGAATAATTGGTCGGTATAAGAGGAGTAACCAGGATTGAGTCGTCTGTTCTTGACTTCTGCCATACGCTTGTCAAAAAACTCCTTTGTGATGCCTAGCGATTGGCAAAAAGCTAAAGTGTCGAGTTCTTTGATACTGCGCATGCATACCATTACGTCGTAGGCAGGTTGGTTTGATACAAGTAGGTTATCATTGCGGTCGTACATTACACCGCGCGAAGGGTATAGTGTCTTGTTGAGAAAGGCGTTAGAGTCGGCATGGGCCTTGTACTCATCGTTAAGAATCTGTAGACTGAATAGCCGATAGATGAATGCGATGATAATGGCAAACACGATGCCAACTACCACAAATTTGCGGTTCTCGTACCGGTAATCGTTACTCATTTGCGTAGTTATCTTTTATGGCGGACGAACTCAATGGTCATCACCAACATCGTTGTGAGCAATGCGCTGCAAAGGATGCGAAGTGATAAATATTCTATATTGGCAAATGAAAAGGCTTCGAGGAGGAATAATGCTGTATGATGAATCAGTGTCATGACTACAGCATAGCGTACAAAAGCCCAAATGCCTAGCGTATAGATGCCTGGCTCGAAGTTCTCATATTCACCACGTGGAGAAAATAGATCCACTAATCTTGGACGCATAAATGCAATGAGTACAGAAGCACCTGCATTGACTCCTGGTGTGTTACTGAATATGTCAATGGTTAGTCCTAATAAGAATGCCATTATCATCAGCGAATTGTGGTCTGTGTCCTTATCCAATGTCAAGAGGAAATAGATGTAGACAAACGGTGTGGACAAACCAAAAAGGCAAATGTTGTTGAGAAACAATATTTGCACGAGTGATAGTCCAATGAACCATGCTATGCGATTAAGCATTCTTTCCATGTCACTTTTTCTTTTTGGGGGAGGTCAACTTCTGGTGCAATGCCGCTAACTCGACAGCATCCATCTTGCTTACTACAAAAGCATGCTCTAACTTAGAAAACGATGTACTAAGCTTTACTTTCAGTGTCATGTATAGGCCATCCGCTGAGGTGTAGGTTTCTTCTACTCTGCCCACCATTACTCCTTCGGGGAAAAACGAAGAGTTTCCGCTAGTGACGATGGTATCGCCCAACTCTACATTGGAGTATCGAGGCAAATCATGCAACATGGCATAGCGAGAGTCACCACCTTGCCACTTTAAGTATCCGAAATCGTTGTTCCCAAAAACCTTACAACTGATGCTGCTATTGCTGTTTAGCAATGGCATTACCAATGAGTAGTGCTCCGTACACATATACACGATACCCACAATACCATCAACACCCATCACACCCATGTCGGGTGCTATACCGTCGATAGTGCCTCGGTCAATGGTAAAATAATTGTCAGTCTTATTGATGGACTTGTCAATAATTTGTACAGGGGTGATGCGATAGCCAGATTGATGAATATGCTCAATGGCTTTTGCTTCAGACAAGCTATCTAAACGATGCTGAGTGTTTAGCATTTCCAATTCTATGACACGTTGTTGCAGCTGGGCATTTTGCTCAGCCAAGATGCGATTTTTCTCCACTAAGCCAAAGTAGATTGTGGCCTTATTCTTGCCATTAAGCAGACGTGCTGTCACCTTATTGGCAGTAGATAGGTATACACTACCTTGAAAATTGTTGTACGAGAATAGCAAAACAAAACTGATAATCTCCAACACAATGAAGACTATCCAACTCAAATGTTTGTATAGAAATTGGAAGAGGTTATTCACTTCAATAAATAAGAATTAGGAACTAGAGGTTAGGAAAGCGCATGCTCATGGAGAGTTTGCTCCTAATTCCCAACCTCTAATTCCTAATTAAACATTATCTCATCAAGAATGAGAATTTTTCTACATTCTTCAGTGCAATGCCCGTACCTCGTGCTACACAATGCAAGGGATCATCAGCTACATGGAAGGGGATGTTGATCTTATCTTGCAAGCGTTTTGCCAAGCCGCGGAGCAATGCACCACCACCCGCTAGGTAGATACCGTTGTGGATGATGTCTGCATAAATTTCAGGTGGAGTGTTCTCAAGGGCGTCGAGCACAGCAGTCTCAATGCGGGCAATGGACTTATCTAAGCAGTGTGCTATCTCTTGGTAGCATACGGGTACAGCCATCGGAAGTGCGGTGATCTTATTCGGACCATGTACGATATATTCCTCTGGAGCATCATCACCAAGATCAGTCAAAGCAGAACCTACATGAATCTTGATACGTTCGGCCATACGCTCGCTGACTCTCAAGTTGTGTTGGCGACCCATATACTCTTGAATATCTGCCGTAAAGTCATCTCCTGCCACACGAATGGAACTGTTTTTTACAATACCGCCGAGAGAAATCACGGCAATCTCTGTAGAACCACCACCGATATCTACCACCATATTGCCTTCAGGTGCTTCGACATCGAGGCCGATACCTACAGCAGCAGCCATAGGTTCGTAGATAAGGTAAATATCACGTCCTCCAGCGTGCTCGGCCGAGTCACGTACAGCACGAAGCTCTACTTCGGTGCTGCCGGAAGGTACTCCAATCACCATACGCAGTGAGGGGGTGAACAATCGAGCACGTGTGTTAACCATCTTGATGAGTCCGCGCATCATCTGCTCACAAGCATTGAAGTCGGCAATCACACCATCGCGCAAGGGACGGATGGTCTTGATATTCTCATTCGTCTTCTCGTGCATCAATTTTGCACGCCCACCCACAGCTACCATCTTGTCGGTGCGACGATCAAGGGCCACAACAGAAGGCTCATCAACCACAATCTTGCCATTCTGCAAGATGATGGTATTGGCCGTGCCGAGGTCCATCGCTATTTCTTGTGTAAAAGAGAAAAGTCCCATGTTTTTAGTTAGGAATGAGGAATCAAGAATTAGGAATTAAGCATTATAGCGCTTCTTTGAAGGAAGTGAATTCCTAACTCCTAATTCCCAATTTCTAATTAATGAATTAGTGCTTGAAGTGACGGAAACCAGTAATTACCATTGCCACATCATTATCGTTGCAGTACTGCACTGACTCAGCATCGCGTACAGAACCACCAGGCTGAATCACAGCGGTTACACCTGCCTTGTGAGCAATCTCCACGCAGTCGGGGAAGGGGAAGAATGCATCGCTGGCCATCACTGCGCCATTGAGGTCGAAGCCGAAGCCCTGTGCCTTCTCAATAGCATGCTTCAGAGCATCTACGCGTGAGGTCTGACCTACACCGCTGGCGAGGAGCTGCTTGCCCTTGGCGAGCACGATAGCGTTGCTCTTGCTGTTCTTCACAATCTTGTTGGCAAAGAGCATATCCTCGATTTCCTCTGCTGTGGGAGCCTTGGTGGTTGCAGTCTTGCAATCCTCGGCAGTTTCAGTCTTGAGGTCACGGTCCTGTACGAGCACTCCATTGAGCACTGAACGGTACTGCTGGCGGGGCATCTCAGTCTCCTTGCGAACGAGGATGATGCGGTTCTTCTTCTGGGTGAGAATCTCGAGAGCGTTCACGTCATAGTCGGGAGCGATGATTACCTCGAAGAAGATCTTGTTGATCTCCTCAGCAGTCTCCTTGTCGATAGCACGGTTGGTGATGAGCACACCACCGAAAGCTGATACGGGGTCGCCAGCCAAAGCGTCATTCCAAGCCTCGAGCAAGGTGTTGCGTGAAGCA
>JAZONP010000121.1:0-2347 GCA_045654565.1 Bacteroidaceae bacterium
GACTCTTTACATAAATTGCCACGTCAATCGTTCTTTTAGAGATGTCCACTCCGATGTAATAATCTTTTTCCATATCTTTGCATTGTTAAATATTTATGTTAACCGGGAGTTGAACTAACTGCATCCTTTATTAGGTCTTTGAACCTACAAATATAGTTGGCTCTTCCGTTCAACGGGAAGGAGAAGAGGACTGTTTCCGCGCATAGTTCATGAGGCTAGAGAACACACTAGTTCACCTCTCTCCTTTGGTTAACTTTTACAAAAGTAGGGATTATTTCTCTGCCTTTGTTTTTTACTCTGCAAATCTAAAGGAGCAATACAAATTTGCATTTCTCACCGTCAACGAATATTACCAGCGCCTCACGAGTTGCGACTACGATGAGAAATGCAAGAATGCCACACGAATCTCAGGCATGGCACACGACTCTGATGTATACTATAATCCCAATGCGGTGGCAATCATCGTAGATATGATGAAAAAGTCGGTAGGCCGTCCGAAGGGAGGGAAGAGTGAAGAGGGAAGAGTGAAGAGATGTGAGGCTGCTGTGCTACGTGAGCTGGAGCAGCGCGGCGTGGTGTATGCTCCCGGCACACACAACAAATATATCTCCGATGCGTGCTATATGATGAACCGCTATGGAGTCTCCGAGAGCGACTGCACGGCGTGGGCACTGGACAAGTTTGCCGACTACCAGGCTGAGGGCAACGATGTGGCCTCCATCGTGCGCTCCTGCTACCTGCAGACCGAGGAGCACGGGACGGCGCGACCACCGAAAGCCGTCAGTGACAAACAGGCGACAGTTGCGCAGATAGAAGCTTTCCTTGCCGAACGTGTGCAGCTGCGCCGCAACGTGGTGACTGGGTTTGTGGAAGTTAGGGAGACGGAGACCCCCTCCAACCTCCCCCTACGCGCTACGCTTGTAACGCCCCCGTCGCTTTGCGACACCCCCTCTATAAACAGAGGGGGAGTTAGGGCTTTGCAGGCATCGCTGCCAAACAATTCAAGCAAGCAACCCGAAGGTGCTCCCCATAGAGGGGGAGCTGCCCAAAGGGCTGAGGGGGTCTGTGGGTCTTCTTGGCGCCAGTTCACCGACGATGACCGCAACTCGCTGTGGCGTGCATTGAGCAAGGAATTAGGTGTACGAGTAGTGCGCCAAGACATATCGGCTGTGGTGAAGAGCGACTTCTCGCCCCGTTACCACCCCTTCGAGGACTACATCAATAGGCTACAGCCATGGGATGGCGTGACCGACCACATCGGCCGCCTCGCCGCGTCGGTTACGGTCAAGGGCGACCAGGAGTACTTTGCACGCTGCTTCAAGAAATGGCTCGTGGCCTTCATCGCCGCCATCTTCGACCCCGAGGAGGTGAACCACGAGATACTCGTCTTCATAGGCCGTCAGGGTAGCTACAAGAGCACGTGGTTTCACTATCTGCTGCCACCCGAGCTGCGCCAGTACTTCCTGCCCAAGCTGATGAGCAGCGCGGGCATCACCAAGGACGACCTGTTCAAGATAGCACAGTCGGGCCTCGTGTGCCTCGAGGAGATTGACCACATGAAGCAGCGCGACCTCAACCAGCTCAAGGCCATCACCACGATGCGCACCATCAACGAACGGCGGTCGTATGGCGAGTTCAACGAGTTTCACCGCCACATCGCCTCGTTCTGCGCCACGGGCAACAACCGCTTCTTCCTCACCGACCCTACAGGCAACCGCCGCTTCCTCACCTTCGAGGTGGAGAGCATCGTCCCCCCACAGACCTACGACTACGGTTATGAGGGCGTCTACGCACAGGCATACACCTTGTGGCGGCAGGGCTTCCGCTACTGGTTCAACGATGAGGAGAATGCCGAGATCAACCGCCGCAACACCGACTTCGAAGCGCCCAACAAGGAGTGGGAACTCATCAACAAATACTACCGTCGCCCCTTGGCAGGCGAGGAGTGCAAGTTTCTCACAGCCACAGACATACTGGAGCGCATCAACGCCAGCGTGAAGGAGCGGTTGAGTGTCATTCGGGTGGGTAATGCGCTGCTCTCCATGGGATACGAGCGCACACGGGCCGGTAATCTGCGCGGCTATCGGGTGGTAGAGATACCCTATGCCGATATCGAACGCAAACAGAAAGACATGGGTAAGTTTACCGACACCCCGAACGAAGATACCGCACTTAAAGGAGAGGAGGATATGCAGCCCGAATTGCCATTTTAACCTCCGCATACGCTAACTATGCGTACAACGCGTACACCCTGCCAGCTGTTTTTCTAACTTATTTACGAAATAAATAATTAATTATATTTCTTCTTGCTACATAATTATTTAATTATTCCATATAAAGTGTTCCA
>JAZONP010000122.1:0-14366 GCA_045654565.1 Bacteroidaceae bacterium
CTCACCGGCTTTCGTGATGGACGACACGCTGTGCGTACCCACCGTATTCCTATCTTATACTGGTGAGGCACTCGACTACAAAGCTCCGCTGCTCAAGGCCCTGCACGCCGTAGACAAGGCTGCCACCGAGGTATGCCACTACTTTGCCCCCGAGGTGAAGCGCGTGACCTCATACCTCGGTTGGGAGCAGGAGTACTTCCTCGTAGACGAAGGTCTCTACGCCGCCCGTCCCGACCTGCTGATGTCGGGCCGCACACTCATGGGGCACGGCTCGGCCAAGGACCAGCAGCTCGAGGACCACTACTTCGGTGCCATTCCCGAGCGTGTGGCCGCCTTCATGAAGGAACTGGAGATTGAGTCGTTGAAGCTCGGCATCCCCGCCAAGACACGCCACAACGAGGCCGCGCCCAACCAGTTTGAGTTGGCTCCCATCTACGAGGAGACCAACATTGCGTGCGACCACAACATGCTGGTGATGATCCTCATGAAGAAGATTGCCCGCAAGCACGGTTTCCGTTGTCTGCTTCACGAAAAGCCCTTTGCTGGCATCAATGGCTCGGGCAAGCACAACAACTGGAGCCTCGGCTCTGATCGTGGGCACCGACTGATGTCGCCAGGTAAGACGACCGAAGACAACCTCATGTTCATCACCTTTGTAGTGAACACCTTGGCCGCAGTATACCGCCACAATGGACTATTGAAGGCCTCTATCATGAGCGCCACCAACACGCATCGTTTGGGTGGTCACGAAGCACCTCCTGCCATCATCTCGACCTTCCTCGGACAGGAACTCACGGGACTGTTCGATGCGTTGGAAAACTCGTCAAGCGAAGAACTCTTCAGGATTGCTGGAAAAACTGGCAAGAAGATTCTCGAGATGCCTCAGATACCCGAACTACTCATCGACAACACGGACCGCAACCGCACCTCACCCTTCGCCTTCACGGGTAATCGTTTCGAGTTCCGAGCCGTAGGCTCTGAAGCCAACTGTGCCTGTGCTATGATAGCGCTGAACGGTGCCGTAGCAGAACAACTCGTAGAGTTTAAGAAGAACGTGGATGCGCTCATCTCCCAAGGTATGGACAAGCGTGAGGCACTCATCAAGGAGATACAGAAACTTATCACCTATTGTAAACCTATCCGCTTCGATGGCAACGGATACAGCGACGAATGGAAAGCCGAAGCTGCACGCCGAGGACTCGACTGCGAGACCTCTGCACCTGACATTTTCAAGGCATATGCCAACGAAACCAGTGTACAGATGTTTGAGAGTCTCAATATCATGAGCCAAGCCGAGCTGGAAGCACGCAACGAAATCAAGTGGGAGATCTACACCAAGAAGATACAGATTGAGGCCCGCATCTTTGGAGATATGGCCATCAACCACATTATCCCCGTGGCTACGAAGTATCAGAGCCAACTCGTCGACAATGTATATAAGATGAAGGAGATTCTCGGTGCAGAAGGTGAAGCCCTCTCGGCATCAAACATCAACCTCATCCGCCGCATCGCCGGCCTCGTACACAAGATCGAGAGTGGCGTGGCAGAAATGATTGAGTCTCGTAAGGTAGCCAACCGCATCCAGTCGCAATACGACAAGGCCGTAGCTTACCACGATACCGTAGCGCCTAAGCTTGAAGAATTGCGTTCATTTATTGACGATCTCGAAGAAGTGGTCGACGACAGCCTATGGCCTCTACCCAAATACCGTGAACTGTTGTTTATTAGATAAGCTTTAAACATTCTTCGTTTTATATAGTCATATATAAAAGAACAAAGAGACATGAAGACAATACTGAAGAGACTTTGCATGAGCATCATCATTCTGATGCTCTTCGCCCTACCCACCATGGCTCAAGGCACTGCCGAGGTGTGGCTCGATAAGGCAACAGAAAGGTTACGCAACAAAGGGACAGAAATATCCTTCCGCATTGACGAGGAGGGCGTACGTCTCACAGGCAAACTACTCATTGATGGAGAGAATTTCCTCTACGACACCGATGAGATGAAGATATGGTACGATGGCACCACACAATGGACCTTGCAGATGGGTAGCGGATATAATGAACTGTATATCAACAACCCGACACCGGAGGAGCAACAACAAATCAACCCCTACCTATTATTGAAGGGGTACAAAGAGCACTTTACTCCAGAGGACGGAGGTACAAAAAGCCTCAATGGCACTACCACGCATCAAGTCGTACTAAAAGCTAAGGACGATAGCCAAGAGCCATCCGAAATCTATGTATACATTAACAGTGATGCTACCCTCGCTGCCATTGAGTTTGCTGCTTCAGATGGCTCTGTATATGAGATCGATGTTCGCTCCATGCGCAATGGACTCACCTTTCCTAAAGACACATTTGTCTTCCCCACAGATGGCTACCATGTGGATGAGACCATCGATATGCGATGAGTTTTAGCAATAATTAACTTTCTAATTTTTTTTCAGAAAATTTAATCCTATACCTTTGCTTAAGTAATTATTATTAACTTAAAAGTAAAAGGTATGAGAAGAATGAAGAAAGTTATAGCTCTCGCGGCTATAATCTTAGGTGGAGCGACAGTTACATCTGCACAAAATGGAGTAACCGTACGCATTGGAGGCAGTTTCCCTGTTGGTACTTTTAGTCAAGGCACAGAAGCTAAAGAACTTGCATTGTCTACTCCCGAAGCCACCTTTGGTGGTGCTGGCATCGGATTCAATGCGGGCTTAAAATATCAACTTGAGGTAGTCAAGAATCTTGGAATCTTTGCTACTGCAGATTTCTTCTATAATGGACTAAATAAGGACGCCAAGAACGATATAAAGAAAGAGATAGCAGTTGAAGGCATAGAAGCGTCTAGTACCATCCCGGGCTATATGAATGTACCCATAATGCTTGGTCTCAACTACAGTTTTCTGAATATAAGAAACATTGCCTTATGGGCAGAGGCGGGAGCAGGTGTCAATTTGGGCAAAATCACAAAAATGGCTACTGAGATTAACGCCGGCAAGATCAATAGCTCCACCACGACAACATACGATATGTCTACAACATTCGCATGGCAAGCTGGCGTCGGCGTGTGCTTAGGTCGAAATCTATCTCTCGGAGTACACTATTATAACTTGGGTAGCTCCGTCGTTAACAGCGAAACAGCTGTTGATGCCAATGTAGGAGATTTCGGCTCTATAAATATCGATAACATATTGGGTGACAACGAAAAGTTTACAACAGGAAAGTTCAATCCGTCAATGATAGTTGCACGCTTGGGCTATACGTTCTAATATCTGCAATTCAATTATTGTTTATACAGAAGAGATATCACGCGATATCTCTTCTTTTGTTTGAAATGACTCAAATGCTCAAAGTGGATATTAGAAATAGGCAACCTTTCTTCTGACGTATTATTTGTGCGTTCACTTTTCGTGTATTTGAGACAGAGCCTCCAAGAGACTTGCGCTCGCTGTGAAAAATATCAAGCAAGCTTGTTTATTCGTATCTTTGATGTAAAACATCCAAGATACTTGTACTCGCTGTGAAAAATATTCAAGCAAGCTTGATATGTTTTCGCTCGTTTATTCGTATCTTTGCAAGACAATACATTTTGAATATAAACAACTAATAGATAACACAATGGAAAAGACAAAATGCCTTATCATAGGCTCAGGCCCTGCAGGCTACACTGCAGCTATTTACACTGGTAGAGCAAACATCCCAACCATCCTTTACGAAGGGCTTCAACCTGGTGGACAGCTCACAATCACCACTGACATCGAGAACTTCCCCGGATACCCCAATGGTATCAGCGGTTCGGAAATGATGGACGACCTCCGCCTCCAGGCCGAGCGCTTCGGAGCAAGCCTCCGTAGTGGTATCATCACCAAAGCTGACCTCTCTCAGCGTCCCTTCAAAGTAACCGTAGATGATGGTACTGAGATTGAAGCCGAGACCGTCATCATCGCTACTGGTGCATCCGCAAAGTACCTCGGCCTCGAGGACGAGAAGAAGTATGCTGGTATGGGTGTGAGCGCTTGCGCTACCTGTGATGGTTTCTTCTACCGCAAGAAAGTGGTAGCCGTAGTAGGTGGTGGTGACACCGCTTGTGAAGAGGCCAATTACCTCGCAGGACTCGCTAGCAAGGTATACCTCATTGTACGTAAGAACTACCTCCGCGCCAGCCAAATCATGCAAGACCGTGTGATGCAGAACCCCAAGATTGAGGTACTCTTCGAACACAACGTGACTGGTCTCTTCGGTGACGGCGGCGTCGAGGGTGCACACGTAGTGAAGCGTAAGGGTGAGGCAGATGAGCAGCACTACGACATTGCCATCGACGGACTCTTCCTTGCCATTGGCCATAACCCCAATTCTGAGATTTTCCGCGAGTATCTCACCACCGATGAGACTGGCTACATCATGACTCAAGGCGCATCGCCTGCCACCAACGTTCCTGGAGTGTTTGCCGCTGGTGACGTTGCCGACCCACGCTACCGCCAAGCCATCGTAGCTGCAGGAAGCGGTTGTAAGGCAGCCCTCGAGGTAGAGAAATTCTTAGCTGAGAACGAGTAAGTAAAAACTCTATATAAAAAGAATAACGGCAGACTCCCCTGGAATCTGCCGTTAATTATTTTCATAGGAAGACACGCTTATTTCACGGTCAAAGTAGCCCGGATAGTACTTGCTCCCTCATAGTTTGCACTTGTAGGAAACCCTCCATAGAGAGCCCCATTCTCGGCTTGGGCCGAATAACTATAAGTGGTTCTGAAATGCACATAGTATGTACCCGCTTCAGAAGGAGCCTCAAAACCCCACATGGGAGGAACAGACTGCTTATGAGGTGCTATTTGCTCTATTTTCTTCTCATCCACAGTATTGCCAGAGGCATCTTTGAGTGTCCAGTAGTACATAGCCTTCGTGATGTAAGTACCAGAATAGGTTACACGGATAAGCGCAGTAATAGAATCACCAGATTGACAATTCGTAGTGAAATGAATAGCAGATTGATTGTCTAATGTTATCGTCTTAGGATCATCTTTTGTAAATCTCACCATTCTTTCATATTCAGGCGGATAGCTATATATAGGTTCAGGAGCACATGAACACAAGGAAAGCCCCCAAGCGATGATCGCGAAAAGTATGATACATTTATTTCTCATAGTCTTCTCTGATTATAAGTTTACAAACACCTCATCCATAGGTTTGCGGTTCTTCTCGTCGGGTTCATTCACTGTAGGATAGCCGATCGGAATGAGTACCACGGGCTCAAGGGGGTCGGTAATGCCGAAGAGTTCGCGACAGAGGGTGACATCAAAGTTGCATACCCAACAGGTTCCCAGGCCCTGTTCAGCTGCTGCCATGCAGAGGTGCTCTACAGCAATACTGATGTCGATGTCGGCATGGTCTTTGGGTTCTGAGCGGCGACGCTTCCATGATTCATCGTGATTAGAGCAGGCTATGATATACATAGGTGCTTCATTAAACCAATCGCGATGATAACATTGGCGTATTTTGTCACAATCTTCGGGCTTGGACACCACAAAGAACTTCCAAGGCTGAAGGTTCACTGCCGACGGAGCCAAGCGTGTACACTCCATCACGTATTGCAACTTTTCGGATTCGATGGCACGTTGCTGATAGGAACGTACCGAATAGCGGGCTTTGGTGAGTTCTAAAAAATTCATATTGTTCGTTTAGTAAGTACTATTTAGAGTTTAGTGTTTAGAGTTTAGTATCTAGAACTTAGTATTTTTTGGACTAGTGGGAGGGGAGGCTTCTCCTACTCGTCTGAGTAATCAAGCATTATTTTACGATACTCATTAAATATCTTCGAGCGTGATACGAAGCCCAAGTAGCGGCCATCTTCATCCTCAACGGGGAGGTTCCAAGCACGGGTCTCGTCAAACTTACGCATCACCACATCCATGGCATCGTTCACCGAGATGCGGGCAGCCGGCTCACGCATAAACTTATCCATCGTGTAGCGACGATAAAGCTCGCTACGGAACATATAGTGGCGTACATCATCGAGCTGGACGATACCTAGAAGACGATTATCCTTATTGAGTACGGGAAAGAGGTTACGACGCGATTCAGAAATTACGGTAGTAAAGCGTCCCAATTCCATATCGGCTGTTGTAGCCTTGAAATCCTTTTCGATAACATGCTCTGTACGCATGAGCGTGAGGATAGACTGATCTTTATGGTGCGTCAGCAGTTCGCCCTTCTTGGCCAAACGCATAGAATATATACTATGTGATTGGAAGATACGTATGGTCAAGTACGAGAAGGCCGACGTAATCATCAATGGAAGGAATAAATCGTAACCACCCGTAAGCTCGGCAATGAGGAAAATACCTGTAAGCGGAGCATGCATAACACCACTCATGAGTCCTGCCATACCGAAGAGAGCAAAGTTGTTCTCGGGGAGATATACCTTGATGCCCACAGTATTGAGGAAATGCGAGAATACAAATCCCGAGATACATCCCAGGAAGAGGCTGGGAGCAAAGATACCACCGCATCCTCCGCCCGCATTGGTCGCTGTGGTGGCAAATACCTTGAAGAGCAGCACGAGAGCAAGATACACGAGCAGCATGCGCGAATGTCCATAGAAGAAGGAGTTATCCATCGCAGCCCCCCACTCCACATCGCTACTACCATTGAGCAGTAGTTCGATGGTTTCGTAACCTTCACCATAGAGTGAGGGAAACAGGAAGATGAGCAAACTAAGCGCAATACCTCCGATAACAAACTTCACGTAGGGGTTCTTATAGCGACGGAAGAAGTCCTCCAGTTTATTCATCGTCTCCGAGAAATAGAGCGACACGAATCCGCAGACGATACCCAGGAGTATCACGTAAGGTATGCGCTCCATGGTGAACGAGTTGGCCATAGTAAAATGGAACATCGAGTCCGTTCCCGTAGCAATATATGACACCGTAGCCGCTGTGACACTTGATATGAGCAACGGCATGAGCGACGACATGGTGAGGTCAATGAGCAGCACCTCAATGGTAAATACCAATCCCGCAATGGGTGCCTTGAAGATACCCGACACGGCACCTGCCGCACCACACCCTACGAGGAGCATCATCGTACGGGCATCGACCCGGAATAGACGCCCCAGATTGGACCCTATGGCCGACCCTGTGAGCACGATAGGAGCCTCGGCACCCACCGAGCCACCAAAGCCGATGGTAATGGAGCTCGCCACGACCGACGAATACATATTGTGAGTGCGTATACGGGCCTGCTTGCGGGATATGGCATAGAGAATCTTTGTCACACCATGTCCTATATCGTCACGCACGATATATCGAATGAATAATCCGGCAATAAAGATGCCCACGACCGGATAGATGAGGTAAAGGTAGTTGGCCTCGTTATATTGGAAGTTTTCTGTGAGGAAATGCTGGATAAAATGAATAAGATGCTTTAGAGTCAATGCCGCAAAAGCCGAGCATAATCCCACGAGCACCGCCAAGATAAGTGTAAACGTCTTGGCACTGATATTCCTCTCGCGCCACTGAGTGAAGCGTACAATCCAAGAAGTATTTGCGTATTGTGTATTGTCCATAAAAAAATAGCCTCGCAAATGTAGTTCAAAATATCCTTATCGCCAAACATTATTCTGCTTTTAATACTTTACGGATGCATGTCCAAGAAAAAACCAAATAAATTTGTTTTTTCACTCCCCATTAAGTAATTTTGCGGAGAATGATGTGCATGCATCATTGCCCTCCATAATACAAGAGAAAGACGAAAAACAACATTAAGATACACATATCATGACAAAGAGTTTCGTAACCATTGCCGATCTGAGCAAAGAGAAAATCATGAGTTTGCTCGAAGCAGCAGCCCGATTTGAAGAAAACCCCAACCGCAAGACATTGGACGGAAAGGTTATCGCCACCCTATTCTTCGAGCCATCGACACGCACTCGCCTCAGCTTTGAGACCGCTGTAAACCGTCTTGGTGGCCGTGTTATCGGATTTAGCGATGCCGCCACATCCAGTTCGTCAAAAGGTGAGAGCCTAAAGGATACCATCATGATGGTAGGCAACTATGCCGACCTCATCGTAATGCGTCACCACCTCGAAGGAGCCGCTCGCTATGCCAGTGAAGTATCGCCCGTGCCCATTATCAATGCCGGTGACGGTGCCAACCAGCATCCCTCTCAAACCATGCTTGACCTCTACTCCATCTACAAGACTCAGGGCACTTTGGAAAACCTTAACATCTACCTTGTAGGTGACCTCAAGTATGGCCGCACGGTTCACTCTCTCTTGATGGCTATGCGCCACTTCAATCCTCAGTTCCACTTCATCGCTCCCAAGGAGTTGGCTATGCCCAACGAGTATAAGCTCTATTGCAAGGAGCACGGCATCAAGTACGTAGAGCACACCGACTTTACCGAAGAGACCATTGCTGATGCCGACATCCTCTACATGACCCGAGTGCAACGTGAGCGCTTCACCGACCTCATGGAGTATGAGCGCGTGAAGGACGTGTACATCCTCAAAGCCGACATGCTCAAGGGCACCCGCGACAACTTGCGCATCCTGCACCCACTTCCCCGTGTAAACGAGATTGCCACAGATGTAGATGATAGCCCTAAGGCTTACTATTTCCAGCAAGCCAAGAATGGCCTCTACATACGCGAGGCGCTCATCTGTGATTGCCTGGGAATGGATATCTAAACAAGAGGCCTACCCAATCTCCTTCTGAGACTGGGTTAGGCGCAAATAAAATACTTTTACATATACGAACATATAATTGCCCGTCAATTATGAATAACAAGAAAACAGAACTACTCGTTGCTGCCCTTGAGAACGGCACAGTAATAGACCATATACCTTCAGAACTCGTGTTTACTATTGCCCAGTTACTCGAACTCGAGAAACTGAGTTCGAGTGTCACCATCGGATACAATCTCAACAGCAAGAAGATTGGTAAGAAGGGGGTCATCAAGGTAGCCGATAAGTTTTTCTCTGACGAGGAGATAAGCCGCCTCTCGGTAGTTGCCCCCAACGTGGTACTCAATATCATCCGCAACTTCGACGTAGTAGAAAAGAAAGAGGTCATCATCCCCGATGAGCTTCATGGCATTGTGCGCTGTGGCAATCCCAAGTGCATTACCAACAACGAGCCCATGAATAGCTTCTTCCACGTGGTAGACAAGAAGAATGGAACACTTAAATGCCACTATTGCGAGAAGGAGCAGAACAAAAGCGAAGTAAAGTTGGTTTGAGGTTATAAGTCAAGCCCAACAGACAACAGACAAGGTTCGTGCAAACCGAACGCAGAATCAAGTTTTTGGTATAGCCAAGTGCTAAGGCAAATCTTGAATTACGCATGCGAGCAGGATTAACTGACAACAGAGCGACCATTGTCCGTTGTCTGTTGTCAAGAAGTCCTATAATATGAAACAAAACTGGAAGCCCGGTACGATGATCTACCCCCTCCCCGCCGTCATGGTATCGTGCGGTGCTACGGAGGAGGAGTACAACATCATCACCATCTCATGGACAGGTACCATCTGCACCAACCCGCCCATGTGCTACATCTCTGTACGCCCCGAACGTCACTCAGCAGATATCATCAAACGCAACATGGAGTTTGTCATCAACCTCACCGATGCCTCCACAGCTCGCGCTACCGACTGGTGCGGAGTGCGCTCGGGCAGAGACTACGACAAATTCAAGGAGATGGGGCTCACCCCGGGCAAGGCAGCCGTAGTATCGGCACCAACCATCGAAGAGGCCCCTCTGAGCATCGAGTGCCGGGTGAAGGAGATCATCCCACTCGGTTCACACGAGATGTACATTGCCGAAGTAGTCAACGTGATAGCCGACGACAAATACATCGATCCCGAGACAGGCAAGTTTGAGCTTGCCGACAGCGATCCCTTGGTATATCTCCATGGTGGATATTATCACCTGGGCAAGAAGATAGGCAAGTTCGGTTGGTCAGTCGAAAAGAAGAAAAAGAAGAAAAAATAAAACTCCTTTACCATGACACGATGGGCAGTCATCATCCTCATCCTCAATCTATGCTGTGCGTCCACATACGCTCAGCAGAAGGGCGATGCGCTCATAAACTATGGAGTCAAGGCAGGCTTCAGCTCGACGATATATGAAGTCCGCGAACTTGTAGTCGAAGAGATTCCAATCAACGAGTATGTAAGCAAGTCACAAATCAGTTCGTTCTACACCCTTTTTCTTCGCACCAACTTCAAGCGTCACTATGTGCAGACCGAGGTAAGCTACAACATCAGCAATTACGACCTTGAGTTTCGCAGCGACCAGTGGAACTCCTCAGCACAACCTCACGACCTATCCACTATAGGCACCAAGATTATCGGCCTCGAGGTTCCTCTATATTACGGCTACCACGTCTTCAAGGAAGGTCCCTACGGGATGTCATTCTACATAGGTCCCAAAGCCAAGTTTGTCCTCACCGGCATCAGCAACCACACGTTCAACAACTTCCCCTACCCCCATATCGAAGAAAGCATACACCCAGTCAATTTTAGCCTTATGGCGGGATTGGGTATAAACATATCACGCGTTTTCTTCGACTTCTCCCTTGAGTATGGACTTCACAACATATCCAAGGGGTTCACGACGATCGATCTTGAAGGCAATCAAAGCACCCATGACCTTTTGTTCAACCGGCGCAAGAACGTCTTGAGCTTCTCCGTCGGCTTCATGTTTTAACTACAACGAATAAAGAAGCAACAATATCATAACATTAAACGACACACACATGAAACGAACCTCACTACTGCTCTGTGCACTCTTGTCGATGGCACTACCCTCCATTGCTCAGGAACAACCTGCAACCCCCACCCATCGCATCGAACAGACGTTCACCATCCCTACCCCCAACCATAAGCTGAGTCCGTATACCGGCCTCGACCGTCAAGGATGGCTCGATGCCGCACAATGGATGCTCGACGGTGCCTTCACCTACATCCGCACCATGGACGACCCCATGTACTTCCCCAAGCAGCATGAGAAGACCTATCCACGCAACGAGGGCGATGTACCCACTGCCAAGCTCGAAGGTTTCTGCCGTACCCTATTCGTTGCAGCCCCCCTCTTAAAGGAGCGCCCCGACCTCACCCTCAATGGCATCAAGGTGGCCGACTACTATCGTCACCAACTCCTCTGCCTCACCAATCCCGAGAGCCCGAGCTACATCAAGCATCGTGCCCCTAACGGCGGTCCCAGCCAGATACTTGTAGAGTTTGGCGCACTGGCCATCTCGCTCTCCACAGCCAAGGAGGTATTGTGGGATCCTCTCACTCAAGCCCAGAAAGACGAATTGGCGGCCACGATGCTCAGCTACGGCAATGGCCCCACCATCACCAGCAACTGGATGTTCTTCAATGTCTTCGTCATCAGCTTCTTCAAGGAGCAGGGCTACGAAGTCAACGATTGGCGCCTAGAAGATTGCCTCAAGAAACTCCTTGAGCGCTATCGTGGCGAGGGATGGTACAACGACGATCCAGCCTACGACTACTACAGCATGTGGGCCTTCCAGATGTACGGTCCCATCTGGGCGCAGATGTATGGACACTTCTACCCCGAGTATGCCGAGCAGTTCATGAAGAATCAGCTTGATCTCGTGGACAACTATCCCTATATGTTCAGTGCCGATGGTCGCATGAACATGTGGGGCCGTAGTATTCCCTACCGTTACGGTTCGGTGATACCCCTTGCCCTGCTGGGATACCATGCAGACAAGGACATCAACTTCGGTTGGATGCGCCGTATCGCCTCGTCCACCCTACTCCAGTTCATTCAGCACCCCCAATTTCTTGAGGACAATGTCCCCACCCTCGGCTTCTATGGCCCCTTTGAGCCAGCCGTGCAGATCTATAGTTGTCGCGGCAGTGTCTATTGGAGCGGAAAGGCCTTCCTTGCCCTCTTGATACCCGAGGACAACCCCTTCTGGACAGCCAAGGAGAACAATGGTCCATGGGATAAGGAGTTCAAGAGAAACAGGGTGTACAACAAGTTCCAGCCCGCCACCAATCTGCTCATCACCGACTACCCCAATGTGGGTGGCGCCGAGATGCGCTCATGGTGTCACGAGACGGTAGCAGGCGACTGGCAGAAGTTCCGCAGTTCGGAAAACTACAACAAGCTGGCCTACCATACAGAGTTTCCTTGGATGGCCGACGGTAAGAATGGCGAGGTATCCATGAACTACGCCACCCTAAACGACCGTGGACAATGGGAAGTGCTCCGCCTCTACACCTTCAAGAGTTTCGAGGAGGGTATCTATCGTCGCGATGCCGTGTTAGAGACCAACCGCGAAGTCAAATATCAACTGGCCGATATCCCCCTGCCCGGTGGAGTGCTCCGTATCGATAAGGTGTCGGTGCCCAAGGCTACCACCATCCGCCTCGGACACTATTCACTGCCTCAAATTGATGTGTTTGACGTCGAGCAATCAACCGAGTCCACAGAGTATACCATCATCGGCAATGGCAAGCACAGGCTGGCCACCATTCCCCTCTATGGGTGGGACAACACCTCGGTGCGCTTCGCCACAGGCCTTCACCCCGAGAACAAGGAGTGTGCTCTGATCATGAATGAGAAGGCAGTGACAGGTGACCACATCATGGTGACCCTTCATCTTTGGAAGAAAGGCAACAAGAACTTCAGCCGCAAAGAACTCAACCCCGTAAAGGAGGTCAAGGTAGCCGATGACCTCAGCCACGTAGAGGTGACACTTTCCGATGGCACCGTGAAGCGTGTAGATTTCTAAGAACAACAAGCTATATACAACACGAAGAGCCTCTCCAATCAAGTTTTTGGAGAGGCTCTAATATTGGGTAAACTGCAATATTATCTCCTTGGGCACTTTGCGAGATTGCCTTAACGGCGACCTAAAGGTTGTCTCGCTTTGCTCGAAATGAACTGTGTTAAAATCCAAATAAAAATCAGGTTAAAATCTCATTGTATACAGAATTGCTTTTTACAATCGCAAAGATCTGTTTCAGCAGTTTGTTCACAACGGCAATCAATATCACTTTAATAGGCTTGCCCTTTTCCTTGAGACGCACATGGAGCGCCGCACAGGCCCTGTTGTAGCGTATTGCCGAGATTGAACACATATACAGCAGTTTCCTTATCCAGCCCATACCCATTTTGCAGATATGGGCCTTGCCGTGCACAGATTTGCCCGAATCGTATATGCGAGGGCATAATCCAAAATAAGAACTCAACTGGCGGTAGTTCTCAAAGCCGTGCATGCCTTTTGTTGCGGTAAGCAATGCTATTGCGGTTTTCTTGCCCACACCAGGAACAGAACTGATGTGCTCCACAACAGTAGCATCTTCCTGCGCTATCAACTCTTCAATCCGCTTTTCCAACAGCGCTATCTGCTTATTGAGCCTCTTTATATGGCTATGCAGCATACGGCAAAGCCTTGGATCGCAGACAGGTGAGTTGTTGATGGCTTCCAGTTGGTTCTCAAACTGCGTGATGTTTGTCAAGAACAGCTCAATGCTACGGTATAACTGCTGTATGCGGATATAGTTGTCCGAGGTTGGCTTCCACTCCGTCAGTTCCATTCTACGGGCATAATCGACAAGTTGTCTTGCATCCGCCTTATCGGTCTTGGTACGGCACATTACCGCTCGGGAGAAATTCTTCACCGACAATGGATTGACAACCGACACAGCGATGCCTTGTTTGTTAAGGGCATAGGCTAAACGCAAATGGTAGACTCCGGTCGCCTCCATGACACAGATGCAATCTGTAGGGACTTCCTGAAGGAAAGACTTGACTCCTTCCGCATCATATGTGTAAGTCCTGGAGCTATAGCCACAAGGCTGAATAGAGAAACAAGCATCAAACTTCTCCTTGGAGATGTCAATTCCAATAATTTTGCTTACATTTGCCATGTCAATTAAATTTTAAAAGTTTGCAGAAGGCTCTTTGTTTGTTCCATCGATTCTAAATACAGGCTCCAACGCCTAATGAACTGTTCGAAATCTTACAAAGAAAGTAAAGGGGATTAACATCTCGAACGGTGTCTTAAGCACCAATGACAATTAATAATCTTTATCCTTTACTGCTTCTGTTCACTTACGAAGATAGCGAAACTCGCTATCTTCGTTTCGTTCTGCAAATATAGAATGACACGAGACATTTTGGACAACATCTATATTAATTCAAAGGCAATAATATAGATGTTTACCCAATCTATGTATTTCCGCGGTAGTAACTCTTAGTTTTCCTCCTTCGCACCTCAGCAGAGATTAAGCAAGCTTATCTTTGCTCTCGGTTTGGCGTCGGTTGTCATCCAGAACCTTTAGGTCGACGCCCGTAGGGGCTGAAGTCAACGAAGTGAACCTTTAGG
>JAZONP010000123.1:0-3022 GCA_045654565.1 Bacteroidaceae bacterium
CTTGCCCAAACGATAGTAATCGTTACAAGTGTCTGTGGTAATGGTGAAACCAGGAGGCACGGGTACACCAATCAGGTTCATTTCAGCCAGATTGGCACCTTTACCACCGAGCAGATTTCTCATGTCTGCCTTACCTTCGGCCTTACCGTTACCGAATAAGTAAACTCTTTTTTCGCTCATAATTTTAATAATTATTAAGGTAGTAAAAAATATGTTATTTGATAATAGTCTAATATAAACAGCTATACTTTGCCCATTAACAGAGCAAAGATAAAGCATTTCCACGAGATTATGAAATCATCAAGCAAAAAAAGCACTTCATCCCTATCGTTTTTATTTCATTTATCCTATTTCTTTTATCTCGAATTCCTCCAGCGGAATCACATATCCCTTCTGTACCCAACGGAACGAGACCTCGTTTGTGTCTGTGGGGCGTACGATGCCGATGATATCCGATGGCAACAGGGTGCGTAGGAAAGGGTATTGATTGATGTCCATGGTATAGTCAGTCTGCTCACCCTCTCGTTCTACTGCGATGGTCAATGAGTATCGGTCTATCGTAACGTTCTCCACTACACAGTCCCTCAAGTATTCCATTTCCTCAAAGGCGAGCACCGCATTCATAACACACTCCGGCATATTCGAGTCGTATCCCCTCATTACATTGGCCCATATCTTGGCATCCTTTCCTTGCGGATTATCAAGGTCTATGCGGTGCAGACAAGCAGGGAATCCATTCTCGACCTGCTGTTCCTTGGTGACTTTGACTGATAGTTCGGTTCGGTTTCCGTTCCATTCGTACTGGGCTATGAAAGGCTTGCGCTCCTTAGTAACCTCCATTTGCATCATGCCCTGACTCTCACAGAAAACCATCGGTATGAGCTGCACGACGGAGAATTCCTCCTTGTTCCGCCCCACCTCTATCTCCAGTGCATAGTACAGGCCATGCGTACCCTCCCCCACCTGTATCTCCATAAGGTGCCACAAGTGTGCCTTCTCCTTGTATATCGTTCCAGGCTCTATCCAATAACTGTCTTCGCCTAAATTAAATAGGTCATAGCTGCGTATGGTTCTGTCCAGCGTGTCAGGCTCGGCATAGTGCAGCAAAGCCAATGCACCATAGTACATAAGATCCCACGCGCATCCCCAACTGAATGCCTTTATATACTCCTCTCTGAGAATGTTGTTTATGCTCGATTTCGGTCGGTCGCAGTTCTCGTAGTTTTGTTGCAGCCAGTTGTGCAATTTGGTGAGCACACCGAGCAGGTCAAAGTCCTTGGCATACGCATCCACCCCCTCCTCTTCGAAGTAGTAGTGAGCCATCATCATCCAAAATGGGTCGGTATCCTCGGTGCGTAGGTCCATCAGTTCGGGCCACACCTCGCGTTGGAACCTCTCGGGGAATCGCTCGACATCGCCCAGCATCACTCCCTGCAACACCCACAGGTGACGGTCCTCGACGTCTATCCCCTCCGTCCCCTTCTCCTTTATCAAGCGCTTGAGGGTACGACAATTCTTCACAGCACGTGCTGCATAGAACAACTGTTCATCGGTACCCTCCAAGAAGGCTATCAACTTATCCCAAGCCTCCTCGATGGCGCCTGCCGAAGCCTCGCCCTGCTGTATGCGATAGATCGATGTCTTGCCCTTATAGCCCAGCCGCTTGGCCAGTGCCGATGCCGACGGAGCGAATACACATCCGTTGATTAATAGCTGCAGTGCATCCTGTTTTTTTTGTGTTTCAGGGGCGAGTGTTTTCATGTTATTATAGCCTACGGACAACTTATTATATTATAGACAACAGACTACAGACAACGGACAAGGTTTGTGCAAACCGAACGAAGAATCAAGCTTGCTTGAATATGCTGAGGTGCAGCCAAAGCTCAACAACTGAGTTGTTAACGGACTACCCATCCGAATGATTAGGCTAACTATCAGTTTTGTTTATGTCTTCGTTATCGTTTTCGTCATCGTTCTTTTCCGTTGCGAATATACACAAACTTTCTGATAGTACCAAAACCACCTCATTTTGGTACTATTTATCTTCGCTCCGGATATTGTTGTTTTTCCTTTATTATAATTGGTGCTAAAGTGCGTAACTTCGCTGCCGGAAACGATGAGACGACCCAGACTGTTGTCTGTTGACCGTTAATCCTGCTACGCAGGCTTTTCCTCCTTCGCACCTCGGCAATTCAAGTAAACTTGATTGCCTTCGGTTTGGCGTCGGTTGTCCGTTGACCATTGACTATTTTTATAAAAAAATATTATGAACGTAAAAGAATTGATGAAGCGCTTCCTAGAGGAGGAGGGTTTCAAGAGCGAGTGGGAAGAAAATGGTGTCCTCTTCAAGTTTCAAGGGCTGAAGGTCTATTGTGAGTTCTACGAAAATCACGAAACCTATCTAGAGTTCACCATATCCTTTCCCTCAGATTTGCCCCGTTGTGTAGCGCTCGACCTCTGCAACGAGCTCAACCCTTCCAGTGTGCTCAAGCATTACCTCGTCGATGACGACACCTTGGTGGTATCTTTTGGTGAGTTCAAGGAGGCCCCCAATGTGTCCAACGAGACAGTGATGGAAGCCCTCGAGCTCCTTGTCCATGGCGCCTACCGTTTCGATGAACGTAGGGATGAGATGAAATCCTACCTCTCCCACCCTGCGAGCAAGACGGTAAATTGATCATCTTCCCGCGTAATATTTTAATCGCCCACAAATGTCACGGATGACCACGGATTATACACTTTTGCGTGTGACGATAACGATAACGAAAACGACAACCTATTAAAACTGTTCAATCAGTTTAAGTTCTGTTGATGAGAAAAAAGATTCGTGTAGATTCGTGTCATTTGTGGACTAACATAACAAAAGAAATAATAAATATTCACCCAGATGCTTCGTGTCATGCTGAGCAAAGCGAAGCATCCCGCGCAGGGACTTTATGTTGCCATTTAGTTCGGCTGCACTCGCTGAGACTTTGTAAACAAGTTTACATTCGCTCGCTGGCACGAACTTTGCAAGAGGCAC
>JAZONP010000124.1:0-13844 GCA_045654565.1 Bacteroidaceae bacterium
CACTCGCAGCTGCAGGCCAGCGGTGAGAACGTAGGTTTGCCCGACGGACAGATGGGTAACTCTGAGGTAGGCCACCTCAACATCGGTGCCGGCCGTGTAGTATACCAGGACCTCGTGAAGATCAACCGCGCATGTGCCGACAACAGCATCATGCAGAATAAAGAGATCGTAGCTGCTTATAGCTACGCCAAGGAGAATGGCAAGAACCTCCACCTTATGGGCCTCACCTCTGATGGTGGCGTTCACAGCTCACTCGACCACCTCTTCAAGCTCATCGACATCGCTGGTGAGTACGGTATCGAGAACACCTATGTACACTGCTTCATGGATGGTCGCGACACCGACCCCAAGAGCGGTGCAGGCTTCATCGGCCAGCTCGTGGAGCACAATGCCAAGATTGCCTCTATCATCGGTCGCTACTATGCTATGGACCGCGACAAGCGTTGGGAGCGCGTGAAGGTTGCTTATGACCTGCTCGTGAATGGCGAGGGTAAGAAGGCTACCGACATGGTGAAGGCCGTCGAGGAGTCATACGCCGAGGGCGTGACCGACGAGTTCATCCTCCCCATCGTGAACGCTGCCTACGACGGCACCATCAAGGAGGGCGACGTGGTGATCTTCTTCAACTACCGCAACGACCGCGCCAAGGAACTCACCGTGGTGCTCACCCAGCAGGATATGCCCGAGGCTGGCATGCACACCATCCCTGGCTTGCAGTACTACTGCATGACTCCCTACGATGCATCATTCAAGGGCGTACACATCCTCTTCGACAAGGAGAATGTAGAGAACACCCTCGGCGAGTACGTAGCATCAAAGGGCCTCAAGCAGCTCCACATTGCTGAAACAGAGAAGTATGCTCACGTAACCTTCTTCCTCAATGGTGGTCGCGAGACTCCGTACGAAGGCGAGGACCGCATCCTCGTGCCCTCACCCAAGGTGGCTACCTATGACCTCCAGCCTGAGATGAGCGCCTACGAGGTACGCACCAAGCTTGTTGAGGCTATCCGCGAAGACAAGTACGACCTCATCGTCGTGAACTTCGCCAATGGCGACATGGTGGGTCACACCGGTGTATATAGCGCTATCGAGACTGCCGTGAAGGCCGTTGACGAGTGTGTGAAGGATGTTATCGAGGCTGCCAAGGAGACTGGCTACGAGGCTATCATCATCGCCGACCATGGTAATGCCGACAATGCCGTGAACGCTGACGGCTCGCCCAACACCGCTCACTCGCTCAACCCCGTGCCCTTCGTATACGTAACCGAGAATAAGGACGTACAGCCCGCCGACGGTATCCTCGCCGACGTGGCTCCCTCAGTGCTGAAGATCATGGGCTTGCCCGTACCGACAGAGATGACCGGTAAGCAACTTATCTAAGTTAATTAGGAATTATGAGTTAGGAATTAGGAGTTTCCATTCGATTGAAACACATCGCGGAAAGGATTCTTAATTCCTAATTTCTAATTCCTAACTCCTAATTAAATGAACATGGTAGAAGTCAACGGCGTAGTCGTATCATTCGACGTTTTCAAAGAAAAGTTTTTATGCGACCTTGAGGGTTGCAATGGTGCTTGCTGTATCGAGGGTGATGCTGGTGCCCCCATCACTCCCGATGAAGTGAAGGAGGTGGAGGCATTGCTGCCCGAGATTTGGGACGAGTTACTGCCCGAAGCACGCGAGGTCATCGAGCGTCAGGGCATCTCATACCATGACCCCAGTGGCGAACTCGTGACCTCCATCGTCAATGGCAAGGACTGCGTATTCACCTGCTACGACGAACGTGGCTGCTGCTACTGCGCCATCGAGCGTGCCTATCGCCAAGGCCGAGTACCCTTCTATAAACCCGTGTCATGCCACCTGTACCCTATTCGCGTAGGCGAATATGGACCCTACCGTGCCCTCAACTACGACCGCTGGGACGTGTGCAAGATGGCCGTACTCAAAGGACAGAAGGAGAACCTCCCCATCTACAAGTTTCTGAAAGAACCCCTCATCCGCCGCTTCGGTGAAGATTGGTATGCCGAGCTCGAACTCGTTGCCGAGGAACTCGCCAACCAAGGAATTATTTAATAGAGCATGAAGCGCCTAGGCAAAGTCCTACTTATTACAGGAGTCATCCTCTTGCTATGTAGTATAGGATGCGTGGTATTGTATCGATATGTACCCGTACCAATGACCCCACTCATGGTACGAAATGCAATGAGTGCAGCCCTAAAGGGAGACCCTATCACATTTCATCATGATTGGGTGCCCATGGAGAAGATATCGCCTCATCTACTCAATGCCGTAGTTGCCTCAGAGGACCAACGTTTTTATCTGCACAATGGTTTCGACTGGAAAGAAATTAGCAATGCTATCGAAGAACGAAAGTCGGGCAAACGCAAACGAGGAGGAAGTACCATCAGCCAACAAACGGCAAAAAATGTATTCACCTTCTGTACCTCTACTTGGGCGCGCAAAGCCATCGAGACCTATTACACCCTACTCATTGAATGCCTATGGCCCAAAGAGCGCATCCTTGAAGTCTATCTTAATAGCATCGAGATGGGCCCCGCCATCTATGGTGCAGAAGCCATAGCACAACAGCACTTTGGCAAGCCTGCCTCCAAGCTCAGCCGCTCGGAATGTGCCCTTATAGCAGCCACGCTGCCCAACCCCATTCGCTATAGCTCGAAGAACCCCTCAAGCTACATGCGCCGCCGCCAAAGCGCCATCCTCAAGCAGATGCAGTTGATGGGGAAGTAGTTTTCCGCTGTATACGTTTGTTCCAATTTGCCTCATGAGGCAAATTGTTGTTTGGACGGCTCCAAACTATATATACCCTAGCTTAACAAGAATTTGTCGCACCTATGGTAATTTTTTGCCACTGTAGCGATAATCTTTTATCAAGCCTATGAAAGCCCGACGAATGTTTAGCCAACAAGAAACACTTGGAAAAATAGTCAGCGAAATAGAGTGATTGAGAAATTAATTCGGACATATAATTGATTCAGACTCGGAGGGTAAGGACTTCCTATCCTCCGAGTCTATTATATGTGGCTTTACTAATGAATCAATCCTCTAAATGGAGACGCTTGATATGCCCTGCGTGCTTATCGACTTCATCCTCGGTCCAGCACACGAATGAACGAGCCGACGAGGCAAAGAGTTCGGCATTGACTGTGGCGTCTTGTAGTAAAAGGTAACCCATGATGAGATAGCCTGCCATCTCGACAAGGCGGCGTGCCATGAGGTCAGTGAGCTCTTGGCTCTTCTGTTCGACCACGGTGTCCACGGCCTCTTCGTAACGGGTTACCATGGCATTGAGTCGTGCCTTCAGGTGAACCATTTCAAGCGATACCTCCCACTTGGCAAACTCCTTCATCACGTCTGCATAGAAACCCGAGGTGACGTAGCGTATGGCAGCGATGACTTGCATCTGAGTGGTACCCTCATAGATATTGGTGACACGAGCATCGCGGTAGAGGCGCTCACAAGCATAGTCCTTCATGTAGCCCGAGCCACCATGTACCTGCACGCAGTCGTAGACATTTTGGTTACAAAACTCACTGCCCAACCCCTTGGAGAGGGGAGTGAACGAATCGGCCAGCTTGGCATAGTACTTTTGCTCCTTGCGTTCCTCTGGGGTGAGTTTGCGCCCCTTGCTAATGTCCTCGAGCGCCTTATAGATGTCAACATAGCGAGCAGTCTGATAGAGTATAGCACGTGTAGCGTCGAGCTTGGCCTTGATATTTTCTACCATCTCGGCTACGGGAGCCATCTCGATGATGGGCTTGCCAAACTGACGGCGACTGCGAGCATAGACGAGAGCTTCGGTGTAGGCTGCATGTGAGATGCCTGCTGCTTGGGCAGCGATGCCGAGGCGAGCACCATTCATCAGTGCCATCACATATTTGATGAGGCCGAGGCGGCGTTCGCCACAGAGTTCGGCACGGGCATTATTGTATACCAGTTCGCAGGTGGGGCTACCCTTGATACCCATCTTATGCTCGATACGGCGCACGGTGACACCCCCATCTCGCTTGTCGTAGATGAACATCGAGAGTCCTCGACCATCCTTGGTACCCTCTTCGGAGCGGGCCAGCACGAGGTGTATGTCGCTGTCTCCGTTTGTGATAAAGCGCTTCACCCCATTGAGTCGCCAGCAGCCGACAGTCTCATCGTAGGTGGCCTTGAGTTGTGCACTTTGCAGGTCGGATCCTGCATCAGGCTCGGTGAGGTCCATGCTCATGGTCGCCCCATCACATACGCGGCGGATGTAGTGCTCTCTCTGCTCCTCACTGCCAAACTCATAGATGGTCTCAGCACAGTCCTGTAGTGCCCACAGGTTCTCGAAGCCTGCATCGGCACGGCTCACCATGTCGGCGGCAAGCATAAAGGCCACGCAGGGGAAGTTGAGTCCACCATAGCGGCGAGGCATCGACAGGCCCATGAGGCCCGCCTTGCGCAGTGCATCGAGATTCTGCTCGGTGCCCGGGGCATAACGCACATGTCCTTCACGACAAGTAGCACCCTCGTGGTCGACACTCTCGGCATTGGGGGCGATGACATCGCCACAGATTTCTCCTACAATCCCGAGTACTCGGTCGTAGTTGTCCATGGCATCCTCATGGTCCTGAGGTGCATAAGCATATTGGTCTTTCTCTACAAAATCACGTTCGCGAAGCTCCACGATGCGCTTCATGAGCGGATGGTTCAAGTAGTGCTTGAATTCAGGGCTTTCGGTATAGAAATTAGCCATAACTATTCATTTTATAATACTTGATCATCTTTGGAAGCACCTCTTCAACTCGACCCGTGATGACATAATCGGCAATGGCATTGATGGGGGCATCGGGGTCGGTGTTGATGGATACGATGATCGTGCTCTCCTGCATACCGATAGTGTGCTGTAACTGTCCGCTAATACCGCAGGCGATATAGAGTTTGGGGCGTACGATATGCCCCGTCTGCCCTATCATACGATCGTGATCTACGAAGCCCGCATCTACGGCAGCTCGACTTGCACCTACCTCACCGTGCAGTTCCTTGGCGAGGTCGAAGAGTAGTTCAAAGTTATCGCGTGAGCCTACACCATAGCCGCCTGCCACCACTACAGAAGCACCCTTGAGGTTATGCTTGGCACGTTCGATGTGGCGCTCTATGACCTTCACCACAAAGTCGGCATCGGTGACATAGTCCTTCACCTCGTGGCGAATGACCGCACCCTGATAGTTCTCATCAAGAATTTCCTTCTTCATCACGCCCTCACGCACGGTAGCCATCTGTGGACGATGCTCGGGGTTAACAATAGTAGCCACCACATTACCCCCGAAAGAGGGAAGCATCTGCAGAAGTATGTTCTCGTAGTGTTTTCCTTCCTTTTCATCGGTGTAATTCCCAATAGCAAGGGCAGTACAATCCGCCGTAAGTCCACTCCTCAATGCTGATGAAACACGTGGGCCAAGATCGCGGCCTATAGCCGTTGCGCCCAGCAAAGCTATCTGTGGCCTCTCTTCCTCGAAAAGCTTGGTCAACACTGCTGCGTGAGGCAAAGTTGTATAGGGATAAAGACCCTCAGCATCAAAGAGGTGTATCGTGTCTACCCCATAGGGGATTACTTGTGCAGCAACATCATCGAGCCAAGTGCCCACGGCCACGGCTTCAAGTTGGCAACCTAGTTCATCGGCCAACGAGCGTCCTTTAGTGAGCAGTTCGAGGCTCACTTCGGCCACACGATTCTCCTCCTGTAACTCTAAGTATACGAATAGGTTGTTCATAAGGTTATCTCCTTCATCAAATCCTCAATCTCCTCATCACTACAGCCCATAACGCGGCTTTCTTTAGTGATGGGAACGATGGCCTTCACGGCTTTCACACGGGTGGGTGAACCCAAAAGTCCGCACAGAGCAGTGTCAGCCTCAATGTCGGCAACATTCCAAGTGGGGATATCGGCACGTTTGTGACTCATCAGCAACTTAGCATTACACGGACGGCAGGGAGAGGCTGCACCATCCACGGTAATTACGCAGGGAAACGGAGCCTCAACTACCTCTATTCCATCGTCGATACGACGCTTGATGGTGATGTACTCATCGTTAAATCCGAGCACCTCCATGGCATAGGTTATCTGAGGTATCCCCAATCGCTCGGCCACCTGTGATCCTACCTGTGCAGTCTCCCCATCAATGGCTTGACGTCCACAGAGAACGATGTCATATACACCCATCTTGCCTATGGCAGTGGCGAGAGCATACGATGTAGCCAAGGTGTCAGCACCAGCAAAAGCACAATCAGAGAGTAGGCAACCACCATCTGCCCCGCGGAAGAGACTCTCACGCACCACCTCTGCTGCACGCGAGGGCCCCATCGTAAGAACCTGGATGGTCGTTTTAGGGCAACGCTCCTTGATTCGCAAAGCTTGCTCAAGCGCCTTCATGTCATCGGGATTGACGATGACAGGCAATGCCGCACGATTAATGGTTCCATCGGTATTCATCGAACCTTGATTCACACAACGTGTATCGGGCACCTGTTTGACAAGGACAATAATGCTTAAACTCATTTCTATAGTGATTTGCGATATCTGTTGCTGGTCATTTTACACCAACATGAAAGAGAGATTTCCACGACAGCAAAGCTTTCCATCAACAATAGCTTCAGCCTTAGCCAACACAAGAGCCTGACGACGCTCGGTTATGGTAGAACGCAAGACGATAGTGTCACCTGGACGCACTTGGTACTTAAAGCGCACCTTGTCAATGCCCGTGTAGAGAGGGCGCTTACTTTTAATCTCATCGCCGAGGAGCAGAGCACACGACTGAGCCATCATTTCGCAAAGGATGACACCTGGGACCACTGGATAATCGGGGAAATGGCCCTGCAAGAAAAACTCGTCGCCACGCACATGATAAGTTCCTATAGCATAGTGGGTAACCTCACCATTATCATTGGTCACTATCTCCTCCTCAAGGCTATCAACAAGCAACATCGGTTCACGATGAGGAAGGAAGGTCTTGATTTCTTCTTGAGTCATGGATTTTCAAATTTTCTTTAACACTACACAAGCATTGTGTCCGCCAAAGCCTAGCGAGTTAGATGCCGCCATGGTAATATCCACTGCTACTGCCTTGTTGGGAACATAGTTGAGGTCACACTCAGGGTCGGGTTCCTTGTAGTTGATGGTAGGGGGCACGATACCGTGCTTTACAGCCAAAGCCGAGGCAATGAGTTCGACCGCACCCGCAGCACCCAGCATGTGGCCAGTCATCGACTTGGTCGAACTGATGTATGCCTTGCGTGCATCCTCCTCGCCAAGGGCGAGTTTGATGGCATTGGTCTCAGTCTTATCATTGAGCGGAGTACTAGTGCCGTGTGCATTGATGTAAAGCACATCCTCTGAGGTGTAACCAGCCTCATCAAGTGCCATGCGGATAGCCTTAGATGCCGGTATACCATCGGGACGCGGAGCAGTATAGTGGTGTGCGTCGCAACTGTTGCCATAACCGGCCACCTCTGCATAGATGGTGGCACCGCGCTTCACGGCGTGCTCATATTCTTCAAGAACAAGCACACCCGCACCATCGGCCATGGTGAAACCACTGCGGCGTGCATCGAACGGGGTGCAGGCATCCTCCAATGTCTCGGCATTGGTGAGCGCACGGCTATTGGCAAAACCACCAATGGCCATAGGATGGATAGCGGCTTCGGCGCCTCCCGTAATGATGGCATCGGCCATGCCATACTTGATGGCATGGAAGGCCTCACCCACCGAGTGGGTACCCGTGGCACAGGCGGTCACTACAGGCAAACAAGGCCCTTGGGCATTGTGACGTATAGCAATATTACCCGAAGCGATATTGGCAATCATGGTAGGGATAAACAAGGGAGAAATACGACGTGCGCCCTCTTCATCGTACTTGAGTGTCTCACGCACGAAGGTACTGATACCACCGATACCTGAGCCCACATACACTCCAAGGCGGTCGGGTTCAATGTTCTCTCCGCTCACGAGTCCGCTATCCAACACGGCCTGGTTGGCTGCTGCTATGGCATATTGGCAGTAGAGGTCCATCTTGCGTATGTCGGCACGCTCAAGACCATGAGCAGCAGGGTCAAAGTCCTTTACCTGTGCCACAATGCGTACGGGAAGGTCTACATCATCAAATCCTTGGATGAAATTCAAGCCACTCTTACCAGTCTTCAAACTCTCCCAGAATCCTTCCACTGTGTTTCCTACGGGGCTGATAGTGCCCAATCCAGTAATTACAACTCTTCTTTCCATATTCTTTCTATTTATCAAGTTTGTGAGTTTTTAGTTTCGAGTTTAACTTATCAAGTGAAAACTCCATAACTAACAAATCCAAAAAATTGTTGCAAATATACTTATTTATCCCATTCGATGATGCAAGCCCCCGAGGTAAATCCTGCTCCGAAAGCACTAAAAGCGAGCAAATCGCCTTTTTTTAACTTTCCTTCACGATTCAACTCATCCAACAACATGGGTATACTTGCCGATGAGGTGTTACCATATTTATCTACATTCATGGGAATTTTTGCTCCATCCACACCAAAACGATGGCGAATATAGTCAAGGATGCGAAAGTTGGCTTGGTGTAATATATAATAGGTGATGTCATCCTTGTTTAGTCCTGCTTCCGTAAGCACATCCATCAAGTCGCTCACAGAGCAGGTGACAGCCGTCTTGAACACCTCCTGGCCTGCCATATAGAGCGGTATGTGCAGCTCCTCCTTGGTGACGAAGGGAGAGGGTTCCAGTTTGCGTTTATAGTGCAGTACCGAGGTATTGCTTTTCGATGAGACCTTGATACCCTTGAGTCCATCGCCTCGGGTCACCACCATACCACCGGCACCATCGCCAAAAAGCACGCAGGTGCTGCGGTCGTTCCAATCGACCATACGGGTGGGCTCCTCGGCCGCCATCACGAGGATGTTGGTCGCACGTCCTGTCTGCAAGAGAGCCTCGGCATAGTCGATGGCATAGATGAACCCCGTGCATGCTGCATTAAGGTCCACGCAGGGACACATGGCCCCAATCTTTCCCTCCACGATGCTGGCAATTGAGGGAGTGACATACTCGTTCACCACGTTGGAGCAGATAATATAGTCGAGTTCGCTAGCTGCGATGCCTGCATCGTCAAGCGCCTTTCGTGCTGCCTCAGCCGCAAGGTCCTCAAGGAGTTCATCCGTTATCACTTGGCGTGTGCAGATACCCGTGCGTTCACGTATCCATGCATCGCTGGTATCCATCATCTGGCTCAAGTCGTCATTTGTGAGTGTGCGTTTGGGATGCGCACTGCCGGTTCCGATAATTTTCATAGTTCTATCTATTTAGGAGGAGTCATTCATCCTTCTAACTCCATCATTCTTTTAGCGGTGCAAAAGTAAACAATATCTGATACCTCACCAATAAAACACCCCCTGATGTGGTCGAGGACAAAGATGGCAGGGACTAAAATCCTCCAATAAGGGACAAAGGGGCAGAAAACATCTTTTTCTACGCATGGATTGCACCATTCTAATCTGCTTTGCGCAGCTTTAAGATAGGCTGCAGCTCTCGGGAAAAAGCCAAGTAAACTTGTTTTCTTGCTCGCCTTGCACTATCTTTGCAGCCTGAACTGAAAGAATTAACTATGGATTTAAAAAAGAAAGCACCCCGATTCCTCCTTGAGATCCGCACTCTTATTGGCTCCGTTATCGCCATCGTGGTCTTCTCAATCCTGTTCATGGTGATATATGGCCCCTACTCCTCCACATCATGGCTCACCTTGATGGCAGGAAAGCACGAAAGCGTCGGACACCTCAGCGGATTCCATACGGTGATGGCCTCTATAGTCTTCTACCTTGTTGCCATTGCTTTCCTTATATTAAGCAAGGTGATACTCCACTATGCAGGTCGAAAGCACCAACTGACCAAGGCACATTTGATATTCTGGATTGGCGGTGAAGTAGTGATGACATCGTTCATTTACACCGTTTTCACCGCACTTTTCAACCTCGCCACCCCCGACTTGTTCCTTCCCATTTGGGGGCGTGCCATCATGGTGTTGTCTGTCATCATCGTTGTGCCCTATATCATCTGTCTTCAGCATGCGACCACTCGTCACCAAAAGCAATTACTCGACCGCTTGGGTATGAACGTTGCCAATGACGAAATAGGAGAGGCTGACCCTAAACTCATCCATCTCACCGATAGTACTGGCCGACTGAAGATGAGCATTAACGTTGACAGCCTCTACTATGTAGAGTCGCAAGACAACTACGTAAAGATATACTATGACTCTGACGGCAAACTATGCAACTACATGTTGCGCAGTACCACGAAATCTATTGAGACCCGCTTCAGTAGTTGGCTTATCCGTTGCCATCGTGGCTATCTTGTAAACAAAAATAAGATACGTATCTTCTGTAACGACCGTGACGGAATGTACATCAGTCTCATGCACGATGGTATCCGACAAATCCCCGTATCAAAATCGTACGCCTCGAATATCCAGCGTATGCTTGCCCAAAGCACCGAAGAAAAGAGCGTATAACTACGTCATCACAAATAACACATTTACAAAAGATTGCTCCATTCGCCCCATAATCCCTTGACGAATGGAGCAATCTTTGTGATAAGCGTTACCAAGATTGAGGGCGAAAGAAATCAAACTTCACCTCCAGTCCTTTACCTTTGCTCCCGTTTTTTGGAAAAGCAAAGAAAAGGTTATGTTGAAACGATTTCTTAAGCAACCGCGGTTCGAGTCCTTCGACGACTTCATACAAAACTATGAGGTGTGCGTACCCGAGCATTTCAACTTCGCCTACGACGTGGTAGACGCGTGGGCCAAGGAGAATGCCGACAAGCGTGCCATGCTATGGACCAACGAGGAGGGCGAGGAACGTGCCTTCACGTTTGGCGAAATGAAGCGATGGTCTGACCGCACGGCCTCATACCTGCAGAGCCTCGGCATCCGACATGGCGACGTGGTGATGCTCATCCTCAAGCGACGCTACGAATGGTGGTGGACCATGCTCGCGCTCCACAAGCTGGGAGCCGTAGTGGTGCCAGCCACACATCTTCTTCGCTCACATGACATAGAGTACCGCTGCAATGCTGCCAGCATCAAAGCCATCGTGGCGTGCGGCGACGAGGATGTCATCCATAACATCGAGACAGCCCGCCCCTATTGCCACACATTGAAGCACTGCATCTCCATAGGTCCCAACATTCCCTACGGTTGGCTCGACTTTCATGAGGGTGTAAACACCGCAAGACCCTTCGTGCGACTGGCCGAGAATGACAACGACGATACGATGCTCATCTATTTCACCTCGGGCACTACGGGCAATCCCAAGATGGTGTGTCATGACTTCACCTACCCACTGGGACATATCATCACAGCCGCCTGTTGGCACAACCTATATGAGGAGTCACTCCATCTCACCCTGAGCGACACGGGCTGGGGCAAGGCTGCATGGGGTAAGCTCTACGGACAATGGATCGTGGGTGCTACGGTATTCGTCTACGACTACGAGGGACGCTTCCCACCGGCCGATATCCTGCGCACCATCGAGAAGCACCGCATCACCTCGTTCTGTGCACCCCCTACCGTATTCCGTTTCCTTATTAAAGAGGATGTGGAGAGCTACGACCTCAGCAGCCTGCGCTACTGCACCGTGGCAGGCGAGGCACTCAACCCCAACGTCTTCGACCGCTGGAAACGCCTCACGGGAATCAGTCTCATGGAGGGCTACGGACAGACCGAAACCACCCTTTCCATCGGTACTTATCCCTGGTGCAAGCCCAAGCCGGGCTCTATGGGTGTGCGGGGTCCTCAGTACCACGTAGAACTGATGGACAAGGAGGGTCATATCCTCGGTCACGACGTAGAGGGCGAGATTGTCATCCGCACCTCGGGAGAGAAACCCTTGGGACTCTTCAAGGAGTATCACCGCAATGCCGAACTCACCGCTACGGCCAACTACGACGGGTGGTACCACACAGGCGACATTGCCTATCGCGACCGCGATGGCTACTACTGGTACGTGGGCCGCATGGACGATGTCATCAAGTCCTCAGGCTACCGCATCGGTCCCTTCGAGGTGGAGAGTGCCCTGATGAAGCACCCTGCTGTGCTCGAGTGTGCCGTCACAGGTGTCCCTGACGAGATACGTGGCCAGTTGGTCAAGGCTACCATCGTGCTCACCGACGAGTATCGCCACCGTGCAGACGAGGCGCTCATCAAGGAACTGCAGCACCATGCCAAGGAGGCTACAGCCCCCTACAAATATCCGCGTGTCATAGAGTTTGTCGACGCTCTACCCAAGACCATCAGCGGCAAGGTGAAGCACCATGAGATAAGAGAACAAGGATAAATACTCTCTTCTATATAAACCTAACTTATGAAGAAATCACTTTATTGATTACTGTTTTTTAACCGCAAAACCTTAACAAAAAGGGTGGCAACATACCGTGAGGTACGTTGCCACTCGACTTTTTTCTTCTTGATTAATTAGTTGACCGCCTTATCTCTCACGAAGGGGCCACACATTGCATCACATGGCCATACCACCATCGACTTGCAATACTTGCCCCGTAACATAAGCCGCAAGGTCTGATGCCAGGAAGAGGGCAGCTCCTGCGATGTCTTCACCCTCGCCGGCACGGCGCAGAGGAATCTGCTTGGCCCACTCGGCACGGAGCTCTTCGCTGAGTTTGCCCGTCATGTCGGTATTGATGAATCCCGGGGCGATGACATTGGCACGTACGCCACGTGAACCCAGCTCGGCAGCAATACTCTTCGTAAGGCCGATGATACCCGCCTTAGAGGCCGAGTAGTTGCACTGACCAGCATTGCCATGCACACCCACTACGGACGACATATTAATGATGCTTCCGCAGCGTTGGCGCATCATAATGGGGGTACACACTCGGCAGAAGTTGAATGCCGACTTAAGGTTGGCCGAGATAACCTCGTCCCACTGCTGCTCACTCATGCGCATGAGCAGCCCGTCTCGTGTGATACCAGCATTATTCACAAGAATGTCTATACGTCCAAACTCCTTCACCACATCGGCCACGAGAGCCTCGGTAGCCGCATAGTCGGCCGCATCGGCCACGTAGCGTTTCACCTTGACGCCGAGTGCGGCAATCTCCTGCTCGGCCTGCTCGGCAGCAGCACCGGGAGTGACGTGTGTGAATGCAATGGCTGCCCCTTCGGCAGCAAAACGCAAGGCGATGGCCTTACCTATTCCGCGTGAAGCACCTGTAACGAGTGCCACCTTACCTTCTAACATCTGTTTCATAGCTCATATTTTTGAAATTCGTGACACAAAGGTAAAAATTGTTTCATACAAAAGAAAGGAATAATGCTTTTTATCAAATATTTTGACTATTTTTGCGACCGCTATCTTTTGTAGATAAAGAATTTAGTACAAATATATTCACATCATGAAAGGAAAAACTATGCTTGCCACCGCCCTGGTGGCACTTACCATGGGTACACAGGCCCAAGTGATCGAGAGCTTTCAGGTACGCGACGCAGTGACGTTACACTCTCCCGTCCTCGCAGACAGTATCAACACCGAAGGTCGTAAGTACGATACAAGGAATCTCTTGAATACAGCCATTGGACTCAATCAAGAAAACTTTAAGACAGAAACCCTAACCGCTGACACAGCAGGTCTTGTAGCTCTGACAAAAACCGAAGGAGAACACCTTTTTTATGTTATAAGCACACAGATTCGTGCAGATCGTTTCATGAGAGGCCGATTGAGAATAACCTCACCCAATCGTTGGGAGGCCTACGTGAATGGTGTTTCGAGAATGAGAAAAGATGGTGCCGAGGATAGTCTCA
>JAZONP010000125.1:0-5795 GCA_045654565.1 Bacteroidaceae bacterium
GCTGATCTCGTCGCCCTCTGAGGGGAGATCTACATACACGATATCGCCCAAAGAGTGCTGTGCATAGTCACTGATACCGATGAAACCGATGTTACCTTCTACTTTGACCCATTCGTGTGAGTCGGCATACTTGATGCCTTCGATTACTTTGCTCATAATGTTGAAATTTTGGCCTCCCCCTTGCCCCTCCCAAGGAGGGGTGACTCGGGTATCGAGGCTATTGGTTAAATATTGTAGTCTTTTATTGTTTGGTTTGAAATTCCTCTCCTTGGCCGACTCGGTATGAGAACGTCGGTTGAGACGACTGCCGGTTTATCGGCACCAAGGAGTCTAGCTTGCAATCCTTGGTGGGGATTTCCTTTTATTTCTTATAATTCTTCTGATAGAATTTCTTTTTCACCACCTTGCCCGCGAACGTCTTCTTGCGGATACGCACCTCAACGGGAGTGTCGAGTGCGCTATAGCGAGCATCGATGAGTGCCATGCATACGCTTTTGTCCACCGAGAGGCAGTGGTAGCCAGTGGTCACAGAACCAATCTCTTCGCCCTCCACCTCGATGGGATATCCGGCACGGGGTATGGCGCGGTCGATGAGCTCGATACCCACGACCTTCTTCTTCAGTCCCACGGCCTTCTGTTCGGCGAGCGCGCTCTTTCCGATAAACTCCTCCTTGTCGAGTTTTACGAAGATGCCCAATCCAGCCTCGAGCGGCGTGATTTCATCGCTCAGCTCATGCCCATAGAGCGGCAGTGCCACCTCGAAACGCAGGGTGTCGCGGCAACCGAGTCCGCAGGGTAGCACCTCGCCCGAGGCGATGAGGCCATCCCACACCTTATTAATATAGGTGTGCGAACCATAGATCTCAAATCCGTCTTCTCCCGTATATCCTGTGCGGCTGGCGATGATGGTCTCGCCATCCACGTCAATCTCCTTAAATGTATAGAAGGCTAGGTCGCTCACAGCAAGGCCTAGCAGTCGCTCCACGATCTCCTCGCTCTTGGGACCTTGCACGGCCACCTGACCGTAATAGTCTGACTGGTTGTCGATGACTACGTCGTATCCCTTGCTCTGCTCCACGATCCAGGTGTGGTCCTTTTCAATGTTTGATGCGTTCACCACCAGCAGGTACTTGCCTTCTCCCATGGCATATACGAGCAAGTCGTCCACGCTACCACCGTGGGGATAGCACATGATACCATAGTAAATCTTGCCTTGTGGTGCATCGGTAATGTCGTTGGTGAAGATGTGGTTGACGAATCTCTCTGCATCGGGACCGCTCACGAAGATTTCTCCCATGTGTGATACGTCAAACACGCCGCACGACTCGCGCACAGCATTGTGTTCCTCCTTGATGCTTGAATATTCGATGGGCATGTCAAATCCGCCGAAGGGGCTCATCTTGGCTCCAAGAGCTACGTGCTTGTCGTGTAGACAAGTAAGTTTCAGTTCTTCCATGGTTGTGTTTCTTGATATTGCAACTTTTATTTTTTAAGTCAACACATATGGCACACGTGGTGCAATGATGTGTGCTGCAAAAGTAAATAAAAAGTTTTTCAGTAGCAAGTATCTTCGTGATATTTTCAGCAAGCCTTTTTCGTATATTTTCAGTTCTAAAAAACTCTTCTTAAGTTTTGCTTTTTCATTCGGATTACTCTACTTTTGCATGATAACACAAAAATGCATCATCGTATGACCATAGCAATCATAGGCACAGGGAATATGGGTGGCGCTATCATGCGCGGCCTTGTTCAGTCTGGTACATGCCGTCCCGAGAAGCTCATTTGTACGGCAAAGTCGGAGGCTACGCGAAACAAGATACGTGAGTATAATGTATCCATCCGCGTCAGTGGAGACAACGCTTCTTCAGTAGCCGAAGCCGACATCATCATATTGGCTGTGAAGCCTTGGCTTGTGGCCAATGTAATGGAGGAGATACGTCCTATCCTCGATCTCGGGCGACAGATTCTTGTGTCGGTGGCCGCAGGGATTACTTTGAATCAACTGGTCGAGATGGCCTCATCTTCGTCCGATAGGGATGGCGCGAGTCGTGCTGTCATCTTCCGTGCTATTCCTAACACCGCTGTCGAGGTCCTCTGTGGTGTCACCGTGATGGCTCATCATGGAGCATCGGATGCACAGGTGTCACAGATTCACAATCTTTTCTCGGCCTTGGGCTACGTCATGGTTGTTGAGGAAAAGCTCATTCCCGCTGCCACCTCAATCACCTCATGTGGCATAGCTTTTGCCATGCGCTACATTCGTGCTGCCATGGAGGGTGGGGTAGAACTCGGCTTCCGCCCAGACGAGGCAGCACGTCTTGTTGAGCACACCGTGAAGGGAGCTGCTACACTGTTGCTCCAGAACGGAGCTCATCCCGAGGCTGAGATCGACAAGGTGACCACAGCCGGAGGTATCACCATCAAGGGGCTTAATGCCATGGAGCATAGCGGCTTTACATCCGCCGTAATTGATGGTCTAAAAGCATCAAATGTATAACTTTGTAGCAGAAAAAAGGAATTCTAACAACATACAAGATAATGTATACGATGAATCTAAGGAAGCTGGTGACTCAAGTGCGTGAGGTGGCTGTTAGTGCAGGCACCTTCTTGAGGGAGCAGCGTGAGGCGTTCGATCGTTCAGCTGTGCAGGAGAAGGGACCTCACGACTATGTGTCATATGTAGATAAAGCCTCCGAGCAGCGGTTGGTGGAGGCGCTCTCGGCATTGCCCATCAAGGCTGGCTTCGTCACCGAAGAGAAGACTACGGGGCAGTATGCCGGTGAGGAGTATTGTTGGGTCATAGATCCCTTAGACGGAACCACAAACTTCATCCACGACATGGCACCCTATTGTGTGAGCATAGCCTTGCGCAATCAGACGGAGCTGCTACTGGGTGTAGTGTACGAGGTGTGTCGTGACGAATGTTTTTGGGCATATAAGGGTGGGGGAGCCTACCTGAATGAACGTTCCATCCACGTGACCGACATCGCCACTATGGATAAGGCTCAGGTGTTATTGGGATTCCCCTACGATAGTGAGCGCTTCCGTCCCGTGGTGCTCGGACTCATCGAGCAGATGTATGGTACCGTAGGAGCCGAACGTCTGTTGGGCTCGGCAGCAGTGGAGCTATGCTATGTGGCTGCAGGACGTGCTGAGGCACGCATCGAGGGGTTGCTCGGCCCGTGGGATGTGGCTGCCGGGTGTCTCATACTCTCCGAGGCGGGAGGACGCGTTACCGACTTCGGTGGTGGCGACACCTACCTTAGCGGTCGCGAGGTGTTGGCATCCAATGGACATATCCATGACCAATTATTGCAGGTTGTAGCCAATGCTTGTAGCGCTTCACCGGAATTTCTTACTAACGAGTGACTGAAGGCTAAGGATTACATCTATGTGGTGGTTAGCTTTAGCATTCCTTTCGGCCTCGTTGCTGGGACTTTATGATGTGAGCAAGAAGCAGGCGTTGCGTGACAATGCCGTCATTCCTGTGCTCTTTCTCAACACCCTCTTCTCTTCGTGTATCTTCCTGCCATTCATCCTTCTGTCGGCGACGACGGATGTGCTTGATGGCACGATGGTCTATGTGCCTACATGTGGATGGGAGGTGCACAGGTATATCATCCTCAAATCGTTCATCGTGCTGGGCTCGTGGCTCTTCGGCTACTTCGGCATGAAGCATCTACCCATAACTATCGTGGGCCCCATCAATGCCACGCGTCCTGTGATGGTGCTCCTAGGTGCGCTGCTCATCTTTGGTGAGCGCCTCAATGTATATCAGTGGATAGGTGTTCTTCTGGCTATCGCCTCAGTGCTGTTGCTCAGCCGTAGTGGTAAGAAGGAGGGTATCGACTTTCGTTACAATCGTTGGATATGGTGCGTGGCGCTGGCCTCATTGCTTGGTGCCGTGAGTGCCCTGTATGATAAGTTTCTCATGCGTAGGTTCGACAGCATGGTTGTGCAGTCGTGGTTTACCCTCTATCAGTGTCTCATCATGGGAGTGGTGCTCCTCGTGTTGTGGTACCCTAAGCGCAGAGAGAGCACCCCTTTCCATTGGTCGTGGGCCATACCCCTTATCTCGCTCTTCCTCTGTGCGGCCGACTTCGCCTACTTCACCGCACTTGAGCAACGTGAATCTCTCATTGCTGTTGTCTCCATGGTGCGCCGTGGCAGTGTAGTCGTGTCGTTCCTCTGCGGTGCCCTGCTCTTCCGTGAGAAGAACCTTAAGAGCAAAGCTCTCGACCTCCTTCTCGTACTCCTCGGCATGCTCTTCCTCTATTGGGGTACAAGGTAATTGTGAGCGTTAATTACTGTAAATATGTTAGGGTCAATTGATAATTCAGAATTATTAATTGACCTTCTTTCAACATTCACGCTTCCCGTGTACAACATTCACCGGTATTCGTGGATTTTGTCATTACCTTTGCGTCCAATAGATAAAATAATTAATGTTTTAAAATGGATTAAGTATGAAAGCATTGGAACTCATCATCAAGTACATCGTGTACGCCTACTCATTCACTATAGCCTTTCCCTATCATTTTATCAAGGGATTTATACGAGGTTGGCGAGGTCAGGAGTAAAATACTCCAACTCTGATTGTTTATTGATATTTAATTTGCTACATTTGTAAGTCTAAATGTAAACTCGCTATAATGATAAAGTTTGTTTTCAATCCATTTTATGGAAGTCATATCTATCTCAATCTGAACTGATTCCGAGGTCGAGCATGTGGCAAGCATCTCGAAGCGCATTCCTGTCGGGCACTGCCCGTCGGACAAGTATGATGTCATGGGGACATGCTTGCACTATATGTTTGCCATCTATCATCCCGAGGCATCCGCAGAGGTGATGACCCAGCGGTGTGCCTATGTTGCCGCTGCCTATGGGATGAGCGAAGTCTTATGTGATATCCCCAGTATACTGCATTCGATGAGTAGCTTCTATCAGTTCCTGACAGCCACCTACGGTCCAGGAAAAGCCTATAAGGAATATCCTTTCCAGTATTCCAATGAGCAAGGTCAGGTTATCAGCGGCTCGATAGATCTTTTGTGGGAGACTTCAGCAGGTGTTGTTGTGGTAGACTACAAGAGTTATTCGGGTTACGATGATGTCATCGACATTGAGAGCGAGTTCTTTGCCGGTAGAAAGTATGGTCCCCAATTGTCGGCATATCGCACTGTAGCCGATAAGATGTCTGGTGGTCAGGTTATCGACGTCCTGCTGTACTATGTCGTGCAAGGTCGAGTGATTAGAGTAAGATAGTGACTCCGTGTACAACTTTCACGGAACCTTTATGAGGACGATCAGGCAGTTGATGAGGCTGTCGAGTTCGATGAGTTCCCTATGCGTTCCGATGAGATCGAGTGTCAGTCCATGTCACTTGGCCCAGTATTACTGCTGTTTTCTAGACCTTTAATTTCCTTAATTGTGTAGTATTTTAATTATTAATAATTAGTTTATATCTCCCCCCATCAAGTTGTATTATATTATTTTTGAGGGCATACTCTATTCCTCGTTTCATTGAAGCAAAGACATTGTCTCTTACGTTGGCGTAGCCGAACAAGCGGGAGGTCTCGCTGATGAGTCCCTCTTCATCAATGGCAAATTGTTCTTTCAGTACTTGCAGAATTGCCTGTGTGACCTCCTCGGGGGCAATATCTAACGACTCGCGCTCTGATGCCAATCGATAACCGGAATAGTTTTCAAGTTGTTCTTTGTCCTTCCAGTAGAAAACATCTTCTGTGCCGCTTGTAACCAATCCCATATCCACGAAGACTTCAGTTAGGTAGGTGTTG
>JAZONP010000126.1:0-11732 GCA_045654565.1 Bacteroidaceae bacterium
AGACTGCAATACAATGAGATACAAAGTAGGATAAATGAACCGAGAAGTAGGATTCAAGTTATAGTTGGGCCTCGACAAGTTGGTAAATCTACACTCATCGGGCAAATTCTTGAAGAATCCATCTTCCCTTATGAAAGCTATTCGGCAGACGATATCGTCAATGCCGATGCTAATTGGTTAATGCAGATATGGGAGACACAACGCCTGAAAATGGAGACTTCGGGCGAAGCTAAACGTTTATTGGTAGTAGATGAGATACAGAAAATCACCAACTGGAGCGAGACAGTAAAGGCGGAGTGGGATCGAGATACACGAGAGAAACGCGAATTGATTGTAGTACTGCTTGGTTCTTCACGCATGCTCATTGAAAAAGGACTAACAGAATCGCTTGCTGGACGATTTGAACTCATACGTCTTACACATTGGACATTCAACGAAATGCGCGATTGTTTTGGCTGGAGTTTACCGCAATATATCTACTACGGAGGATACCCTGGTGCTGCACAATATATAGGCAATGAGAACAGATGGCGCAATTATGTAAGAGATTCTCTCATAGAACCATCAATCTCAAAGGATGTGCTGATGAATACAAATATACTTAAGCCTCAACTGCTGCGACAATTATTTGAAATAGGTAGCAACTATAGTGGAGAATTGCTTTCGTTGACTAAGGTGGCTGCACAGATGCAGGATGCAGGTAATGTGACCACCCTTGCTGGCTATCTGCACCTGCTCGACGAATGTAACCTGCTATGTGGCTTACAGAAGTTTGCTGAAGACAATGCACGTAAATACAATTCAATACCCAAATTCCAAGTATACAATAGTGCTTTGCGCAATGTATATGCAGATGAGGATTTTATCGATGCCATACAGAATCCTAAATCATGGGGGCGCTATGTGGAATCGGCTATTGGGGCATATCTCGTGAGCCAAGCACAGATTATTGGGTATAAAGTTTTCTACTGGCGCGACAAGAACGATGAGGTAGATTATGTGCTCACCTATCGTAATCGAAAGGTTGCCATTGAAGTGAAAAGTGGAAGGCGTACCACAAATACCGGTATCAAGAAATTTACGGAAAAATACCATCCTTACAGAACTATTGTCGTAGGGTCGGGAGGACTGTCGATAGAGGAGTTTTTGACCTTGGATCTTGCATTACTGTTCAAGTAAACTTATTTGTTCAAATACAAGGGGGTGAGTCGTTTTGACACACCCTTATCGTTATATAATAGGAATAGCAGCTTTCCCTATCTGTTAAGGTTTCACTCCTTTTAGTGTGGTTTTTTGTTGACTCAATAACCTTCATTAGAGTCCTTCTCTGCCTTATAGTATAGCACACTACAATTCTTTTTGGTGAACACCGCCCGCAAGGTGTTCTGTACGTCTTTTGTCGATACGGTGCAGTAGCGAGCTAATTCGTCGGCAAGTTCGAGGTCTTGCCCGATGAGTTCCAGCTGTGCCATATTGATGGCGCGGTTGAGGTAGTTGATGTTGTTGAATGTGCGCTCTGATTCTGAACGATTGCGTACCTTGTTGAGCTCTTCGGTATCTACGGCGTTCGACTTCAGGTCGTTGAGTTCGTCCCATACCGCCTGTTCAGCTTGCTCTAAGGTGACTCCCTCGGCGGTGCGTCCCATGATGTAGATGAGACCGGCATCGATGCTACCCTGGATGTAAGCGTCAATAGAGGTGAAGAGGCGTCTGTCGTGAATGAGATGGCGGATGAGGCGGCTCGAATGGCCTGCAGAAAGGAGGTCGGTGATGAGATCGCACACGTGGTAGTCATGACTCTTGCGGTCTGCCATGTGGAAAGCCATCACGAGCATATCTGCCGGTACGGAACGATATACGGTCTTGCGACGCATGCGCTGCTGGGGTGGCTCTTGGGGTATCCCCTCTGTTATCACCCCATAAGGGGAGTTCATCCTCTCGGAATTAAGGTCCTCTATTGGGCCAAACCACTTCTCGGCCAATCTTACCACTTCGTCAAAACTGATGCCTCCTACGACAGAGAGGATGGCATTGCTCGGGGTGTAGTGACGGTGGTAGAAGTTCATCACGCTCTCCAGGGTGGCTTGCTCTATGTGTTCGACACATATTCCTATTGTGGGCCAGCGATAGGGGTGTACCTTATAGGCCATGGCTCGTATGAGGTGCTGCACATCGCCATAGGGACGGTTTAGATGTCGTTGCTTGAACTCCTCGATAACCACGCCTTTCTGCACTTCCACGCTCTCTTGGGTGAGTGCGAGACCTTGCATGCGGTCCGACTCAAGCCAAAAGGCTGTTTCTACATTACTGCAGGGTAGGGCGATGTAGTAGTTGGTGAGGTCGTTGCTTGTCCACGCATTGTTCTCGCCCCCGGCCAGCTGTACATGAGTGTCATAGTTGGGGATATTGATAGAGCCTTCGAACATCAGATGCTCGAGCAAGTGTGCATATCCCGTGTGTTCGGGGTCTTCGTGGCGTGCTCCTACGTTATACAACACGTTTACCGCTACCATCTGTGTGGTAGGGTCTTCGTGATGTACGATGCGAAGTCCGTTGGAGAGGGTGTGACGATTCATCGCGAGTGGAAAGTTGAGAGATGAAAGTGGAAAGTTGTTTAGCGAGTTGAGGTGGAAAGATTAAAACTGTAAGTAGGTGAAAATGAAACATTGCGGAGCTTGACTTTGACTTCGTCGAACCTTGGCTGCGCTCGCGGTAAGAGTTCAAGCAAGCTTGACTCTTGCTCGCTGGTATAAGCTTTCATCTTTCATCTTTCCACTTTCAACTTAATATTGTATTTCTCTTACTCGCTTGATGATGACGGGCTCGATGGGGCGTAGGCGGCTATCTACGGCGCGCTTTTCTATTTTGGTCAGCACGTCGAGACCCTCTACAATCTCGCCAAATACGGTGTAGTAGCCGTCAAGGTCAGCAGCGCCACCCGTTGTCTTGTAGAGTTCTTTCTGCTCCTTGGTGTAATGGAACTGCTTGCGATTGGCCATAGCCTTGTCGGTATCGGCGGTAATCTTCTTCTTCAGCTCGCGGATCTTTGGCATGTTGCGCTTTTGGTCTTTGGCGTACTCCTGAAGCTGCTCTGCATAGGGAGAGGTGTGGGTGATGGAGTCGAACACCTCTTTGCGTAACTCCTTGTTGTATTTGTCTTCGGCATTGAAGAGTTTGTTGTCGCTGTACTTGAAGCCGGTTACAAAGTAGAAGTGTCCGCCTGATGACTTCTCCATCTTGTAGTAGCTCGCCATGGCTAAGGCGCCACGCTTGTGGATGAACTTTTCGGGCTGTATCTCCTCAGGGATGGTGTAGTCTACGTCATTCTCGCCAAGAGGGGTCTCTCGTGTGGCTCCTTTTGACTTGGGGTCGCCGGCTTGTACGGTGAAATTGTTCTGTATGCGGAAGAACTGCTGGTTGTCGTAGTAGCCCTTGCGTGCCAGCTTTACGAAGTTGTGTCGATGAAGTGGTGTCTCGCGATAGAGCTTTATAGTGAGGTTGCCCTCGCTGGTTTCCATCAGGAGGTATTGGTCGGCATCTACGATGACGGTATCGGTGTCTTCGGGCTCGACGGGTGTTGTCTCTTTTTTCATGTTTTGGCAAGCACCGAGCAGGAGTGCTGCACTGAGGAATAATGCGAGTTTTTTCATACGGAAGTCTGTTGTTTACGTTTCTTATATAACTGATACGAATTGAATATATTGTGCCATACGCTGTAGAAACCGCCAGCAATGGCGGTCACGGGGGTGAGGAAAGTGTAGGCCATCCAAATGGCAAAGACGGTGTTCTTCTGCCCGATGCCCTGTCCGGCGGCGATGTGGTCTCCAGAGGGTTTCCCGATGTGTCGGCCTATGGTGAACTGTGCCCAGCAGCTGGCGAGGGTTACGAGGGCGATGCCCACAAGTACGGGGATGCCTACATCACTGTGCATGATGGAACGCGTGGTGACGGCAATGGCCATGGTGAGTGCTATGGTCCAGAGATAGAAAGCAGTATCGCCCGTGTTCTGCAGGCGTTGGGCCAAGCGCGGCATTGTGTAGCGTATGGTCCAAGCCAAAAGCAAAGGACAGATGAGAGTGGGGAATACCTGGCGTATGATAAGTACGGAGGTGGTGATGAAGGTCTGCCCTTCTTGTGGGTTTACTAGAGGTACGATAAGAGGGATAAATAGTGCCGCGGCCAAGTTGATGAGTAGGATATAGGTGATGAGGTGGGCGGCATGGCCTCCGAGTTTGGCGCACACCACGGCAGCAGCGCAGGCTGTGGGGCAGATGAAACATATCATGGCACTCTCTACAAGGAGGCGGCAGGGGATGCTGGGGAAGAGGATGAGCACCGCGGAAAACAGGGCAAAGGCCCCCACCTGTACGGTGAGCAGCATGGCATGCCAACGGCAGGGCTTGAGGTCGGTAGGTTTGATCTTGCAGAAGGTGACAAACAACATGGCGAAGATGAGCAATGGCTGCAGTATGCCTATGGCTTGATTAACCATCTGGTTCGTGCCCTTGAGGAAGGGGAGGCTGGTATAGACAAAGTAGAGCACTACGCCCATCACCATGGAGATGGGTAGTGCCCAGTTCTTGTAAAATCGGAGGAGAGTTCTTAGCATAAGGGAGTTTTTAAAGGAACTGTCCCCTCTTCAAGGGGGGGGCGAGCGGTATGGAGCGTTAGCGAAATAGAGCGGAGGGGGTCGTTGTCGTGTTGTTTGACCCCCTCCGTTTCGCTTCGTTGCACTATCCTACACTCGTCCCTCCTTGAAGAGGGACAGCGCTTTTGGGTTAGTGCATTATATCATACTTCTAAAATATCATCTTATCGTGTGCCGTACTCAGCAACTCCCTCTTCGAGGAATTTTACGTATGCGTCGATATCCTCGTCGTATGAGCGAGGTGTGGTGAGGGGGTGTCCCTCATTGTCGAGCAATACGTAGAAGGGTTGTGCGTTGGCACCGAACTTGCTACGCTGTAGGTAGCTCCACTTGTCTCCCACGGTGCGTAGTACTACCTCCTTGCCATTCTCAGTAAGGCGAATAGGCTCAGCAAGTGGTGTCTTGTCGTCTACGTAGAGGCTGATGAGTATGTAATCGTTCTCGATGAGGTTGATAACTTTTTCGTCGGCGAGTACAGACTGCTCCATCTCTCGGCAGTTCACACAGCCATAACCGCTGAAGTCGAGCATTACGGGTTTGCCCTCCTGACGTGCCATGGCCATGCCTTGGTCGTAGTCCATAGCATCAGGATGCAACTCTTGCTCATAGAGGTTGAAGTCCTGTGTGCTCATGGGAGGTGAGAATGCGCTGATAGCCTTGCAAGGAGCTCCCCATAGACCAGGAACCATGTAAATCGCAAAGGCAAATGAGATGAGTCCGAGCATGAAGCGAGGTACTGCCACCTTGCGGTCATCGTCATCGTCGTGAGGGAACTGGATCCACTTCATCAAGTAAGCTCCGAGGAGTGAGAATAGGGCAATCCACAAGGCGAGGAAGGTCTCGCGGTCGAGGATGTGCCAGCCATAGGCGAGGTCAGCCACAGAGAGGAACTTGAGCGCAAAGGCCAATTCTACAAAGGCGAGCACCACCTTCACGGTATTCATCCAGCCACCGCTCTTGGGGGCTGCCTTGATCCATGAGGGGAAGATGGCGAAGAGGGTGAAGGGCAAGGCCAAGGCCACAGAGAATCCGAGCATTCCGATGGTGGGTGCCAGGATATTGCCAGTGGTAGATACCTCAACGAGAAGGAAGCCGATGATAGGGCCTGTGCATGAGAATGATACCAGGGTCAAGGTGAAGGCCATGAGGAAGATACCGAGCAAACCGCCGGTCTTCTCTGCCTTGCCATCCACAGCTGTTGTCCACTTCTCTGGTAAGGTAAGTTCAAAGGCTCCCATGAACGACATGGCAAACACTACCAGAAGAAGGAAGAAGAAGAGGTTGGGGATCGCTGCGGTAGAGAGTGCGTTGAGTGCGCTGGCTCCGAATACCAAGGTAACGAACAGACCCAACAGTACGTAGATGACTACGATAGAGATTCCATAGATATAGGCATCACGGCGTCCTTTCTTCTTGTCGCCACTGCGTTTGAGGAAGAAACTCACGGTCATGGGGATGATGGGCCATACGCAGGGGGTCACAAGAGCTACGAGTCCACCGGCCAAACCTAGCAGGAAGATAACCCATAGTGACTGGTTGGCTGTGTCGGCAGTGCCCTTAGGCTGTCCAATCTCTTCGATGACGGGCTCCCAAAGGACTCCGAATGGTGATGATTGATTGTTGGCTGTTGGTTGTTGGATGTTGGACGCAGCTTGCAGTCCCTTGAAGTTGAATTCTACATTGGTGGGAGGCAAGCAGCTCTGGTCATCACATGCACCATATTGGAAATATCCCTGCACGATGTAATTTGCGCTGTCGATGGCAACGCGCTGAACAAAGGTGACCTTGTCTTCAAAGTAGCGTACGTCCATACCGAACATTTCATCGTACTTCTCAATCTCCTTGCCCTCGAATTCGAGTTTGCCATTAAGACGAGCTCCTTCGATGGTTTCCACCTTCAATGCGGCGGCTGTAGGGCCGCCCTCCAATTCGGTAGAATATACATGCCAGCCGGCATCAATTGTGGCCACAATGCGCAATTCAGCAACGCCATCACTCACTACTTCCCATGAAGTTTCGCACTTGATAGGCTCATGCATTTGAGCAAATGCTATCATTGCTGTACATAGCAAAGAGAGCATAGCACCCATACGTTTAATCATAGTCTTCATTATTAATGTCTGATAGATAATTAGTTTTCGAGTTGCAAAGGTAAGATTTTTGCCTGAGATGACCAAATGCCGTTATTTATTTCTATGGGTATATGTGATATTGTTTCGCTTCTGGATGCTCTCACGTAGTGCCCTAAGGAGTCGGAGTTTTTAGGGTTGTTTATATTTAGGTGAAAATATATCTCTATTTATAAATAGAAAATCAAATAAAAGTATTATCTTTGCACCCGCAAACTAAGATTGCGCTTGTGGCGAAATTGGTAGACGCGCCAGACTTAGGATCTGGTGTAGCGATACGTGTAGGTTCGAGTCCTATCAGGCGCACAGAGACGAAAGAGGCATCTCTTTCGTCTTTTTTTTTGTTCTCTCCATCTTAGGTTTTGTTTGGGACGCTCGTAGGATTATGCTCTCTTTTCTTTGTTCTTGTTGTGGCTATCTGTCTGCGGAGATAATGGGCAGAAAGGGTGGTTTGATGGTATGGATGCCTCTTTTTTTGCCGTGTAAGGTGGTGGAAAACGTCTTATAGTATGTTTTAGAGCATATTTTGCTATTTTTTGTGGTTGATAAGTTGTAATGTTTGCAAAGAGTCGTTACATTTGTAGAAGAAAAACACACACTTTTCGCATAAAATTAAAGTAACAAACAAACTCTAGTAGGGAATGGCCGTCGTGATGACGGCTATTCTTTTTTGGGAGATATAATATAGCAGTTTACCTATCCATTTATTATTCTGCGTTAGTGTCATGCTGAACATTGTAAGGCATCCCGCTAAGTTCCCAGGCTAAGTCTCAGCGCGAGATCCATTGACTTCTGCCCCTTCGGCTTTATAGTCAAGGCTGATGCCTCGGGCGTCGACCTAAAGGTTCGCTTCGCTCAGTATGACAGAAACACGGGTAAACATCTATATTATTGCCTTTTTTTTGATGGGGCTGTTTCATGATGGAGCTAGGAAGGAGGCCCTTGAAAAAATAAGAGCGAGGTGGCTGGCCACTCCGCTCTTATAAGATGACTATTCGTCAATTGTATTAGAACAACTTCTCGGGATATTCACCTGCATCTACCAATGCCTGGATTTTCTCTACTGTACCAGGACGGTCTGCTGCGTAGGTTACACCGAACCACTTAGCTGTTGTGTCGAGAACCTCACATGTAGCCTTGCCGCTGTTGATGAGTGTGTCTACTACGAGAGGAATGAAGAACTCTGATTTGGGCTTGTCGATATTCTCCTTCAAGAAGTCTACGAACTGAGCCTCTGAGTATTGGAAATAATCGGGTGTGAAGCCCCAGAAATTCATTGATACGGGAGTCTCCTCGCCTACGGGTTGCCACTCGCCATTCTCGTCCTTGTAGCAGATAGTGCCGTCAACACGCATAATCTCTGTGCGCTCTACAACATCTGTGAGCATGCCGGCGTCGTTCTTGCCGCATACACCACGAGCTACGGTTCCGTTCTCAGAGAGTGTGTTGCAGATACGGAAGCCTACCATGCTATATTTGCCTGTGCTGCCTTCGGGAAGCTCGTTGAGCCACTTGCCCATTACGGCAAAAGCGTCGCGGCTGTAGAAGTCGTCAGCATTGATAACAGCGAAGGGCTCCTTGATTACGTCCTTACCCATGAGCACGGCATGGTTGGTACCCCAAGGTTTAGCGCGGTCTGCAGGGCAGGTGAAGCCTTCGGGGAGGTCGTCGATAGCCTGGAATACGAGCTCTGTGGGGATATGGCCCTCATACTTGCTGAGTACCTTGTCGCGGAAGTCCTGCTCAAAGTCTCTGCGGATAACGAATACGATCTTGCCGAAGCCACCACGGATAGCGTCGAAGATAGAGTAGTCCATGATAGTCTCACCATTGGGGCCGAGACCGTCGAGCTGCTTCAGACCACCATAACGGCTGCCCATGCCGGCTGCCAATACGAACAATGTAGGTTTCATACGTTTGTAGTTTTTTTGGTTTGTTTTAAGTTGGTATATATAACGTGGCACAAACTTACAACTTTTTCTTGACTTTATAACATTTTTATCGAAAAATATCGTTTGCGTAACCTTATTACACGGAAAAAGCCGTTAGCATGTCGCTAACGGCTTTGTTATCAAGCTTAGGACTGATGATTAAGCGAGCTTGTTGTCAGAACCGAGAACGTTCACGATCTTGTGTACGTACTGCTTCTTCATGTTTTCACGAGCGGGGCCGAGGTACTTACGGGGGTCAAACTCAGCGGGCTTGTTGGCAAACACCTCACGGATAGCAGCAGTCATAGCGAGACGGCTATCAGAGTCGATGTTGATCTTGCATACTGCCAATGAAGCGGCCTTGCGCAACTCCTCTTCGGGGATACCGATAGCATCCTTCAAAGCACCACCATACTTGTTGATGGTCTCAACCTCTTCCTGGGGAACTGAAGAAGAACCGTGGAGCACGATGGGGAAGCCGGGGAGCTCCTTCATGCAGCCCTCGAGAACGTCGAATGCCAAGGGGGGAGGTACGAGGATGCCCTTCTCGTTGCGTGTGCACTGCTCGGGCTTGAACTTGTTAGCACCGTGTGAAGTACCGATTGAGATAGCCAAGCTGTCGCAACCAGTCTTTGTTACGAAGTCAACAACCTCCTCAGGGCGTGTGTAGGTGTGGTGCTCAGCAACAACGTCGTCCTCAACACCAGCGAGGATACCAAGCTCACCCTCAACGGTTACGTCGAACTGGTGTGCGTACTCAACAACCTTCTTTGTGAGAGCTACGTTCTCCTCATAGGGGAGGTGTGAACCGTCGATCATCACTGAAGAGAAGCCCATGTCGATACAAGACTTACATGTCTCGAAGCTGTCACCGTGGTCGAGGTGAAGAACAATCTCGGGCTTTTCGCAACCGAGCTCCTTAGCATACTCTACAGCACCCTCAGCCATGTAGCGGAGAAGAGTCTGGTTGGCATACTGGCGAGCGCCCTTAGATACCTGGAGGATAACGGGAGACTTTGTCTCAACGGCTGCCTGTACGATAGCCTGGAGCTGCTCCATGTTGTTGAAGTTGAATGCGGGGATAGCGTAGCCGCCTTCCATTGCCTTAGCAAACATTTCCTTGGTGTTTACAAGGCCTAATTCTTTGTAGCTAATCATTTTGAATAGATATTATGTGGTTAATACAAAAATTTATTTACCTCTGCAAATATAAACTTATTTTTTAACAAAATGAACATAAAGGAGAGATTTCTTTTAGCGACAATAAGATATATCAGAAAACTATCTCCGTATGTCCTTTACCAATGGTAACGCTTTGTAAAGTCGAATTATCAAACATCGAGGCCCTGCCACCTTCCTCTAGTGAAGTCGGGAACCTTGATGGGCACCCCACCCTGCTGGGCTGAAAGTTCGCTGAGCTCTGCGATACATGACCACTCGGCAGCATCGTATACATCGATATCGAGCGGGAGTCCCTGACGCAAGCATTCGATAAGCCGACGGTCCATCGTATAGTTCATAATATTGGGTACGCCGAGGCGGTAGCCCTCAGCCTGAATGGAGGCTATATGGGGCTGCGTATATCGGCTGACAATGGGGTCTATGGCATCGCCTTCGACGGGTTCCTCACCATCGAACATGATACAGCACTTGGGGTACTTCTGCACGAAACCACGGGTGCCACACACTGTCTGCATACGGCTATAGGGGCGTGGTGTAGTGACATCGTATTGCAGGAGTATGGTCTTGCCATTGACGGTGCGAAGGAGAGTATTGTTGACACACACGTCATCAGACACATCTGTAGCGGGAGTGAGCGACACGAGATAGTCGAGGCGATCGCCACGGTGTATATCCAACAACTGGCACACAGGGCCTATACCATGTGTGGGATACGGATTGCCCTTGTGTTGACCACAGAGACGGGCCATCCAGCCCGTAGAGCCATCGGCTTCGTTCTTGTCACGCAAATCATGGATATATGCTCCTTCGAGATGGGTAAGCGTACCTAGCAATCCCTGCCGAGCCATGGTGAGAGTGGCTTGATGGAAGGTGTCGTAACAACAATTTTCAAGCATGAAACAATGGCGGCGTGTGCGCTCGGCCGTATCGACCAATTGCCAACACTCATCAACGGTAGTGGCCGCAGGCACCTCGATAGCTACATGTTTGCCCTGCTCCATGGCATAGCAAGCCATAGGAGTATGGGTAAGCCAATCGGTACATATATATATAAGGTCTACGTCGTCTCTCTGACACAATTTACGCCAACCATCCTCTGTATCTAATAGTGCAGGGAAGTGACGATTGTCACCAACCAACAAAGCTCCTGCATCATACAAGTGATTACGATGAATATCGCACAAGGCTACAATCTCTATACCATCGATAACGAGATATCTGCGGAGCGTAGCCATACCACGATTGCCCAAACCGATGAAGCCGATACGAACTATAGGCAAGGGTTCACATCTGAGTTGTAGTACATGTGACTTTTCCATAACTGCACAAAAGTACATCATTTCCATGGATAAACAAACAGATGGAGGATCTTTTCTCTGAAAAAGTCCTCCATCTGATAAGTGTATATCTACAAAGATTATTATTTGCGCTTACCAAGAGCCAAATTGAAGCCTAAAGTGATGTGGGAGTTCATATTATGAACAGGGATAAACTGAGGTGTCACCTTGGTAATCATGTAGTCGCTACCCACGAAGAAGGCGATTCCTGCAGGATGGAAGTTGAACATCCAACCTAACGAAGTGCCATAGGTGGTAGTGCCATAGTTGACTGAAGCCTCGAGCCACTTGAGCGGAGCAATATTAAGGTATCCACGAACCTCGTGCCACTTATTGTATGAAAAATTAGTGAATCGTTGCGCATAGAGCACACCTACCGACAAAGGACGGTAGAAGGGCATCTCATACTCGGCACCCAGATACATGGTAGGGCTAAGCTTGGTAGCAACCTTTTCAGAGCCCTCATAAGCAAACTCGACCATCTTGGCCGCATCATTGCCGAGAC
>JAZONP010000127.1:0-35851 GCA_045654565.1 Bacteroidaceae bacterium
GAGCTCGCCTACACCCTTGCCGACGGTCTCGAGTACCTCCGTGCCGGTGTCAATGCCGGTATCGACATCGATGCCTTCGCACCCCGTCTGTCGTTCTTCTGGGCCATCGGTATGAACCACTTCATGGAGATTGCCAAGATGCGTGCAGCACGTATGCTCTGGGCCAAGATCGTGAAGCAGTTTAACCCCAAGAACCCCAAGTCACTTGCGCTGCGTACCCACTCGCAGACCTCAGGCTGGAGCCTCACCGAGCAGGACCCCTTCAATAACGTGGGCCGCACCTGTATCGAGGCTATGGCAGCTGCCTTGGGTCACACCCAGTCGCTCCACACCAACGCGCTGGACGAGGCTATCGCGCTGCCTACCGACTTCTCGGCACGTATCGCACGTAACACACAGATCTACATCCAGGAGGAGACCTACGTATGCAAGAATGTAGACCCCTGGGGCGGCTCATACTACGTGGAGGCGCTCACCAACGAGATTGCCCACCGTGCATGGGAACACATCCAGGAGATTGAGAAACTCGGCGGTATGGCCAAGGCTATCGAGACTGGCCTGCCCAAGATGCGTATCGAGGAGGCTGCTGCCCGCACACAGGCCCGCATCGACTCGGGTGCACAGACCATCGTGGGTACCAACAAGTACCGTCTCGAGAAGGAAGACCCCATCGACATCCTTGAGGTGGACAACACCGCCGTACGTCTCGAGCAGATCGAAGGCCCCAAGCAGCTGCGTGAGAAGCGCGACGAGGCAGCCGTGCAGGCCGCTCTTGATGCTATCACCAAGTGCGTAGAGACCGGCGAGGGCAACCTCTTGGCACTGGCCGTAGAGGCAGCACGCGTACGTGCAACCCTTGGAGAGATTTCATACGCTTGCGAGAAGATCGTAGGTCGTTATAAAGCAGTAATCAGAACTATTTCAGGCGTGTATTCATCAGAAAGCAAGAAAGACGCAGACTTTGAGCGCGCATGCGCCCTCACCGAGGAGTTTGCCAAGAAGGAGGGTCGCCGCCCCCGTATCATGGTGGCCAAGATGGGTCAGGACGGTCACGATCGCGGTGCCAAGGTGGTAGCTACCGGCTATGCCGACTGCGGCTTCGACGTCGACATGGGGCCCTTGTTCCAGACACCTGCCGAGGCTGCTCGTCAGGCTGTGGAAAACGACGTGAACGTGCTCGGAGTATCATCACTCGCAGCAGGTCACAAGACCCTCGTTCCCCAGGTTATCGAGGAACTGGCCAAACTCGGTCGTGAGGACATCATGGTCATCGCCGGTGGTGTCATCCCCGCACAGGACTACGACTTCCTCTACAAAGCTGGCGTAGCCGCCATCTTCGGTCCTGGCACCAATGTAGCCCAGTCGGCCTGCAAGATTGTGGAGCTACTGCTTGAGGAGTAATAGAACCCTATGGGATGCGATTCCCTACCATAAGAAAGAATGGGATGGTCAAATTTGGCCATCCCGTTGTTTTTAATGTAGCACGCGACAGTACTTAGCCGTAAGTACTCGAGTATCGACATGTAAGTACTGCAGTACTTAGCTGTAAGTACTGGGTCTTGAATAGGGTCATTAGGGAAATCTGCAAGCCATAGCAGAGGAAGAGGCTTTAGTCAATAAAGTTGCAGTGCTCTTCGTAAGAGTCAAATTCCAGGTAAGCCAAACCGAGGTCGGCAAGCACTTCGCGGATGTAGACCATATCTTTGGGCGAACATAGACGCTCGCCACGGCGGCGCTCGTAGTAACAGTTGCGTGAGAAGTACCTTATCAGTCGTTGGCTGAAAGTTGCATATTGTGCCGGTAACATACGAGCTTGCATGCCACGGAAACCACGGGCATAAACCACACGCTCTGCCGGGCGGAAATAACGACAATCTTCGCCAGGTACCGTATGCGAGGGATTGATGATGGGAAAAATCTCCTCACTCTCTGCCATGGTACTCCACGCCACGCGGCGCAAACAATGTCTGGCTACGGGGCACTGCTCGTGGATACATAGCGCAAAGGTCTTGGGTACTCTATCTTTTATCGTTGGCATCTGTGGATTCATGGGATTTCAAACTTGACATTATTGCAATACAAAATTACAAAAAAAACTCAAAGAAATAAAATTGAGTATGGGTGTTAAATAAGAGTTATGGATATAGTTTGAATTCGGTGAAAATAAGATTTTGGCTTACCCTGTGATGGCAATGCGATTCCTCCACCGAGTGATGTAACGGACTGCCAGCCACAAGTAGTGCCGGGGAGAGGTTCTCTAGGAAATTGTGATGTTTCATATACAGCATATTCTGATTTATCAGCTACTATTCATACATCTTCCTCACCTCTTCATACGGTGGCCACATCTTCATATCGCGCATGGCTCTGGTGGGTGGGAAGGGGATGGTGTGATTCTTAAAACTTCTGACATCTCTCTCAGATAGATCATAGCGGACGAGGATGTTATAGCTATCACGAATCTCCTCCCATGAATACTTGCGTATCGTGTCGGCATGAAGAACAAAGACAGATAAAGTATCGTGAGGGAGATAAGAAAATAGATTCGCCAACGGGTCATCCATTTCAATACATTCGACGTAAGATTTTTCACCTGGCTCAATGATAAACAGAAGAGGATTGTTCATCTCGACACTATCAGGACCCCCTTCTTCAACAGGAATCGCATCCCTTGGAGGAACATAATATTCCGTAGGGAGCAAAGTATCCGAGAATACAATCATATCAGGGATATAGTATGTGCCCCGGTAATTCCAACAAGGTACTATGCCATGCTCACTATTGTTCTCAAGATAAACGATAGGCTCCAAACCAGGGATGCCATAGTCCATAGGACAACCTTCTAACGTCAAAGTCAGGAGTATTAATGTCATGATTTTTATAGACTTCTTATACATAATATTAAGTCACTATATTTTATTCAAAATAACGGCGATGCAGTCTCTCTATCAATTCCTTATAGAAAGGTATTCCTGCAGCATCCCCCAGTATGGTATCAACACCACAACGTGGGCAGAGCGCTGTTTCCTTATAATCCATGGAAGGCTCTACTATATAATCCTTCACCTCAGTTGCGCGAAAAACCTCTTGGCAATAAAAGCATGCGCAGCGTGACGATGCCTCTACCTCTTCACGATTGGCCGTGCAGTGAGTGTGTATCTCGTGCAATTCCTCATCGGGCAAGGCCGCAATCTTCAGTTTCTGTTCAAGCGTTGCTGTAGGATAACCGTTCCATGCTTCCGTCTCCATCAACAGTTTGTAACGATTGAATACTTTGGAATAGTTCTCATCACGTGCTTCTAATAGCTCACCATAGAAATAGGGGTCTTGAGCAAATTCAAGGAAAGAATAGTTAGTAACCTCTGGCTCGTTATCTACATATTCATCTATCCTCTGATATTCCACCCAATACTTGGAGTGGACAGCATCAACGACATCAAATAACATAGCTGGATAGTAACGAGGAAATGAATCGATGTTGTCGGCCTGGTAATAGTCGTCACACAAGAGATACCATTGCTCGCCACACATTGTGCACAGAGCAAACACTACATATTCGTTGCTCGGAGTCAACGCCCAGGTCTCAATCGAGTACTGCAGCAACTTCTCGGGAATTGCTTCCACTCGTTCGGATATAAACTTTACTCTCATACTATGGCTATTTGAACTCGTTTCATTGAAGCTCTTTTAATATTTTGCACTAAACGCTCTGGCATCATAGTAGCCATGATAGAGCGTCCTGGTACCAGCCGCTTTGCCATAAACACCGTTACAAAGGTAGAAAATGTGTGTTTCTTCTCCAAGCGAATCAATGATAACTTCATAAACGGGCGTGTGGTAGTGACTCCCGATATGGTCTTTTGTGTGTAGGAATGCCCAAGCTGGTTCCCTAAACTTTGATGAATTGTTGTATCCAGCGATCTAAAGGGCTTGAAGGCTACGAAAAATCTCGCGTCGGTGTCGACCATCGGGGTCGCAAGCGTTGTGGTAAAATTGTGTGAGGAAATCAAGTATTGGGTAAACTGCTATATTATTTCCTTTCTTTATGGTACCTTTGCATTAAACATCGATCCAAGATGATAGGAACCATTGTAAACACATGCACGATAATCGTGGGTAGCATAGTAGGTGCCGTGATGCACCGAGGTGTGAAGGATAAGTACAAAGAGACGCTCTATACGGTTTTAGGTCTGGTATGCCTCGGCATTGGACTCAATGCCGTGATAAGCAACTTTGGCAAGAGTGAGTATCCTGTGCTATTCATCGTGTCGATAGCCGTCGGAAGCGTTGCGGGCACTGCAATGAATCTCGACGGGCGCTTTGCCCGTCTGGTCGGCAAGCATTCTAAAGAAGAAAAGCATACGAACCTCGCCAATGGTCTCTCCACGGCAATCTTGCTCTATTGCATAGGCCCGTTGGCTATGCTCGGTCCCGTGATTAGTGCCCTGAAGGGTGACAACACCTTTCTCTATACCAATGCTACGCTCGACCTGGTGACCTCGGCTGTGTTTGCCAGCACCTATGGTATATGGATGCTACTTGCTGCCCCCGTGCTCTTCTGCTGGCAGGGATTGTTTTATATGATAGCTAAAGTGTCGGGTTCTGCCATCAGCGAAGCGCTCATGGCAGAGCTGCTCATCGTGGGTGGATTGATGATTGTAGCCTCGGGGTTATCGCTGCTCAAGCTGAAAGATTGCAAGACACTTAACATGCTACCCTCGCTACTCGTCCCCGTGCTGTGGTTTGTCCTAAAAACCCTTATTTGAGACCTATAGTGTGGTAATAACTCGTTCAAAATACCAAGGACTGCAAAAGGCTTATCTTCGTTGAGCGAAGAAACGCTTCATGAGGTCGGCGCACTCGGCTTCCATCACTCCTGCGGTGACCTCGGTCTTGGGGTGCAGAGCCTGTGGCGCAAAGCGGCGGTAGCCACGCTTGTCGTCGGGGGCTCCATACACGAGTCGGCCCAGCTGTGCCCATCCCAAGGCACCGGCACACATGATGCAGGGCTCTACGGTGACATAGAGGGTGCAGTCGTTGAGGTACTTGCCTCCAAGACAGTTGGCCGCAGCGGTCACGGCCTGCATCTCGGCATGGGCAGTGACATCGGTGAGGGTTTCGGTGAGGTTGTGGGCACGGGCTATCACACGTCCTTTGCACACGATGATAGCTCCCACAGGAACTTCCTCATTGTCGTAGGCGCGCGCGGATTCGTCGAGCGCCATCTTCATGTAGCGGATATCGTCGGTCGGAGAAACGGAAGTGCTCATCGGCGCATGTCGTGTTCGTTGAATAGGGTGGGGTAGTCGTGGTCAAGATTGCGGTGGATGAAGGCCAGCAGAGTCTCGCGCATCCAACGGCTCTTGTTCTCAATCCCGTACTTTTGTAGATATCCATCGATGATGCGCATCTCGTCGTCGCTCACCAGACAGGTGAGGCGTGCATGGCGTGTCACGTCGTTATGTGGCTTGGCTTCAATTGACTTTGTCGTACTCATCTCTCAATGGTATTTTCATGATTATAGCGCAAAGATAGACTTTTTTTTTCAATATGTTATGATTTCTGCCTATATTTGCAACTAAATCCTTATGAAGGGATGAAAAGCAAAATAATTAACCAATGAAACAATATTTAGATCTGCTTAACCGTATCCTTACCGAGGGGGTTGAGAAAAATGACCGTACAGGTACAGGCACCATCAGCGTATTTGGTCATCAGATGAGGTTTAACCTTGAGGAGGGATTTCCATGCCTCACCACAAAGAAGTTGCACCTAAAGTCTATCATCCATGAACTCTTGTGGTTCCTTAATGGTGATACCAATGTGAAGTATCTGCAGGAGAATGGTGTGCGCATTTGGAACGAGTGGGCCGATGAAGATGGCGACCTTGGACATATCTATGGCTATCAGTGGCGCTCATGGCCCGACTATAAGGGTGGTCACATCGATCAGATCGCTGAGGCTATTGAGACCATCAAAAATAATCCTGACAGTCGACGTATCATCGTGTCGGCATGGAACGTGGGTGATCTCGATAACATGAACTTGCCTCCTTGTCATGCCTTCTTTCAGTTTTATGTAGCTGATGGTAAGCTGAGTCTACAACTTTATCAACGCAGTGCCGATACCTTCCTTGGCGTGCCCTTTAACATTGCTTCTTATGCATTGTTGCTGATGATGGTGGCGCAGGTGACGGGCCTCAAACCTGGTGAGTTTGTACATACCTTGGGTGACACCCATATCTATAGCAACCACTTGGAGCAGGTGAAGTTACAGCTCACCCGTGAGCCGCATCCGCTTCCCAAGATGAAGATAAACCCCGACGTGAAGAGTATCTTTGACTTTAAGTTCGAGGATTTTGAATTGGTAGACTATGACCCACACCCACATATAAAGGGCGTGGTAGCTGTATAAGGCTTCGCGAAACGATAAAAAAAAGACTCCATATGAATATCACACCTCTCGACAACGTCTCTATCATCGTGGCTGCGGCCAAGAATGGTGCCATTGGCCTCAACAACCAGTTGCTCTACCGCTTGCCCAACGACCTGAAGCGCTTCAAGGCGCTCACGACAGGGCATACTATCGTTATGGGACGCAAGACCTTCGAGTCGCTGCCTAAGGGAGCATTGCCTAATCGGCGCAATATTGTGCTGAGTCGTCAAGAGGGCTTGCACTATGAGAATGCAGAGTGCTATCGCAGCCTCGAGGAGGCATTGATGCAGTGCGACTATACCGAGGATATTTATATAATAGGTGGTGGCGAGCTCTACAAGCAGACTGTCGGGCTAGCCAAACGCATACACCTCACCCTCGTGGACGACATACCTACTGAGGCTGATGCTTTCTTTCCCGAACTGCATGCCGAGGAGTGGCTCGAGACATCGCGCGAGGAGTATCCCGCCGATGAAAAGCATGCACAGGCATACGCTTTCATTGATTACGAACGCAGGTAATCAAACTTGCCTTATATGAATAAAGCAGGGTGTGCCACAGCACATCCTGCTTTATTGTATAATAACTGCTGCTGTTATTCGCAGTGAATCTCAAACGTACTTGCAGGAAGCCCCTCGCCATTTACAAGATTGGCGCGTGTAAAGGGTTGCCATCCATAGCGAGCACGTATGGGGCGTTTTACTTGTTTGCTTTGCAGACGTATGGTGTTGCCCTTGATCTCAATCTCGTCAGCGGGATAGTATAAACCATGCTCATCGGCAATCTCGAATGTACGCAATGAGGTCCCATCAGCAGCACGCATCTCTTTGGCATAGTCAAAGGTGAGCACGATGCTCTTTCCTCTATTCTTGGCACTGAGGATGGCAGGGCCTGAGGGTACTAACTTCTTGTAACCATAGTCGTGGTGCAGTGCTATGCGGCCGAGACGTTCTCCGATGGGACGCTTGTCGCGTGGATGTACATCTAATGAATCGCCCTTGTCGCTCGATACGGCCATCTCGCAATGGTCAATCTCTTCTGCCAACTGACGCTGTACGTCGCGGAAGTGGGGCCATGAGGGACGATTGATGCTGGATAGCTGCACGAAGTGGAAGGGCATCTCTTCATCGTTCCATGCACGACGCCAACTGCTGACGAGGGCAGGGAACTCGGTAGCAAAGAGTTCCACGTTGTGGGCATTTGACTCGCCTTGATACCAGATGACACCACGCAGAGGGAAGCCCGCCAAAGGAGCGATGCCGGCTTCGTAGAGATAGCAAGGCTCATAGGGATGGCGTTGCATGGGGTTCTTGCTCAACTGTATGTTGTATGCTCCGCGACCTCTCACCCAGTCTTGAATACGGTCGTTACGCTTCCAATCGGTGAGGATATCTACCAGTTCGGGGTGAAACTCAATAGTCTTTCGGTCAATGAATGATTCGATGGGAGCTCCGCCTACGGCGTTGCAGATAAGTCCTACGGGAATGTCAAGCGAGTCGGCCAACATGGCGCCGAAGTGGTAGGCGATAGCCGAGAAGTGGGGAGCGTTGTCCGGTGTGAGAGCAGCCCACTGGGTCGGTACATAGTAGTCAAGGCGGTTGAGTGCAGCGAGCGAGGTACTATCCCACAACACTGCGTCTGTGTATACACGTGGACGCATGTCGTAGACGCGTAGGTTTTTCTTGGTGAGTGCTTCGTCGATGTTGGCTTGTGCATTGGTTGCTTGGCGCAGCATAAACACCATGTTGGACTGGCCCGAGCAGAGCCATACCTCGCCTACGAGGATGTCAGTAAGAGTGATTTCTGTCTCCTTGTCACTGACAGTGAGCGTTAGAGGTACGCTTGTGGCCTTGCGGGCTTTGAAGGTAATCTCCCATGAACCATCAGGCTCCGTGGTAGTACGTTGCTTCTCCTTGCCCAATGTCGCGGTAATCTTACGTCCGGCATTGGCTGTGCCGCGCAGGACAAATGGCTTGTCTCGCTGTATCACCATATTGCTGCTATAGATGGCAGGGAGTTTTAGTCCTCCATAGTTTCCTGTCATGGCTGAGTAGACCGTTTCTGCCAATATTTCGGCACCTTCTGCATCGGGGAGAAGAGCATCGGCAAAGAGGTCGGGGCGATGATAAAGAGGCTCGTGCAGGTCAATCAAATGTGCATCGGCCAACAGTGCCACCTCTTCGATAGCCTGCTGGATCTGAGCATGCCAATCACGTGTACCCGATTGGAAACGACGATGCCCATGGAAGATGGGTGTCATGCGGCATACCCATACCTCGACGTTGGGATTGGCTTCACGCAAGGTCTCGATGAGGGCAAGGTAGTCGGGGATGAACTCATCACGGTAGTTGGGCCAGTTGCGTGGGTCGGTGTCGTTGAGGCCGAGGTGTATGATGGCCTTGTCGGGAGCAAAAGCGATGGCGTCGCGATAGGCCTGTTGCTGTGTGTAGGGGCGGTGGCCATGGTTAAGGAGGGTGGCTCCTGAATGGCCGAAGTTGCGTACTTCATAATCCTCGCCTAACATCTCGCCCAAGCGAGTCGGGTAGGAGGTCACGTTGGGATTGCTATGCCCATAGCCGTAGGTGACGCTATTGCCAATACAAGCAACGCGGATGGGCTGGCGGGCTTGCAGTGTTGTGAATCCAATGCAGAACACTAATAGAGTGCATAGACTTTTAAGGATAGTGTGTCTCATAGCATGTTATTTTAATGATTTGGTGTAAGTCGGTCTGCGAACGTTTTGTCGGTAGCCAATCAATATCCCTCACGGTATTTGCCCTCCTCTTTGTCGTCAAGCATGCTCAGGTATGAAGCGTAGCGTGACTGGCTGATGCGGCTCTCTTCGACGGCTTGGCGCACAGCACAATGGGGCTCATGAGTGTGGGTGCAGTTGCCGTAGCGACAGTCTGCAGAGATGGCAAATATCTCACGGAAGTAGTGCCCGATTTCCTCTTCCTCCATATCGAAGGTGCCGAAACCCTTAACACCTGGTGTGTCGATGAGCCATCCATTGTCGTCGAAGGGGAACATTTCGGAGAAGGTGGTGGTGTGCATTCCTGTGTTGTGGCGCTCAGAGATCTCGCCTGTGCGCAAGCGAAGATCGGGCAGTAGGGCATTGATGAGCGTGCTCTTGCCTACACCCGAATTACCCGAGAGTAGGGTGGTTTTGCCCGATAGGGCAGCGTGCACCTCGTCGAGTCCTTGATTGTTGAGTGCCGAGACGCATGAACAGTCGTAGCCGATGCTGCGATACAAGTGTACGATGGCTTCAAGATAGCGGCGCTCGGCCTCGTCGTAGCGGTCCACCTTGTTGAATACTATGTGAACGGGAATACGGTATGCCTCGGCAGTAGCGAGGAAACGATCGATAAAGGTTGTTGAGGTTTCGGGGTAGTTGATGGTCACGATGAGCAGGCACATGTCGACATTGGCGGCAAGGATGTGTGACTGCTTTGAGAGGTTTGAGGCGCGGCGTATGATGTAGTTGCGGCGCTCCTCGATATCTGTGATATAAGCAATGCCATCGGTGGGCTCAGTGAGCACAACCCTGTCGCCTACAGCCACAGGGTTGGTGCTACGTATGCCTTTGAGTCGGAAGTTGCCCTTGATGCGGCAATCGATGAAGTTGCCTTCATCGGTCTTCACGATATACTGACTACCTGTATTCTTGATTACAAGTCCAAGCATAACTAAAGTTGAAAGTGCAAAGATGAAAGATGGATGTTTTATCCACTCGGGCAGATGTGCTCAATGGTTGAGGTTCTCATCTTTCATCTTTCAACTTTCATCTCGTATTACACGGTCATGATTTCCTTTTCCTTGTCAGCGTAGAGATCGTCTACCTTCTTGATGAACTTGTCGTGCAGCTTTTGGAGCTTCTCCTCGCCATCCTTTTGTACATCCTCGGGCATACCTTCTTTTACGGCTTTCTTCAGTGCATCGATGCAGTCGCGGCGAGCATTGCGGATACTGATTTTGGCGTGCTCAGCCACCTCCTTACACTGCTTGGCAAGCTGCTTACGGCGCTCCTCAGTGAGAGGGGGGATGCCGAGGCGGATAATCTCACCGTTGTTTTCGGGCATGATGCCTACGGGTGAGTCGATGATAGCCTTCTCGATGACACGGATCATGTTCTTGTCCCAAGGCTTGATGGCGATGGTGCGTGCATCGGGAGTGGTCACTGAAGCTACATTGCTCAAGGGCACCATGCTGCCGTATGAGTCTACACGGATGCCATCGAGGATGCGGATGTTCGCTTTGCCGGCACGGATGCGGGCGAGTTCGTCTTCAACGTGGAGGATGGCCATTTCCATCATCTCCTGTGCTTCGTTCAAGTATTCTTGCATGTTCTTACTGTTTAATGTGATTATAGGTGATTCAAAGGTAGGCGGTTTTTTTCTTTTTTGCAATAGTTTACGTTCATTATGTATAACAAAGAGGCTATTTGGCGCTTTTTTTGTCGGTTTTTATTCGTTGGTTCCGAAAAAAACGCTACATTTGCACATGTTCGCTTCGTGCGCTTGATATCATGGAACAACAAATATTGCATCTGCTCGACCAATTGCCTCCTATCTCTTTGGATGATATGAGCGGAATCAAACTGATGAATCGTATAGACAAGAAATACTTGGCAACGATTAGTCAGTTGGAACAGTTGCTTGTGATGGCACAAGGTAAGTACATGGTGCAGCAGATAGAGGGCAAACGTTACAATCGTTATCACACTATTTATCTTGATACTCCCGACGAGGAGATGTATACAATGCACCATAATGGGCGTCTTGTGCGTCAGAAGGTGCGTGTGCGCACCTATCTTGACTCGGGTGATACTTTTCTCGAAGTGAAGAACAAGAATAATCATGGGCGTACGAAGAAGAAACGTATCACCGTGAATGGTATACATACGTTGCACGAGGATGGTGGCGATGCTCTATTGGCAAAGCATTCTAACTATCTGTTGTCAGACCTTGTACCGAAGGTCGAGAATCGTTTTGAGCGCATAACTCTTGTTAATATGGCCAAGACTGAGCGTCTCACGATTGACTGTCATGTAAAGTTTCACCATTGCGAAACGGATATTCAGGACACTTTTGATCGCCTCGTGATTATCGAGCTCAAGCGTGATGGAAATGTCTATTCTCCGGTGAAGGATCTATTGCGAGAATTACGTATCAAGCCCTCGGGTTTTAGCAAATATTGTATAGGTTCGGCACTTACCAAGCCTACGCTGAAGCGTAATCGCTTCAAACCGCGTTTTAAGAAAATTGATAAACTATTAAAAAGATACTAAACTATGGGAAACCTATTAAGCCTTGTTGCAGGAGGTGCCAAAGCTGCCCTTGCTGCAGCAGAAGAATTCGATTTAGACGTGTTATCTGCAGCTGATAGTCTGACAGTACCTATGTGGGCAGATTGGAATGGGCTCACCCAACTCATCCTACGTTTCCTGCTCAATGTGGTAGTGGTGGCGTTCATAGCTCGTGTGTTCTACTACCCCAAGAGCAAGCGTCGCGACTATTTTGTGACCTTTATCCTCATTGCAATCAGTATATTCTTGATTATCTATCTGATGGGAGGCGTGAAACTGAAGACAGGTGTCGCTTTGGGTCTGTTTGCTATATTTGGTATCATTCGTTATCGTACGGAATCGGTGCCCATCCGTGAGATGACTTACCTTTTCCTTATTATTGCTGTGAGTACCATCAATGCATTGGATTCTAGCATAAGCTATGTTGAATTGTTGGCTACCAACCTCTTGTTTATCATTTCAATATGGGCGATGGAGAGCAATCGTTGGGTGAAGCATGTGGCCAGTAAGTTGGTGATGTATGATAATATTGCTCTGATCACTCCCGAGAAGGAACCAGAACTTATTGAGGATCTGAAGAAGCGCACTGGGCTGGATATCCTCCGTGTTGAGGTGGGGGCCATAGACTTCTCTAAAGATACGGCAATGGTGAAGATTTACTACGAACCCTTGACCAATGAAGTGAATAGTGTAAATCATATAGGCCGTCTGCCCAAAGTGAGTTGATGCCCGATTATTTTTCTGCGTAACAGAACTTTTTCAAAATCTTTTCAGAATTGGACGTTACATTTGCACGAAAAGAGTAGAAACTATGAAAAGTATCAAACGAATTTTAGGCACAGGATGCCTATTGTTGGCGACCTCGGTGATGGTAGCACAAAAAAGTGATTTTGGTGTATGGGCAAGCATCGAGGGCTCGACCAAACTCAACAAACAATTGGAACTTTCGTTGGAAGCTGAGTACCGCACGCAAGATATGTCGTCGATGACCGAGCGTATTGCCACAGGCTTTAGTCTCTCCTATAAAAACAAGAACTTTCTGCCCTTCCTCAAGGCGGATGTAGGCTACACCTTTATGTCTATGAACTATTTGGGCGAGACGACCATCAAGTACGAGACCGAGGAGGACGGCAGCTATGAGTTGGATGGTGCGGGTAACCCGATTCCTAAGCACATGAATGTAGATGATGCCTATTGGGTAGCTCGTCATCGTTTCACTGCTTCACTTACGGGTTCTGTCAAGTGGGGACGTTTCAAGTTTTCACTGCGCGAACGCTATCAGTTTACTCATCGTATGAGAAGCTATTGCGACCGTACGCGCTGGTACTATGACCCATTCCACGCTATAGCAGGTACTTCCGAGTATTATATTGATGAAGACCCCGAGAGTGATGATTACAGCTACATGACGGACGAGAAGAAATCCAAGAGTGACCACAAGCTCCGTTCTCGTCTTGCGGTGAGCTACGACATCAAGAAATGTCCGTTCGAGCCTTTTGCCGAGGTAGAGGTATACAACGAATTGGATAATGCCTTTGCCTACGACAAGATACGCTATACCGTGGGTACAGAATACAAAATAAACAAGGAGCATAAACTGAAACTATATTATCGCTACCAAGACTATGCTGATATAGATGAGGTGAGTGGTCACGTCTTGGGTATTGGCTATGCCTTTGAATTCTAAATGGTGAATCGACCGAAACTATGAAACGACCTGTCTACCTGTTTTTAGCCATATTATTCGCCTCGGCTATGCAGATGAGAGCACAGCAGATGGCGGTGGCTCTGAGTGATGGCAACGAATTGAAATTTGAGGAGAACTATACCTCTTGTAAGATAACTTTCTCGGATGGCCAGATGCTGCTCCATGTTGATGGCGCGGTGAAAAAAACATTCGGCATCAAAGATATCAGCCGAATCTATTTCTATTCTGTTGATGCGGGTGTAGATGAACTGCAAGGCAAGGATGTTGTGACCTATTCTGCCGCTACCGAAGAACTTCTCGTTCATGCCCAGCCAGGCACTGTTGTGGCCGTATATCATGCCAATGGAGCATTGGTGTTGGAACGAATGCAGACCATTGCGGCTACTCCCGTCAGTGTGGCCCACCTGCCTGCAGGCACCTATGTGGCTGTTGTCGGTAACGTAACCCTTAAATTTGTGAAGCGATGAAACGATTGATGTCTCTTTCTTTGGCCCTTGTGGCAGCTATGCTTTCGTGGGCCGTAACGGTTCCTTCTGATTTTCGTATTGTGTGTAAGGATGGCTCAGTCGCTTACTTCTGTGGCGCGGGTACAGAACTTACGTTCAACGAAGATGGTACCATATTATATATACAGACGGAAGGGCAAGATGCAGTAGTCAGCTATGCCGTTGATGGCATTGAGGCTGTTGAATTTGCGCAATTAGGAAAGACCTACGAAACCTACGATTATGCAGGTGCTCATATTGATGTCGCTTTCTCATCTGCTGACGATACTTCATTTTCCGAGGTTAAGGAGAATGTGATCACCGATGAGAATCACGATGATTATGGCGATTTTATCGAGAACTATGCTCCCAAGAATACGGTTGTCATTACCTATAAAGAGGGGAAGGCCTCTTATACGGGAAAGCCTTCCGGTGTGAACGTCATTGTAAATGGTAACCATGTGAAGGTGACTTCTGCCAAGAAGGATATCGCATTTACTTTGAAGGGTACAACGACAAACGGCTCATTCAAGCTCTACTCAGACAAGAAGGCCCAAGTCACCCTCGATGGCGTCAGCATAACCAATCCTACAGGTTCGGCCATCAATATTCAGTCGGGAAAGACGATGATGATAAAGCTTGCAGATGGCACTATAAACAATTTGGAAGACGGCAAATCCTATACTCTGGAGGGTACGGAACAGCAGAAGGGTACCTTCTTCAGTGAGGGGCAGCTCGTATTCTCCGGTAAGGGCACGCTTAACGTGAAGAGCAACTACGGGCATGGCATCGTGAGCGATGACTATGTGCGTATGCGTGGAGGTAACATTACAATCAATTCCGTTCGAGATGGAATCAGTACCAGCGATCGCTTTATTATGTATGGTGGTGTCGTGAATATCACGGCTCAGCAAGATGGTATTGACGTCGATGAAGGTTATATTGAGATTGGCGCTGGCCAACTCATCGTCAATGCAGGCGACGAGGGTATCACCGCTTCGTATGAAGGAGACGAAGACACTGGTATCGTCGATTCGCTCATCACACCTTATGTAGATATCAAGGGTGGACTCATCAAGGTTGTTACTACGGACGACAAAGGACATGGTGTACGTGCCATGTCAACATTCTCCATGTCGGGCGGCATCGTGCAGGTTACGACCAAGGGAGACGGCTCTAAAGCATTAATGAGCGAGGGGGATATGTCGCTCACGGGTGGCAAGGTGACTGCTTTTACTGAGGGTGATGCGCTTTATGAAACTGATGTGGATGATTTGTCCTCTTCGGCTGGAATCCGTAGCAAGGGAAAACTATCGATTTCGAACATGACTATGGGCGTCAAGTGTACTGGAACAGGTAGCAAGGGCATCAATAATGTAGGCAATATTGTAATGAAAGATAGCCGCGTTGTCGTAGTGTCATCGGGCGCTACCCACAAGAGTAATGGCCTCGACTCACGCTCGCGTGGCGTCACCTCAGATGGTGGCTTGACCATTGACGGTGGCTCTCTTCAAATTAGGGCATATGAGGAACCGCTCTATTTGAGTGGAGCATGTACCTTCCTCAATGAAGCTGTGTATAGTGGATTTCAAGTAGGAAAATAGGTCACCATTTGTATGTCATCCTACATGGTGTGTCAGAACTTTTTCGTTCGGATGTGGCAGTAGGGTTCTTCACCGGTCTTGTTGTAATATTCTTGGTGGTACTCTTCGCCATGCCAGAAGTGTTGAACTGGGCGTAGTGCGGTGTTTACCTCGTGGCCTTTGCTGCGTAGAAGTTCTATTGTCGCTTTAGCCACGCGAAACTGCTCTTCATTGAGATAGAATATCTGACTACGGTATTGTGGCCCTATGTCTGGACCTATGCCATCGGTTTGTGCGGGGTCGTGAATCTCGAAGAATAAGCGGCACAGCGCCTCATAGGTCACCATCTCGGCATTATATTCTACCCACACCGCTTCCACGTGGTGAGTGCGGTGAGCTTTGACTTCGGCATATGTAGGGTTCTCTTCGGGACCACCGATGTAACCCACTGATGTGTTCAGTACACCTGGCATGCGTTGTAGTTGATACTGAACGCCCCAGAAACACCCTGCTGCAAAGATAGCTTCTTCCTTTTTCATAGGTTAATATAATTGGATTATATTCGTCGCGGAGTATTGTCGGCCATCACCTGGTGCACAATCTCTGCGACCATCTGTTTCAACTCCTCGATAAACTGCTTGGCGTCATAGCGGCGTGCCTCAATTTCGCGCAGGCGTTTCTCCCAGATTCCTGTAAGTTCGGCACTCTTGAGTAGCTCTTCGCGGATGAGTCCGATGAGTTCGACACCCATGGGGGTAGGTACGAGGTTCTTTTTGGCCAGCACTACATAGTTTCGTTTGTAAAGCGTCTTGATAATCTCGGCACGTGTGGCGGGGCGGCCTATGCCGTTCTCCTTCATGGCCTCGCGCAGTTCCTCGTCGTCGACCAGTTTGCCTGCTGTCTCCATGGCGCGGATGAGCGTACCCTCGGTATAGGGCTTGGGGGGCTGTGTCCATTTTTCTATCAACTCGGGTAGATGCGGACCACTCTCGCCCTTGACGAAGGTGGGCATGCTTGCGTTGTCCGAGTTTTCCGACTCTGAAGCTCCTGTATTATCTGTCGTCTCCTTGTCTGTCACCACGCGCCATCCTGGTTCCAATATCTCTTTGCTTGAAGTGCGGAAGAGTATACCCTCCGTCTCGCCCAGCACGGTGGTAGTGCTGGTCTTACATTCGGGGTGGAAGACGGCGATGAAGCGGCGTACAATCAAGTCGTACACCTTGCGTTCGTTGTCGGTCAGCGCTTGAGGCACCACGCCTGTGGGGATGATGGCATGGTGGTCGGTCACCTTCTTGTTGTCGAATACCTTCTTCGACTTCAGCAAGGGTCGTCCATGCAGCGGGGTGATATATTGTTGGTAGTCACTCAGGCCCATGAGTATCTGCGGACATTTGGAATACACATCGTCGCTTAGGTACTTGGTGTCTACACGGGGATAGGTGGTTACCTTCTTCTCGTAGAGCGACTGTACTATCTGAAGGGTCACGTCTACGGGGATGCCAAAGCGTTTATTGCACTCCGTCTGTAGCGATCCCAAGTCGAAGAGTGCTGGTGGCAATTCCTTGCCCTCCTTCTTGGTCACCGAGGTGATGGTAAAGGGAGCTTCTTTGATGCGCTCTACGATGGCACGTCCCTGCTCCTCGCTGGCTATGGGTTCGATGCCTATGTTGGCTGCCTCGGCTTTACGCCATGCCTCACTCGTGTCGAAGGGTTTTCCTTTCTTTTCCGCAGCTTCTTTTTGCTTTTCAATTTCGGCCATGAGGTCCTCTTCGCTGCGCTTTTGGATGACGTTGAATGTTGTGTCGCGATATGTCGTCTTCAATACCCAGTACTGTTGGGGCTCGAAGTTCTCTATCTCCTGTTGACGTTTCACGATGAGGGCCAGCGTGGGGGTTTGTACTCGGCCAATGGAGAGCACCTGGCGGTTCTGACCATATTTCAAGGTATAGAGTCGTGTAGCATTCATGCCCAGCACCCAGTCGCCGATGGCGCGACACAAGCCTGCCTCGTAGAGCGACTGCTTGTCTGATGCATCGAGCAACTTGGCAAAGCCCTCGTGGATAGCCTCTTCGGTCAGAGATGAAACCCACAGACGTTTCACGGGACACTTGGCCTCTGCCTTCTGCATCACCCAACGCTGGATAAGCTCTCCTTCTTGGCCAGCATCGCCGCAGTTGATAATCATGTCGGCACTCTGCATCAAATTCTTGATAATGTTGAACTGCTTCTCGATACCCTGGTTGTCGATAAGCTTGATGCCGAAGCGGGGCGGTATCATAGGTAGGCTGCCCAGCGACCAATTCTTCCACTGCGAGGTGTAGTCGTGTGGTTCCTTGAGAGTACACAGATGACCGAAGGTCCAGGTCACTTGATACCCGTTACCCTCCAGATAGCCCTCGTGGCGTGTCTTGGCGCCTAGAACGTCGGCTATCTCTTTTGCTACACTCGGTTTCTCCGCTATGCAAACTATCATTGGGCTTGTGTCTTGTTTTGTGTTTTAGAGTGCCATCCGTATGGCACTAATCGTTGCTCGTCATTTCGCCACGCGAAGTTACTGCTTTTAATCAAGAATAGAAAATTAATTATTACTCTCCGTTCTCATTGGTTGTCCGTGCTGCTCTTCGTGCTTGATAGAATTGGAAAGGTTTTTTACGTAGGAACTTATGTTGTGGCTTATGTCGGGTTTGATGCTTAACTTGTTGTCAATCACGTCGTATACGTAACTTCTAGTAGGTCCTTGAATTTGACTTTGTTTTTTTTTGTCCTATCGTTTCTATGGTTCGTGCTTGTGCTTGTAAATGTCGTTAACTGTCAGAAGGTGCGATATATATAACGATGGTTCCCCTCGCTAATTACCGTGCTACGCCTCACTAACTACCGCGCTACTCCTCGCTAACTATCGCGCCACTCCTCACTAACTATTGAGCTATACTTCGCTAACTAGCATGGAGTGATACATTCGTTGCCGCGCTATTAGTAGTATATATGTACACGTAAGGCGCTCTTCTAACGAAGATGTTTTTATAGGTCTCCTTAATGCTTGACTTGTTTGGGGTTAACCCAATCTAGCCATGAACTTCTCTCGATCGACGATGAAGCGTGTATGTTCGCCTTCGCCGATGAGGCCCTCCTCGTCGGAGGCCGATATGGTAAACTGCAGTTTGCGACCCTCTGCCTTGGTGAGCGTGGCAGTGGCGGTGATGGTGCGACCGTGAGCGGTGGGCTTGAGATGCGAAGCGGCGATGTGTCCGCCTACAGTGGTCTGACTCTCTTCTAAGTGGGGCGCCACGCATCGCATCGCGGCCTCTTCCATCAGGGCTATCATGGAGGGGGTGGAGAGTACGCGCAGGTCACCGCTACCCACATGGGCGGCTAGGTGATGCTCTTCGACGGTGCGGGAGCAGGTGTAGGTGAGTTCGGGGTGTAGCATTTGAAGTTTAGTGTTTAGTGTTGGGATTTGTAGTCGTCATTGCTAACGGCTCACCACAAAGGTAGGCTGATTTTGGCGAATATCGAAATAAACCTTGCTTTTTTATGTTGTTAGTTTTACCTTTGCGAAGATATAAGATTTGTATATGAATAAGGAGATTACTTTTGACCGTTTTATACGTGGGCTTATAGCCATAGCTGCGTGTGTGGTGGTTTATCTGTTGATTGATCGTCTGAGTGGGGCGTTGCTCCCGTTTCTCATTGCTTGGCTATTCTGCTATTTGGTGTATCCGATAGTGAAGTTCTTTCAATATAGATTAAAACTTAAACATCGCTTGCTCTCTGTCGGTGTGGTGCTGCTGCTCTTTGCTGCGCTCATTGTGGGCATTTGCTTTCTAGTGATACCGCCCGTAGTGCAGGAGTTTGCCGTGCTTAAGGAGTTTGTGGTCAACTATGTTACCTCAGTAGGAACTAATACTACCATCCCCGAAGTGGTGAATGAGTTTGTACATAAGCATGTCGATATGGCAGCGGTGGAGAGTTTCTTCTCGGCAGAACGCATCGGTTTGCTCGTGCAAGATTCTTTACCCAAGATATGGAGTGTGGTGTCTCAGTCATTTAGTATGGTGTGGGGCTTGGTTGCTGTTTTTATGTTTATGGTCTATGTGCTCTTTATTCTCAAGGATTACGAGTTGCTAGAGCGTGGATGGGTAAGCCTTATCCCCGAGAAGTATCGAGAGCGTGTGGTGCGCCTTACTGAGGATGTGGAAGAGAGCATGAGCAATTACTTCCGTGGACAATCACTCGTGGCATTGTGTGTGGGTATATTGTTCAGTATTGGTTTTGTTATTATCGACTTTCCCTTGGCTATCGGTTTTGGCCTATTTGTGGGCTTACTCAATATTGTACCCTATCTGCAAACTGTGGCGTTGGTTCCTACCGTATTCTTGGCATTGGTCAAGGCTGCTAATACGGGGGAGAATTTCTGGTGGATACTTGTGGCTGCTGGCATTGTGTTTCTCGTAGTGCAGGTGATACAAGAGACTATCCTTATACCTCGTATCATGAATAAGGTGACGGGGCTTAACCCTGCAGTCATTCTGCTTTCGCTCTCTATCTGGGGAAGTTTGCTCGGATTGGTGGGGATGATTATTGCACTTCCTGCCACCTCGTTGTTGCTCTCATACTATCGACGTTTCTTGCGCAAGCAGGAATTGGAAGAAAAGGGAGTGCCTGCAGATAATTCCCAGGTGTAGTCGCCATAAAAATACCTGTGTCCTATGTGAGATTACTGAAAAACGAAGAAAAACGTAAAAAGGACTCAAAAAAGTTTGCAGTCTTGCAAAAAATATCTACCTTTGCACTCGCTTAACGGCACAAGAGGTCGATTCGCTAGCTCAGCAGGTAGAGCACATCCCTTTTAAGGATGGGGTCTTGGGTTCGAGCCCCAAGCGAATCACAGGAAGAGAGAACTTTGGAGTTCTCTCTTTTTTTGTATAGGTATATGCGTGTGTGATACGAGAATGGTTAAAAATAAAAGGAAGGCTAGAGCCTTCCTTTTATGGGTACTTAAATAGTGATCAGTCGTTAAGCATCATAGGCATTAAGAGCATAAGGAGCTCTTCTGCTTCGTTCTGTTCGGCTGGTACAAGAACACCGGCGCGTGAGGGGTCAGAAACCTCGATGACTACGTCTTGTCCATTGATGTTCGAAAGAATATCCATGAGGAATGTGGCCTTGAAACCAATGCTCATGGGGTTGCCTTCGTAAGAGCAAGCGAGTTTCTCCTCTGCAGAGGTGGAGAAGTCTACGTCTTGAGCAGAGATGAGCAATTCGTTGTTGCCCATGCGGAGCTTGATGAGGCTGCTGCTCTGTGAAGAGAATACCGATACGCGACGCAAGGCGCTGAGCATAGCAGTGCGGTCTATGGTTACCTTAAAGGGATTGTTCTGTGGGATTACTGAGTTGTAGTTGGGATAGCGGCCCTCAATGAGGCGACATATCATGCGGTGTGTGGGCATCTCAAAAGTGGCGTTGCGATCATCGAATGAAATTCTAATTTCGCCAGCTTCTTTGGCCAAAAGGTTCTTGAGGAGTACTGCGGGCTTCTTGGGAAGGATAAAAGCGGCCTTCTCTTCTCCTTTTACATTGTAGAGCTTGTAGCGCACGAGTTTGTGGCCATCTGATGCTACGAGGGTTACATAGTCTGTGAAAATGTCGAAATAGATACCATTCATCACTGGACGCAACTCGTCATCAGCAGTGGCAAACACGGTGCGGTTGATTCCGCCGAGCAGTGTGTCGGTCTCGATGGTAAAGGTTACGCTATTCTCGCCCATGAGTGCGGCCATGGGATACTCGTCTGCAGACTGTCCCATCATGGCATACTTACCGTTCATGTATTGAATAGATACCTCCATCGTCTGTGTGTTGATGTCGAAGGTGATGGGCTGCTCGGGGAGCTCTTTGATAGCGTCAAGGAGGGTTTTTGAGGGAATGGCAAACTGGAAGTTACCTTCGCTCTCCACAATTTCCATCGTGGTGTCAAGGGTAGTCTCGTTGTCAGAAGCAGTAATAGATAACTTGTTGTCCTCTATGTTGAACAAGAAACAGTCGAGAATGGGCAATGTGCTCTTTGAGTTGATGACACGGCTGATGCCTTGCAAATGACTATAAAGTGCTGCGCTGGATACGACAAATTTCATAGTAAGTATGTTTTTATTGTTAATATTCTATGTAGTTTTTTATATTCGTACAAAAGTAGCACAAACTACTCTGCTTGCCAAAAAAAAAGGCAGAAAAATTAGTATCATTTATAATAAAGGTGTATCTTCGCGCTCCGATTTGGCGTTTGACGATTTGTGTAGAAGACAAAATAGAAACAACAATAAAACAACAACGTTTATGGAATTAACAGGAAAAATTATCGCAGTGCTTGCTGAGCGTGGTGGCGTGTCAAAGGCAGGTAATGAGTGGAAGATTCAGGAGTATGTGCTCGAGACCATGGAGCAATATCCTCGCAAGATGATGTTTAACGTGTTTGGAACTGATCGCATCGCACAGTTCAACATCCAGTTAGGTGAGACTCTCACCGTATCATTTGATATCGATAGCCGCGAGTACAATGGCCGTTGGTATAATGATATTCGCGCTTGGAAGGTCGACCGCAATGTGGCTCCTGCAGCAGGTGCTCCCGTGGCTGTAGCAGGTGCTCCCGTTCCCCCTCCTGTGGCAGACCCTTTTAGTGCTCCGCAGATGAGTACTTCGAACGCGGCTGATGACCTGCCCTTTTAATCAGTAGAATCAACCAATGAATGAAATAGGCCACCAATGGTGGCCTATTTGTTTTTTATCTCAAGTTTTCTTTTTATTTCAATATCTCGGAGAGTGAGGCGAGGTAGTCAATGTATATTTGTATGCCTTCTACGATTTCGCTCTCCATAACGTATTCATCTGCTCCGTGTGAGCGGGCTGATTCGCCTACACCCATCTTTAGTGAGGGTATGCCGTGCATAAGCGCCATATCAGACGTAGTAGGAGATACAAAGGTCTTTCTGTTGATAGCCGTTGCAGCTTTCACCAAGGGGTGGCTCTCATAAATGGCCGAGGCATGTACGCGGGTGCTGCGCTCCTTGGCATCCGACTCGAGCAACTGCTCCACGATGCGAGCCGTTTCTTCATTACTGTAGGCATCGGTGGTGCGTATGTCGATGACAAAACGACATTCGTCGGGGATGACATTGTGTTGCGTACCGGCATTGATTTGGGTGACTGTCGTTTTGATGTCGCCTAACAGTTCGGAACGCCGTTCGAAACGGAAATCGCGTAGCCGTTCGATGTCTTTGATAGCGATATCGATAGCGTTCACACCTTCGTTTCGTGCGGCATGTCCACGTACGCCATGTGCTATACAGTCCATTACTACCAATCCGCGTTCGCCTACAGCAGCTTGCATGCCAGTGGGTTCTCCCACGAGCGCCATGTCTATATGTCCCAGTTCGGGCAATAGGCCACGCATGCCATGCTCGCCCATGACCTCCTCTTCGGCACTGATGGCAAGGAGTATGTTAAAGGGGAGGGGAGTATCTTCGTAGTAGCGATAAGCAGCGATGAGAGATACGGCCGAGGCACCTGCGTCGTTGCTCCCGAGTCCATAGATGCATCCTCCCTCATGAGTGGGGGTGAAGGGATCTCGGGTGTAGGATGGTGAGGGCTTCACGGTGTCGTGGTGCGAGTTCATTAGCAAGGTGGGGTTTGCATCGTCCCAATGAGGTGAACGCACGTACACGTTGTTGTAGATGCGCTGTACAGTGCCCTTGACGTGGGCCTTGAGGAATTCCTCTATGATGTCAGCTGTAGCGGCCTCGTCGCGCGATACAGAGGGAGTGGCGATGAGACGATCAAGGAGTTCTATGGACTCAGTGGTCAGTTGTTGTTTCATTTTTTTACTATACTTTATAACATTTCCCCTCTTCGGACAAGGAGGTTTGGGGGAATACCTCACGTGCTTCGTTGAGTAAGATGCTCTCGTCAGTGTATCGTGCCGAGTAGTGTCCAATGAGCAGATGCTTAGCTCCGCTGAGATGCGCCATCTCGGCAGCCTGGCGTGCCGTGCTATGACAGGTCTGTTCGGCACGTGCGGCGCGGTCTTCGGCAAAGGTGGCCTCATGGAAGAGGAGGTCGGCATTGCGTGTGTACTGTACGTTGTTTATATTGAACTTCGTGTCACTGCAGTAGACATACTTGCGTGGAGGGGCTGCAGGTGTGGTGAGTCGGCTATTGGGTATCACTTTCCCCTCGGGTGTTACGTAGTCCTCACCATTCTTGATGCGGTTTATCTGGCTAAAGGGAATCTCGTAGAAGTCTATCATCTCTCGTTTGATATGGGCCGCCGTGGGCTTCTCCTGGAATACGAATCCGCAGCAAGGTATGCGGTGGCTCAAGGGAAAGGCTTGTACGCTCACCGAACGGTCCTCATAGATGATGTCGGTGCAACCATGGGGAAAGGAATGGAACTCTACTTTGTAGGGTATGCCTTCGCAAAAGAAGCCGAGCCAAGGGCGCATGAGTGTCTCCAATTCGGGGAAGGCATGGACATGCAGCGTTGCTGTGCGTCCCAACAGACCGAGTGTAGAGATGAGTCCCATCAGACCGAAGCAGTGGTCGCCATGCAGGTGTGAGATGAATATATGTCCGAGACGCGAGAAACTGAGTCCCACCTTGCGATATTGGCTCTGGGTGGCCTCACCGCAGTCAATCATGTAAAGCTTATCACGCAAGTCGATAACTTGTGAGGTGGCGTGGTGGCGTGTAGTGGGCAGTGCCGACCCGCATCCGAGGATATGTACTTCAAATTTTTCCATTGTTCGCAAAAGTAGCCATAATCTTTAAAACATCTAATAGGCTGAGATGCTTCTTTATCTTGTTGTGTTGTACTGTTTGGGTTCGACTTGTGTGATTTTACTTTCCCACTGTATGGCTTTGCTTTCGTTGCCATATCGGTCTATAGCTGTGACGGCATAGTGGCGTGGATGTACAAGGCTGGGCATGGCAATGGTATAGGTCGTGTCGCGATAGTACGTACAACGTAGGTTGCTTGGGTCGGTAGTATCTACAGGGTAGCTATTGCTGCTATAGATGTTGTAGGTGACACCCTCTTGAGGTTGCCAGGTTAGTGTGAGGGCATGTTTCCTAGTTGTAACCTCCAGACCTTGTGGCATGGTTGGCCGTGTAGCGTTGAGCCATGGCATTGGCGGAACGAGCGCAGGGTAGGGATGGAACGAACGTAGCAGTTCGTATACTCCTTTGGTGTTGTCGGTTACAAACTGAGAACGGAATTGCGCTGTGCCCGCCACTGTGGGGTGTATGCGTACAACATGGAGTTGGCGTACGCTCTCTTCCAATTCCCAATTTTTCTCTTCTGGGTGCAGTTGGTAGGTGCCAAGTCCTGCCACCACATGGCGCCCATAAGCGTGCTCTCCCCAATCGCATACGAAGGGGTAGAAGTGATTCCCTGCGTAGTAGAGCATGGGGAATATAGCGTCCACGATGCCCATACGCATCCATTCTTGTGCCTCCTGGTGCACGGTGTGGTAGGCATTCCATCCATAGCTGCTATAGCGCGACACATCGTCATGCTTCCCTAACGTGGCGGCACTTACGCACACCCAAGGCTTGATGCTTTTGACCTTGCGGTATATGCCGCTCATGAGGCGTGTAATATTCTCTCTTCGCCAATTAGCTTTGCTTAGGTCACGCTTATTCTTATTATATAGTGTTTGGTCGGGGTAGTTGCTGTTTCCTTCGGGGTAGCGGATGTAGTCGAAGTGTATGCCGTCGATGTCGTAATTCGCGACAATCTCTTCTGTCAATTGCGTGAGGTGCTCGGCCGTGGCAGGGTGAGATGGTTCCATATACCATGAGCCCTTAAACTTGGTGCATTGACTTGGCTTTCGGCTTGGTAGTGATTGCTTGCCATGCCCTTGTACGTAGGCGACGTCACCGAGGGGTATCGTTACCAGCCATGCATGCAGTTGCATACCACGTTTGTGGCACTCCTCGATAGCAAAAGCTAGGGGGTCATAGTCGGGTGTCTCGCCATGCACCCCAGTGAAAACGGGGGCAAACGGCTCTATCTTTGAGGGGTAGATAACATCACCTCGGACGCGGGTTTGCAAGAGTATTGTGTTGATGTTAATGGCTTGCAAGCTATCGAGCACGCGGCAAAGGTGACTCTTTTGGGCGGGGTAGTCTCCCCATGCCTCTTCTTTGGGCCAGTCGAGCCCCTTGATGGTTGTAAGCCATACAGCACGGTATTCGTGCTTGGGAGATTGAACGAATTGTGCCTTTGCAAATACAGGTGTCAGCACTATGGCTATGATGGTTAATGCTTGGCGAAATGATTTCATATTGCAAAGGTAGCGTAAGGTGAGAGAATATGCAAATCTGGTCTTATTCCGACTTATAGGATAGAATGTGCCAAGTTACCCCAATAGCAATGGTTATCATCAAGCATTTGAGCCATATGGGAGTAAGGATATAGGCGCAGAAGAGGAGCGAGCCCCACAAAAGGGTGAGAATATAAACCTTGACCTTACGGGGTATAATTCGGTTTTCGCGGAATCGCTTGATGTGTGTGCCTAGGTAAGGGTGGCTCATCAGCCAATCGTAGAGGCGGTCGGAACCTCTGTAATAGCAGAAGGCGGTGAGCAATAATAAAGGAGTAGTGGGCAACACGGGGAGGAATATCCCAATGATGCCCATTACTAGACAAAAGGTCCCGAATAGGATATAGAGGTAGCGCATGATTCTACTTGGCAACAGACTACGGACAACGGACGTAAGTCTGTCTCCGGGGTATTATCAACCCTATAGTCTGTGTTCGTCGTCTGTTGTCTGTTGTCTTTAAAATAGGTAGTTGAAACCGATGTTATTCCACAACTTTTGTCCGTCGCGCTTGTCGAGGGCGTGGGCCATCTCGACAGAAATCACGAAGTTGCGGTTCATCACAATCTTCAGGCCGCATCCTGCGGTCATGTGAGGAGTCTCTTTTTTGTCAGTGTAGAAGGGATTGTTCTCGATTTTTACATCAGGATGCTCTGCAAGATATTTATGGAATTCGTCAGAATTATAGGCTTTCTTTTGCTCTTCGAGGCGATAAGGCTGAATGACCTGTCCCATATCAAAGAAGGGGTTGAGGGCGATGTGGAAGTTCTGGTTGATGAATCGGAAGTTGACGATGCGCCAGCGGAATTCTGTGTTGAGCCATGCCATGCCGTTACCAACGACTCCGTTACGGTTGATTCCTCTCACAGAGGCATTACCGCCTAATCCTTCGGTATATACTTTACGGAAGAAGAGGGTGTTGAGGTTGTTGATAAAGTAATAGGGTATCTCGCCTGCGAGTTTGGCCTGTACACCGAGACGGTAGGCGAAGGTCAAGCGATCTTTGTATACAGGTACATAGTGGCTGCCTACGAAGGTGAAGCCGAGGTTGCTGTAGCCCTTGCGGTCGATAATGTCGGGAGCGCCCACGAGGGTGGCTTCTATGTTGAGTCCGCGTGTGGGGTCGCTGTCGTGGTCGCGAGTGTCGTAGATGAGACCTGCCTTGAACTGGAGTACGTTACCGCCATTGGCCTCGTTGTCGCGGATGAGTCCGGCGCCGCGGTAGAGGTCATAGAGCGATGTCTGGTCTTTGTACTTATCCATCTTCACGTCGCTCGTCACGATGTTGTAGTATCCGATGCCGGCTGCCCAATTCAGGTTACCTACGATGCGGCGTTGTACGCTAGTCACGAACCGGAACTGGTTGCGGCGCATCCAATTGAATGCAGATTTGTCTCCGTCGGGAACAAGGATCCCATAGCCGGTCTTGTAGGGCGAAGCATAGCCGTTAAAGCCGTAGAAGTCAAACTTCTTGGCGTTGAAGTAGGTGCAGTCGAAGAAGAGCTTGCCGTCGGGGATGAGGGTCTTGAAATCGCCATAGCAGCGGAAGAGTGATGAACCACCCGTGTAGGTCGATGCCTCGACATTCATTTTATAGTTGTATGAAGGGTAATTGCTCCCGTCGCCATAGTTAAAGATATCCACGCATGCACCATACTGGAATCCCAGGTCGCTGTCCCAACCCACCACGGGCAGAGGACCAAAGTTCCAACCTGTCTTAACAATGTCTTTCTTGCTGTTTGGGCTCTTTGCCTTCTTGCTTTCGCTCTCCTGGGCAAAAAGCCCTACGGTTACTGCACATAGCAACACAATAGATAAGATACGTTTCATAGTGATTTTAATGTTTAGAGTTTATAGTTTAGTGTTTAGTGTTTTGTGTTTTGTGTTAGGAAATGTCCTCGTAAAAGAACTAGGGTTGTGTCTCTCCCTCAATAAAGTTCTCTATGCGTAAGGTGTCGCCATCAAATACCGCATAGGTGCAGAGGTCTATCCACTCGCCCAGGATGAGTAGTCGAGCATCTCGCGTAAGCATCAAATCGAGTTCGATATGACGATGTCCGTAGATGAAGTAGTTAATGTCGGGGTGTTGTTTCAAGTACTCTTTTGAGTAGATGATGAGTGGCTCATTCTGCTCGCCCATATATCGTGGTGCGCCCTCTTTCTCATGTTTGAGGCGACTATGTTTAGCCCATTCGAGCCCGAATTCCAATCCCCAACGGGAAGGTACACCGGCAAACAACCATTGCAAGAATGGGTTGTGGAACATGCTACGCAGAAACTTGAATTTTTTGTCGGGGTCGCCCAGCCCGTCGCCATGAGCCAAATAGAAAAGTTTCCCTTCAATGTCAACGGTCATGGGCTCGTGATGCATGATGACACCACACTCCTCGGTGAGGTATTTCTTGCACCACAGGTCGTGGTTGCCGATGAAGAAATGCACCTCGACCCCCATGTCGGTGAGCTCGGCCACCTTACCCAAGAATCGCGTATATCCTTTGGGGACCACGTTGTGGTACTCGAACCAGAAGTCAAACATGTCGCCCAGCATATATATCGCCGAAGCCTTGTGCTTGATGCTATCGAGGAACTTGACCAAGCGACGTTCGCGAGTACGCATTGAGGTGAGTGCTCGGCTGCCTAGGTGTGCGTCTGATATGAAATAAACCATGTTGATTAAATTCTGAATGTTGAATTTTCAATTATGAATTATCTCAGCCTAAACCTTCTTATTGGAATTCATAATTAAAAATTCAGCATTGTTTTATAAAAATCCCAACTCTAGTTTTGCTTCTTCGCTCATCATTTCTTTGTCCCACTCGGGTTCAAACACGAGGTTGATGGTCGCTGAGCTTATGCCTGTAATGCCCTCCACTCTCATGCGTACATCTTCCATGATGAAGTCTGCCGCGGGACAGTTGGGTGCGGTAAGTGTCATATCAACCTCAGCGCGGGCATCGTCCATTATCTCGATGCGGTATATTAGACCCAAATCATAGATATTGACCGGTATTTCGGGGTCATAAACCGTCTTGAGTGCTTCTATAATGCGTTCTTGCAACGCTAGTTTCTCGTCTTCTGTTATCATATAGGGGGCAAATTTAGTGCAAGCCGAGCGAAATGCCAAATTTCGACGAGCGAAAGTAATAGGGGAGTTTACTTTTCTATTGCTGAGCGAGGATGAAATTCAATAAAATTAAATTTATTTGAGCATTTGACTTTAGCCACTTCGATTTTTATCTTCGGGCGTCGACCTAAAGGTTCCGAGGCGCAGCCTAAATTCAAGCTGTGCAAGCACTGATTAAAGATACAACAAGCTCTGATTAAAGTTGGTGCAAAATGCTACTTTGCTGAATTTTTTACACTAACTTTGCAGCCTACATTTATTATGGTATATCATGCTACGCAATCTACACATACGCAACTATGCGCTCATTGAGTCGCTCGACCTTGATTTCTCTGAGGGTTTTTCCGTCATCACGGGTGAGACGGGTGCTGGTAAGTCCATCTTGCTTGGTGCCATAGGCTTGCTCACGGGGCAGCGCGCCGAGACGGCAGCCATACGCACTGGAGCTGCTAAGTGTGTCGTCGAGGGAATCTTCGATGTCGTAGGCTATGGCCTTGAGGGACTCTTTGAGGAGAACGAGATAGAATATGATGCAGAGTGTATCGTGCGTCGCGAGATTGCCGCCACGGGTAAGAGCCGTGCATTCATCAACGATAGCCCCGTCTCGTTGGCCATCTTAAAGCAGTTGGGCGAGCGCCTTGTCGATATTCACTCGCAGCATCAGAACCTTCTGCTCAATAATGAAGACTTTCAACTCGGCGTACTCGATACGCTCAGTACTGACAAGGTCGTGAAGGTGAAGTATGCTGAGGCTTATCGCCACTACCGTGAGGTGTCTGTCGAACTCGATAAACTACGCTCGCAGCTTACGGGTGACCAGGGCGATGAGGATTACATTCGCTTCCAACTACAACAGTTCGACGAGTGGCACCTGCAGGAGGGAGAGCAGGAGGAGCTTGAACAAGAACTTGAGATGCTTACCCATGCTGAGGAGATTAAGGAAAGCCTCTACCGCATCAGCGCGACTCTCAGTGGTGACGAGGGTGGGCAGACCTCCGCATTGCGTAGTACGACCTCTGCTTTGCGCTCGCTCATCAACCTCTATCCTGCAGCCGAGGAGTGGCATGAGCGTATGGAGAGCCTTTACGTCGAGCTTAAAGATATTGCATCAGAAGTCGCTGATGCAGAGGAACGTCTCACCTTTGATCCCGAGCGTCAGGCATGGGTGGAGGCTCGTCTTGACACTATCTACACCGCTCAGCAGAAACACCGCGTGAGTAGCGTGGCCGAACTGCTTGAGATTGAGCAGCGCTTCCGTGACACACTCGAACGCATCGATGAATCGGCAGAGCGTATCATCGCTATGGAACAAGCCAAGGAGATGGCATATGCCGCCCTCATCGAAGCTGGTGCCGTGCTTACAGCACAACGCAGTGCAGTAGGGGAGGTTTTCGAGAAAGACATCGTCGCTCGTCTCATCGAATTGGGTATGCCTAACACCCGTTTTTCTGTCTCTATCACCCCGCGTCGCCAGCCCGATGTAACGGGTGTCGATAGTGTGGCCTTTCTCTTCTCGGCCAATAAGAACGGTGCCTTGCAGAATATTGCCGAGGTGGCCTCTGGAGGTGAAATCTCGCGCATCATGCTCTCGCTCAAGAGCATCATCGCCGCCGCCAAGGCACTGCCTACACTCATCTTTGACGAGATTGATACGGGAGTTTCGGGCACCATCGCCGCCCGTATGGCAGATATCATGGCCGACATCGCCGGTCACGGCCGCCAAGTTATCAGCATCACTCACCTCCCGCAGATTGCGGCCAAGGGAGCAGTCCACTACAAGGTCTACAAGGAGGATACCACTGACGCTACCGTCAGCCATATCCGTCCCCTTACCACCGATGAACGCATCAGTGAACTGGCACAGATGATGAGTGCCGGCATCCTCACAGAAGCCGCCATCAACAATGCAAGGGATTTGCTTAACGTATGATGCCTTCAGGAATATTATACGATTGATAAGAATTCATCTTCGGCACTCGTGCCGTGATCGAAGGCAAGGAGCGCTCCTTGCCTTTATTGATTAACTCTGTTGATATATCACTCTTTTCTTCCCATTTTTATACACCTGCCTCCCCGTTTTTTCACACCTGCTCCCGCACTCTGTCGCAAGTGCGAAAAGGAAGTATCGGTAGTGCGAAAAATCATCGTTACATTTTTTTGTAGATCAGAATTCAGTGTCTTTAGTCTATGCTTGCATAGCTTGAACCTTTAGGTGCTGGTCGGAGGCTGCAGCTTGGCTAAAAGCCGAACGGAAAAGCATATTAGGCTGCGGCTCGGAAAAATGCAAGTAAACTTGCTTTTTCGCTCGGTTTGCACTAATTTTACGGCTTGCCGTGAAGGTACTAACACTCGCTGAGAGAAATATTCAAGCAAGCTTGATATTTTTCGCTCGTTTATTCGTATCTTTGTACCCAATTTGGAAAAAGTATATAAACAACATACAAACTATGGAATTAGCAAGCAAATACAACCCGTCAGACGTTGAGGGTAAATGGTATCAGTATTGGTTGGACAACAACCTGTTTCACTCCGAACCCGATGGCCGCGAGCCTTACACGGTGGTGATACCTCCCCCCAATGTAACGGGTGTGCTCCACATGGGACACATGCACAACAATACGATTCAGGACATCCTTGTGCGCCGTGCCCGTATGCTTGGCAAGAATGCATGCTGGGTGCCCGGTACCGACCACGCCTCTATCGCTACCGAAGCGAAGGTGGTGAAGAAGCTCGCCGAGCAGGGCATCAAGAAGAGCGACCTCACTCGCGAGGAGTTCCTCAAGCATGCGTGGGAGTGGACCGATGAGCATGGTGGCATCATCCTCAAGCAGCTCCGCAAACTGGGTGCTTCGTGCGACTGGGACCGCACCGCCTTCACCATGGACGAGAAGCGTAGCCAGAGCGTCATCAAGGTGTTCGTGGATCTCTACAACAAGGGACTCATCTACCGCGGCCTCCGCATGGTAAACTGGGACCCCAAGGCGCAGACAGCCCTCTCTAATGAGGAAGTAATCTATAAGGAGGAGAAGAGCAAGCTTTACTACCTCAAATACTACGTTGTAGGCCTCGAGAATGTTGAGGCCGAGGAGGGTATGGTCATCCACAAGGACGACAAGGGCTACTACGCCGTAGTGGCTACCACACGTCCCGAGACCATCATGGGTGATACTGCGATGTGTATCAATCCCAAGGACCCCAAGAATACATGGCTCAAGGGACAGAAGGTAATCGTGCCTCTCGTAGGCCGCGAGATTCCCGTCATCGAGGACCGTTACGTAGACATTGAGTTCGGTACAGGTTGTTTGAAGGTGACCCCCGCTCACGATACCAACGACTACATGCTGGGCAAGAAGCACAACTTGGAGACCATCGACATCTTCAACCCCGACGGCACGCTGAGCCCCGAGGCTGGCATGTACGTCGGTATGGACCGCGTAGAGGTGCGCAAGCTCATCGCCAAGGACCTCGAGGCAGCTGGCCTCTTGGAGAAGGTAGAGGACTATGACAACAAGGTAGGCTACTCGGAGCGCAATGCCGACACGGCCGTCGAGCCCCGTCTCTGCATGCAGTGGTTCCTCCGCATGCAACACTTTGCCGACATTGCATTGCCCCCTGTGATGAACGACGAACTCAAGTTCTACCCCACAAAATACAAGACCACCTATAACAACTGGTTGGAGAACATCCAGGACTGGTGCATCAGCCGTCAGCTCTGGTGGGGACACCGCATTCCCGCCTTCTTCCTCCCCACCGCAGAGGGTGCCGAAGAGAAGTTCGTGGTAGCCGAGACCATCGAGGAGGCCGTTGAGCAGGCTCGTAAGATGGAGGGCTATGAGAACATCACCGCCGCCGAGCTCCGTCAGGACGAGGATGCCCTCGACACTTGGTTCTCATCATGGTTGTGGCCCGTGTCATTGTTCGATGGTATTAACAACCCCGACAATGCCGAGCTCAACTACTACTACCCCACGGCCGACCTCGTAACAGGTCCGGACATCATCTTCTTCTGGGTGGCACGTATGATCATGGCAGGTTACGAGTACAAGGGCGACATGCCTTTCCGTAATGTATACTTCACCGGTATCGTGCGCGACAAGCTGGGCCGCAAGATGTCTAAGAGCCTCGGAAACTCTCCCGACCCGCTCGATCTCATCGCTCAGTATGGTGCCGATGGCGTACGTATGGGTATGATGTTGTGCGCTCCCGCAGGTAACGACATCCTCTTCGATGATGCACTCTGCGAGCAGGGCCGTAACTTCAACAATAAGATTTGGAATGCCTTCCGTCTCGTTAAGGGTTGGAACGTAGACGCTTCTATCGCTCAGCCCGAGGCTGCACGCTTGGGTTGCGAGTGGTTCGATGCTATGCTCACCAAGACCGCCCTCGAGGTAGACGACCTCATGAGCAAGTATCGCTTGAGCGAGGCCCTGATGGCCGTATACCGCCTCTTCTGGGACGAGTTCTCAAGCTGGTATCTCGAGATTGTGAAGCCCGCCTACGGTTGCGCTATCGATAAGCAGACCTACGACGCTACACTTCACTACTTCGACGCACTGCTCCGCCTCCTCCATCCCTTCATGCCCTTCATCACCGAAGAACTGTGGCAGGCCATCGAGGAGCGCAAGGCTGGTGAGAGCATCATGACACAGAGCGTGAAGATCTTTGCCGACAAGTACGACGAGCAGCTCATCGCCGACGTGGAGACCGCCAAGAGCATCATCAGTGGTGTGCGTACTATCCGCTTGCAGAAGAACATCGCACAGAAGGAGACCCTCGCACTCGAAGTGGTGGGTGCACATAGCGTAGCTGCTTACAATGCTATCATCGAGAAGATGGGTAACCTCGAGGCTATCAATGTGGTTGAAGCTAAGAGCGACGGTACCTCTTCATTCATGGTAGGCACTACTGAGTATGCAGTGCCTCTGGGTAGCCTCATCGACGTTGAGGCCGAGGTAGCTAAGTTGCAGGCTGAGCTCACCTACCTCGAAGGCTTCCTCAACTCCGTGATGAAGAAGCTCTCTAACGAGCGCTTCGTAAGCAATGCTCCCGAGGCTGTAGTTGCCGCCGAGCGCAAGAAACAGGCCGATGCCGAGAGTAAGATTGCGGCCATCAAGGAGACCCTAGAGAAATTGAAGTAATCAAGGATGAACAAGAAGACAATAATTATCATCAGCATCATTGCCGTGCTCCTCATCGGAGCACTGGCATTCCTCGGCATCCGTCTCAGTCAAGCCAACAAGACCAATGAGGAGATGGTACAGCTCTTCGAGTTGGAGAAGGAGGAGATGGAGAATGAGTACAGCACCTTTGCCACCCAGTATGACGAGATGCAGATACTCATCTCGAACGACTCGCTCGTAGCTCAGCTTGAGCGCGAGAAGCTGCGCACGCAGCAGTTGCTCGAGGAGTTGCGTGCAACCAAGGCAAGCAATGCCGCAGAGATTACTCGTCTAAAGAAGGAACTCAAGACCGTGCGCGCCGTGATGCGTGGCTATGTGGTACAGATTGACTCGCTCAACCAGGTAAACGCAAAACTCACAAAAGAGAATAATCGTGTACGCACTCAGTATGCTGAGGTTACCAGGAAGGTAGAGACATTGCAGGAAGAGGCGAAGAGCCTCAGCGACAAGGTAACCCTTGCCGCTCAGCTCGATGCGACGAACATTCGTATCCAACCTCGCAACAAGAAGGGTAAGGAGACCACAAGTGTGAAGAACGTCATCAAGTTTGCCATCGACTTCACCATCGTGAAGAATATTACGGCCACAACTGGTGAGCGTACTATCTATGTTCGTATTGCTAAGCCCGATGGCACAGTGCTCACCAAGAATGCCAACCACACCTTCAGGTATGAGAGCACCCAACTTGAGTATAGCATCAAGAAACTCATCGAGTACACTGGCGAGGAGCAGAATGTTACTATCTATTGGGATGTTGAGGAGTTCCTCAATCCTGGCGAATATACAGTGTATCTCTTCTCTGATGGTGTGATGATAGGAGAGAAGGGCTTTGCCTTGGAATAAATAAATTCAGATAATAACAAATGGGGTGGTCTAGCGTAGACTGCCCCATTTCTCTTTTGTTACACTCCCATTAGAAAGAGAAGCAGCCCCACTCATCGTAGGGCTGCCACTCTATACCAAAGCGTATAATTACTTTTCTTCTTTCACGCGGAACCAGTCCATGGTGCGACCGAGGAGTCCACGCTTGTCGAGCGAACCGCGCACCTTGAGCACATCGCCCTCTACCTTCATTGAGCAGTTGTAGGTCTTGCCATTGCCCGGATCATAGATGGTGCCACCGCTGTACTCATCGCCAGTCTTTTTAAGTCCACTGAGCATGTTGAGCCCGATGAGCTTGCGTGTGCGTAGCTTGGCGTCGGGATTCTTGTCGTCCACTGCAGGTGAACCGTCGGCCTCGGTGGGGTGTTGCAGCCATACGATCTTGCCGTTGAACACATCGCCCTGCTTGTACACCTCCACGATGGCTGTGCCATCCTCGAGTTTCCACTTGCCCACTACGTCTTGAGCCATAGCCGCACACAATGGTGCGATCATCAATACGAATCCTGCGAAAAGTTTTTTCATCATAGTTTTTCGGTTTTAAGGTTAAACATTCGCGGCAAAGGTAATATATTTTTGGATATATACCATTCTCATGAGGCATAAAATGTCTCCTTACCCTTCTGCTCATCAGGGCAGACGCATCAGAAATATCCATGAGGATTATATTCACTATTCTCAGAGAATCAATTTGTTAGTCTCACGCAGAAATATAGGATATATCCAAATAAATTTGCTATTATTTTCACTATTTATGAATAAATGAAGTCAG
>JAZONP010000128.1:0-3391 GCA_045654565.1 Bacteroidaceae bacterium
GCGTTCGACAGAATGACACCATGGTGGTGAAAAAGAATGTTTGGGTAAACAGCTATATTATTACCTTTATTAATGAGAAATAAGGGCATCTGTTCCGATGATGTCAAGGACTTGGCTACGCCTGCATTCGGATTTAACGAGAAGGGTTAGGCAAACCATCCGACACCTTGCCTAAATTATATACCCGAGACTGCTTTGTACTGAGCAGCCTTGAGGAGGGCTTTTGAAAAAAAGTTACCCCATTTTTTGAAATTTTTCCTTTTTGTTGCTATATTAGCCGTGTGAAATGAGAAACTCATAAACATACAAACTGAAAAACTCAAAATACTATGCCTAACATTTGTACTGCCTATTATGTCATCGAGGGTGAAAAGAAGGAACTCGATGCACTGTATGAAACCATGACATCGCTTCAGGCAATGGAGCAGCCTTTAGTAGAGAACAGCTTTGGCCCGACATGGCTGGGCTGCTTGGTCAAGGCCTTGGGCGGGAACTCCAAAGAGGTGCTGTGCCGTGGCGAATGGATGGACCTCGAGCGTGCTGATGACACGCTACGCGTGACCTTCGAGACGGCCTGGACACCTTGCTACGAGGTGACAGCGCTGATGAAGAGTACATACCCCTCGCTGCGCATCTACTACAAGGCCGAGGAGCCTGGTTGCGAGATCTATGTGAAGAACGATGCCGAGGGTAAGTACTTCCCCGAGACTGAGCAGGACGGATACCCCTACGAGCTGATGACCGAAGAAAGGGAGCAGCTGCAGGTGAAAATCATTAAGGGCCTGAAGACAGGCGAGACGGTGGTAACGGTAACGAGAGGGGAATAAAAAACAAACAATGAGTTTCAACGACTACTGGAAAGCCAAGGCCGCCAAGCGGCGCAAGGCATGGGCGGCGAAAGCCAAGCGCTTTGCCGAGAAGCACATGCAGCTGGAGGACATCCGAAGCAAGCTCTTCTTCAGCTATGTGAAAAGAGAAGAGTTGCTTAGCCTTTGGAATGAGCATCGGACTGTTCAGAATCCCATAGCTCGATGGGATTCTAATATGCATTTCTCATTTTCAGAGCAGGGACTTCGTGAGGCCATGCAAGCTGCAGGGGCCGATGTCAGTTCTTTAACGATGACGATAGGCAAGACGAATATTGTAGGCCAGCAACCGCATGAAATAACACACGGAGGTATGCTTAACCTTGCGAGCAATCGTCGTGACTTATATGAAAAGTATACCAATCTGGAAACATGCACCATCAGTTACCGAGAAGTAAAGATGGTTATCTACCGCTATACTTATCAGCAGCAGCCTTTTGCCCTGTATGAATTTGTGCCTTGCCTGCAACTACCCATTTCCATTTCGAGATTGGAGGAGACAAGTTTCAGTACCTTGAACATTGCAACCCTACTCATGGAAATAGCAGCGGAGTACGAGTTGCGACAAGAGGAGCTGAACTACCATGCGAAGAAGCTAAAGCTTCGAACGATGAAGGCAATCGTGGCTGGCGACAAGATTGAGTATACCCTTTGGGACGACAAAAAGCTGGCAAAGAAGGTCAAGGAGTACAAAGCAAAGGGATACCCCAGAAGACATGTAGAGGACCTGGTCTTGCGCCCCTATAAAACTGCCGTCAAAAAATATTTCAATGCGGCAATAGATCGCTCACAGGGAGACGAGGTAGTGACATTAAGTGACTTTGATTATTATAGCTCGAATAGAGATTATTTCTTTGAGCAGGAGTTGCGTCCGCAATTAGAGGCAGCTTTGGAGGGAGTGGCAATAAAAATGGAAGGGGAGTCCACCAAGACGATAACCATCACCTATCAAGGCTATAGCTGCAGTTTGTGCTCCTCGTTCCAATACTCTCCAGCCATTCAGATGATCCCCGATATGGATTATAAACCATGTGTGGATTATGATAGGTTTACGATAAACCTTCCTATGACCACTCCGTTAAGCGCTATCGTAGAGTTTGTGAGGCAGATGCCGGCAGTCAATTGTGCTGATGATTATTGCTCTAAAATTTGGCGTCTTTTCATGTGGGAGCAGGATGAAGAGTAGCATACAGATTTTGTCGGTGGATTTTATTACCGTGTCATCCTGAACGCAGTGAAGGATCCCGCGCGAGATTCTTCGCGTTGCTCAGAATGACACCATCGTGGTGAAAAAGAATGTTTGGGTAAACAGCTATATTATTACCTTTATTAATGAGAATTTATAATATAAACTATGGCAATATCAATTAATAGTAAAGAACTGATGACGCTGCTCGAGGTGACACCCTCGTGGCAGAATATCATGCTGACTGGCCGTCACGGTATAGGCAAGTCGCAAATCCTGACTAAGTATTTCGAGACCCAAGGGATGCCGGTGAAGACACTCTTCTTGGGTCAGATGAGCGACCCAGGCGACCTGTTGGGTCTCCCCACCAAGGATGAGGCTACGGGCAAGACCGCCTTCATGCCGCCCTACTGGTTTCCCATCGACGGCAAGCCCATCGTGCTCTTCCTCGACGAACTCAACCGTGCCCGCCCCGAGATATTGCAGACGGTGATGGACCTCGTGCTCAATCGCAAACTGGCAGGACACCCCCTGCCCGAGGGGAGCCGCATCATATCGGCCTGTAACGATGGCGACGAGTATCAGCTCACCGACCTCGACCCCGCACTGGTGTCGCGATTCAATATCTACACCTTCCGCCCCACAGTAGAGGATTGGTTGCTTTGGGCCGAGAAGGAGGGACTGGACAAGCGCATCACCCAGTTCATCAGCGCCAACCCCGAACTGCTCGACCGCAGCAGCGACACCAAGGAGGAGCAGGGACTGGAGAAAGACCCCGACCGCCGCGCCTGGGAGAAGGTGGCCCGACTGATGGAGCGCGTGCCCAACCCTATGCCCGTGCATCAGAAGATCGTGGCGGGCATTGTGGGTGTGCAGGCTGCTGCACTGCTGTTCATCTCGTTCCGCAAGGAGGATATCAGCCCCGAAGAGCTGCTCACCAACTTTAAGGCGGTGAAGAAGCAGCTCGACAAGTACGAGCTGCACCAGCTGACCCTACTCAGCGATGCGCTGGCACGCTTCTTCGAGACCGACAAGGTGGACACATTGGAGCGCGCCGTGGTGGTCGACAACCTGAAGGCCTATCACGACTACCTGTACAAGGGTAACCGCGAGGCTTATGCCCACTTCGTGTCGCTCATCGATGGCACCAACTATAAGAAGATGCTCATCTTTATCAATAAGGAGCTGCCCAAGACCTATAAGACGGTGGTAGAATTTATCGCTACACTATGACGGCCCGCGAACGCATACAGAAAGAGGTGGAGCAGTGGTTCCTTACCGAACCGGTGTTCTTCGCAGTCTATTGCAGCCATCGCCTTGTGATGAATGCCAATATGCA
>JAZONP010000129.1:0-1598 GCA_045654565.1 Bacteroidaceae bacterium
GGATATACCATATTTCTTACAGATATCCGACTTTTTCATGTTGCTGTGGTAGTAAACGCCCACAATCTCCAGACGGAGAGAAGTACTAATTGTTCGTGACATAACTTTTTTTGTTGTGTCAACTTATTTAGTACATGTCAAGTTTCCATGATGGAACCGACACCTTTTGAGTTGCGACATAAAGGGGTGTAGTCCTCGTCGCTTGAATAGCTAATAATACTTACCAGAGTCCGAAGGCCTCTCGCACCTTGTCTACGTAGTCGAGTTTTTCCCAGGTGAAAAGTTCTACAGTAACGTCCTTGTCGCCCTCGTAGCGTGAGTGGAAGCTCTTGGTCACCATCTCGGGCTTGCGACCCATGTGACCATAGGCTGCGGTCTCGGCATAGATGGGATTGCGCAGCTTGAGACGCTCTTCGATAGCTTTGGGGCGGAGGTCGAAGAGTTCGTCAATCTTCTTGGCAATCTCACCATCGGTCATGTTCACGCGGCTGCGGCCATAGGTGTCTACATAGATGTTGATGGGCTTGGCCACACCGATGGCATAGGATACCTGCACGAGCATCTCATCGGCCACGCCTGCTGCCACGAGGTTCTTGGCGATGTGACGTGCGGCATAGGCAGCACTGCGGTCTACCTTCGAAGGATCCTTACCGCTGAAGGCGCCACCACCATGAGCACCCTTGCCGCCATAGGTGTCGACGATAATCTTACGGCCAGTGAGACCGGTATCGCCGTGGGGACCACCGATAACGAACTTACCTGTGGGGTTGACGTGGTAGATGATGTTGTCGTTGAAAAGGGCGAGCACCTCTTCGTTGTGGATATCGGCGATGACACGAGGCATGAGGATTTCGATAACGTCCTGGCGAATCTGTGCGAGCATCTCCTCGTCGGCCTTGAGCTGTGCCTCACGGCTGCTATCGGCAGGGGCGATGAACTCATCGTGCTGGGTAGACACTACGATGGTGTCGATGCGTACGGGCTTGCCATTGTCATCATATTCGATGGTCACCTGGCTCTTAGCGTCGGGACGGAGGTAGAGCATCTCCTTGCCCTCGCGACGGATGTCGGCGAGCACCTTGAGGATGTTGTGTGCGAGGTCGAGAGAGAGAGGCATGTAGTTCTCGGTCTCATTGGTCGCATAACCGAACATCATACCTTGGTCGCCAGCACCCTGGTTCATGGGGTCTTCGCGCTCTACGCCACGATTGATGTCGGCACTCTGCTCGTGGATGGCTGAGAATACGCCACATGAGTTGCCCTCAAACATGTATTCGCTCTTGGTGTAACCAATCTTGTTGATTACCTCGCGGGCGATGAGCTGGAGGTCGACATATGCACTTGTCTTTACTTCACCGGCGATGACAACCTGTCCGGTGGTTACCAATGTTTCGCAAGCTACCTTCGAGTTGGGGTCATAGGCCAGCAACTTGTCCAGTACAGCGTCCGATATTTGATCGGCCACTTTGTCGGGGTGTCCCTCAGACACCGATTCGGATGTAAACAGATATCCCATTAGTATACGTATTTATAAGTTAAACATTCAACGTAAACGGGGGATAGTCGAGAGAGAATGCACACAACGCAGAGGCTGTCCA
>JAZONP010000130.1:0-21962 GCA_045654565.1 Bacteroidaceae bacterium
ACTTTGAGCATTGATACATTCATGCAAGTTTGCACCTATGCTTGTACCGCTACGCAATATCTGCTTTGACAATACATGCTCTTTTCTCTCATTTTGCAGGAATTGGGCAAACTTCACAATCCTTACCGCAAATGCCTTAGCTTTTGTATGTGCAACGCTATTTCTCATTTCTCCTTTCTTACTTCTCATTTAGCTTCGTTGAATATCAGCTATGTTCGTTGCAAAAACTCAAACAAGTTTGGTTCCCACTCACTTGTACGATATTTCTCCTTTCTCATTTCTCATTTCTCATTTCTCATTTATTAAAAAAGAACTTTCTTGCCGTTAACGACATGGAGGCCTTTGGTGGGGCTCTCTACACGGCGGCCACTGAGGTCGTAGATGATGAGCTTTCCAATCTCGTTCGTTGGAGCAGCAATGCCTGTGGGGGTACTCACAATGTGGAGGGTCTGCTCCTCGGCGGTGTAGGCAGTCACCGCGCCATCGGCCACGCCCACAGCGAAGAGGCCCGAGGCTGTGATGTCGTAGTCGCCCGTGGCGAGTGACGAGAGGTCTACATTCCAGAAGCACAACACACCGTCGGTGCCCGTGAAGGTCGCCAGCTCAGCGGAGGCCAGCGACACGAAGTGTCCCTTGTCTGTGGTGCCCTCGGTGAGCGTGTGCTGGGCAGCACGCGCGGTGAGCGAGCCAGTGCCGAGCGTAGCGCCATCGGGCAGGGTTACATACAGCTCCACAGCCGTGAGGGCAATGGAGGGATTCTCGAGGTGCAGCGACAGCTCCACCTGGTTGTTCTCAGTGATCTCGCCCACGGTGAGGTAGAGGCGGTTGTCATGCGTCTGCGCCAGCATGGGCAGCGCTACGAGCAGTGACAGGATGAGAGTAGTTAGTCTGTTCATGTGTTATTTGTTTCATTATCGTTAACCATTAATGGTGCGAAAGTATATAATCCCAACCATCATTCCAAATTTTGCAGTATTTTTTGACGCACACACAAAAAAAATTAAACGATGAGATATGAGCGGCAAGCTATGAACAGTTAACGGAGAACCCCCAAAAGGATAAGAGGACTTCTTCACACTCCGTCGGACTGTGTATGACGATTCCATTTTTGCCTTGACAAGGAAGGAATTAAAACGAAAACGTTGAAAGACTCCTATTTAATTACTTTTTCTATAGGTGGCAGGTTTATAATTTTGAATTTTAATTTTAAATTAAGAGTTGAGAACCTGAAAGTTGACAGCAACTTGCTGTACAAAAACACATCCTACAGAAACTGCCAGGTGGCAAAAATGTAATAGTGTCGGCCTTCATCTTCGTTGGATTTTTCCCCTTGCCAGGGCAAAAACAAAACCATTTACACTCTAAAACGCCCCTTTTGGGGAAGGAAAAATCGCTGAAAGACTTCTTCAAAATCGCAGAAAGGTTTTTAGAAAAAAGTCTTAAGGCTTTAGAAAAATTGCAGAAAGACTTTTAAAAAAATCTCTTAAGAGAATTTTTCTAATCTATAAAGAGATTTTTTGTGGTCTCTTCATAGATTTTCTGTAAACTAAATGCTTGCGAAGACAATGACGAAAACCCGCCACAAAAGGGAAGCAACAATAAGAATAAGAGGGCACATCGTGTGATGTGCCCTCTTATTCTTTCCAATGGCCAAAAGTTTACTTCTCCTTGAGATCGACGAGGATGTTGAGTTCGTCGAGCTGCGCTTGCTCAAGGGGTGCGGGGGCATCGATCATGACGTCGCGGCCCGAGTTGTTCTTGGGGAAGGCGATGCAGTCGCGGATGCTGTCGAGACCTGCGAAGAGGCTCACGAAGCGGTCGAGACCATAGGCCAAGCCACCATGAGGGGGCGCACCATACTTGAAGGCGCTGAGCAGGTAGCCAAACTGCGACTGGGCACGCTCCTCAGAGAAGCCGAGAATCTCGAAAGCCTTCTTCTGCAACTCGTTGTCGTGAATACGGATAGAACCACCACCGACCTCAACGCCGTTGATGACCATGTCGTAAGCATTAGCACGCACAGCTGCAGGGTTGGTGTAGAGAAGCTCGATATCTTCGGGCTTGGGTGAGGTGAAGGGATGGTGCATGGCCATGAGGCGCTGCTCCTCGTCGCTCCACTCGAACATGGGGAAGTCGACCACCCAAAGACAAGCAAACTTATTCTTGTCGCGAAGGCCGAGCTGCTCAGCCACCTCGAGACGGAGCTCGCAGAGCTGCTTGCGGGTCTTCATGGTGTCGTCACCAGAGAGGATGAGGATGAGGTCACCAGGCTCGGCATTCATCGCTGCCTTCATCTGCTGGAGCACCTCCTGGGTATAGAACTTATCAACGCTTGACTTCACGGTGCCATCGGCCTCAACGCGGGCATATACCATACCCTTGGCGCCAATCTGAGGACGCTTCACGTAGTCGGTGAGGGCATCGAGCTGCTTGCGGGTGTAGGTAGCTGCACCCTTGGCGCAGATACCACCGATGTACTCGGCGCTATCAAATACACTAAAGCCGTGACCCTTCAATACATCCATGAGCTCAACGAAGCGCATGTCGAAACGGAGGTCGGGCTTGTCGCTACCATAGTATTTCATAGCATCGTGCCATGTCATGCGGGGGAACTGCTCGGTCATCTCGATGCCGAGGATAGAGCGGAACAAGTGCTTTGACATATCCTCGAAGAGTGAGATAACATCTTCCTGTTCTACGAATGACATCTCGCAGTCGATCTGTGTGAACTCGGGCTGGCGGTCGGCACGGAGGTCCTCATCGCGGAAGCACTTCACGATCTGGAAGTAGCGGTCGAAGCCTGATACCATCAAGATCTGCTTGAAGAGCTGCGGGCTCTGAGGAAGGGCATAGAACTGACCGGGGTTCATGCGTGAGGGCACCACGAAGTCACGTGCTCCCTCGGGAGTAGAACCGATGAGGATAGGAGTCTCCACCTCAAGGAAACCACGCTCGTCGAGGTAGCGGCGCACCTCGAAGGCCATCTTGTGACGGAGTTCAAGGTTACGGCGTACAGCATTACGGCGCAGGTCGAGGTAGCGGTACTTCATGCGGATGTCATCACCACCGTCGGTGTTGTCCTCGATGGTGAAGGGGGGTGTCTGCGATGCATTGAGCACGGTCATAGAGTCAACGATGATCTCGATGTCGCCCGTCTCAATCTTATTGTTCTTGCTTGAGCGCTCGCTCACGGTACCAGTCACCTGGATAACATATTCGCGACCCAGCTTATTAGCCTGCTCGGTGAGTGCTGCATCATGGTTCTCATCAAAAACCAACTGGGTAAGGCCATAGCGGTCGCGGAGGTCCACGAATGTCATGCCACCCATCTTACGGGTACGTTGCACCCAACCGGCCAACGTCACCTTCTGTCCTACGTTGGAGATACGAAGCTCTCCACAAGTATTCGTTCTGTACATAGTATAGTGTGTTATAGTTTTATTGTTTAGAGTTTAGAGTTTAGTGTTTAATGTTTTTAGGAGTTCAGGAGTGAAGGAGTATAGACAATAGTCTGTTCGCTGCTTTTCGTTTACCTTTAACCGCGCGCAGCGCATTAACCTATAACCTTTAACCCACAACTCGTTAACAATTTGCAAAGATACACTAAAATTTCACATTCTCTCGCAAATCAACATGTTTTTTAGGCTCTACCCCATCAATGCAAGATATGATATATAAGCTCGCGCAATAGGCCCTTGTCGGTGGCATTGGCACCATAACCTTTTGACAAGGCATCGTACTTGCGTATGTCGCTGATGATGTACATCACCTTCCAGGCTGTATAGTAGCGCATGGCGGTTTGATACTCCTTAGCTTGCCATGGATTGCGCAGATCGAGATAAGCGGCTATGCCATTGTCCGACTTGTCGGGGGCATAATAGGCCATCATCAAGTTGGAATAGAAGTTGAAGAGCATAGAGAGCACCATGGGCATGGCAAACTGTTTCTTGTTGTCCTCCATATACTTGGCTATGGTATTGGCTTTCACCACATCCTTCACCGCAAGGGCATTCTTCAACTCGAAAGCATTGTAGTCCTTGCTGATGCCCACGCACTCCTCCACCAGTTCGGGAGTGATGGGGGCATCGTTCTTAGGCTTAGCAATAATAAGCTTGTCCAGTTCGCTCGCCAAGCGGCTGAGGTCGGCACCGACACTCTCGGCCATCATGCCCGCTGCCTTCACATCGATGGCTGTTCCCTTGGCGCGCACATAGTTCGCGATGAACGAGGGCAGCGCGTTCTCCTTGAGCTTCTTCGAATCGAAGAGGCGGCCCGTCTTCTCGATCTCCACGGCCACCTTCTTGCGGCGGTCCAATGTGCCATACTTGTGGCAAAACACAAGTACTGTCGTAGGTTGAGGCTTCTGCAGATAGTAAACGAGTTCATCCATATTGCGCAGCGTCTGCGCCTCCTTGACGATGATGACCTGATGCTCGGCCATCATGGGATAGCGCTTGGCAGCCGACACGATGCTGGCCATATCGGTATCCTGACCATAGATGACCATCTGATTGAAGCCGCGCTCCTCCTCGGTGAGCACATTATCGGCGATATAGTCCGCCAGGCGATCTATGTAGTAAGGCTCCTCGCCCATCAGGTAGTACACCGGTGCAAACTGGCGCGAGTTGATCTCCTTTACTATGCTATCGTAGGTTACTTCTTGCTTTGCCATAAAATAGATTTCCGTTCATTTCGTTTCCTTTGCCGCAGTCACGGGCCTACCCGCCTGCACCCATCCATTGTACCCGGTAGCAAGTTCAATCACATGATACCCTTTGGAGGCCAATGACGAAGCTGCACGCTTACTACGATTGCCACTACGACAATAAAGTGCCACAGTGCTTTCTGCTGGGATACGACTCACAGCTAGGCTATCAAAGTCTGGCTTCAGCACGTCAATATGCAGTGCAGTACCCTCGATATATCCTGCCACATGCTCATCAGCTGTGCGCACATCGAGCAACATCACGGTGGTATCAGCAATCACTTGAGCAAACTCATCAACTGAAGCGCTCTTAAAATCAGCTTGCTGACCTTGACAGGAGAGAGTTATCAAACATGTCATTATGGGATATATGAATCTTTTCATCTTAATGAGTACAGACTATTTAATCTTAACCACGCAAAGTTAGTCTTTTTCATGAAGATAATAAAACGAACATCCATTTTTTTAAAAGACAATATAGTAGTTGGCCTATTTGTCTGATAACGATTCGCAGAGCAGCAATGACAAGACACGATATCATTGTATACAACAAGGGAGTGCCCATAGACACTCCCCTGCCGATGCTCTGTCTGTATGGCTTTTACTTTTCCATATCCAGATAGTAGAGATCGCCCGAGAGAATTTGCTCAATGCGTAGCACTACTTCATCAATCTCCATATCCAGTGATACGGCATGACCTTCGGGCTCGATGAGGACGATGCGGGGGGCATCCTCTACGCTATAACGCTTGGCTGCAGGCGAATCTGCTCCAGCACCATCGCAAGCATGCAACCATCCCTCACGATTGAGGCCGAGAGACTTTACTTCCTTAGCCCATGCTGCTATATTACCACCAAGGAAAATGCTAATGATAACATACTGGTCGCGTTGCTGCTGCGTAACGTCATACACACGCTGCAACTCGGCAAACATCTCTGTTGCCTCCTCTGCATCAGTCCAGAAATTGAGTATCACATGCTTGCCAAGGAAATCATTCAAGTGCATTGTCTCACCATTGAGCAAAGGCAGTGTGATATCTGGAGCTGTACTGCCAGCCTTCAACGTACTAGCAAGCATAGCATTGCGAAGCGAATGATAGTAAGGATGCGAGTGCAAAGAAACAGCAATAGTCTTGGTCATCTGCTCGGCATAAGCAGCACTGAGCTTTGAAAATAGTGAATGTTCAATAACCCAAGGGGTCATGGGAGAAGCATTGTGCTCAATAAGGAAACGCAAAGACTCGGCCTCTATCTTGATGGCTTCCTTTGCCTTTATGCGCCTCACCTCACTCTTACCTTCAGCACTTTCGAGCCACGACTTACCATGACGCTCCTCCAACGCTGCAATTTGTCGGGCAGCCTCACGCTGTCCTTCGCAAGCAATGGCAATGTACTCGGCATAGGTATCATTGGTAGGCGTGCCAGCCACAGTGCTCAATTCTGGTTGGAGAGCTACAGGAGTACTCACCACAACCTCTCCTGGCTCCACAAAGAGGGAGATACCCTTCCCATCACCGAATCCAATGATAGTATATTGCAGTACCGGTGCATTATCGGTAAGCTTGTACTTGAAGGTGTAGCTACCCTTCCTCACCTTGGCAGTGGCAACTGTCGTAGCTCTACCAAATTCATCGGTTTGGGTCAAGTAGACCTTCTTCACCTCCTTGCCATCGGCAAGTTGGCTATCGTCAATATGGCCATTGATAATACATTTCTCTTGTGCATTAGCTGCAATGCAACTGACAGCTACGATGATTGACAATATCTTGTTACGCATAATTTTCAGTTTTTATAGTTCGGTAGGACTGAGTTATTTTTCACCATCGATGATGCCTTTCAACTTCTTCACCATCTCTTCACCTCTCAAGCCAAAGGCTACGACATTTCCATCAGGATCGATGAGCGCAGTGAAGGGGATACCCTTCACGCTAAAGAGTTTGGCACCCTCACTGTTCCAGCCTTTCAACGTGGAAATGTGCACCCAATTCTTGTGCGTCAGCTGATTCTTGGCGATACAGTTAATCCAGTCGGGGCGCTTGCTATCTATTGAGTAGCTGAGAACTACCAAATTCTCGCTATTATCGGAATATGCTAGCACCTCTTTCAAATGAGGAATCTCACGACGACAGGGAGCACACCAACTGGCCCAAAAATCGATGAAAACATACTTTCCTTTGAAATCAGACAAAGTTACCTCCTCACCATCGGGAGTCAGTCCACTGATATCGGGAGCTTCAGAACCTACTTTCAAGTTGGCTGCACGCACTTCATTGACTAGCTCCTTATATATGGGCAACTTGCGCAAATCTTGGGGAACTGCATCCAAGAAGGTCTGAATCACATCAGTAGTGAATGTAGGTACCATGGAGAACTTAATGATATAGAGCGCCACGGGGGAATCAAGGTGACGGTATACAAAGTCCATAAATGCCACCTTAAAATGCATGTTGTTCACGTAGAACACAGGAGAGGTGTACTCCATCTCAGCTACGGGGTCACCTTTAACCTCTTCGGGGATATTTGCCTGCGCTGTCTTCATGCGCACCTTACTCTCCTGAATACACTGACTATTTAGGTCGAGGTAAGCCTGGTACACGTCGTTGCAAGGAGTACCGCTCACCTTGGCGCCTACAGGATATGCCGCATCGAAGGGCCCGACCTTAATCTCTCCTTCTTCGATGAACACCTGTATGCTTCCATTATCGAAACCTGTGATATTGTAGAGTCCAAGCATGTCGGGGGCTGTACCCTCGATAACAAACCGACCATTCTCAACAGCTGAGGTGGCAACCACCACAGGTTGTCCGTCGACAAGTTGTTCGAGCTTCACCTCAGTGACAGTTCCCTCACTATAACATAAGGTGGTACTACTCATTTCGCCTCGAATGATAAATTTCTTTTCTTGCGCTGTAGCGAATGTAGCTATAGCCAATAACGCTAGTACAAATAGTTTTCTCATAAATTATCTCTTAATCTTTGTTTCGTTTATGGGAAGATACCTCACTCTAGGAAATCGTGGTTCTCCTATTACTTCAGTCGTTCTGCCAAGAACTCTCTTAACTTATCGCCCTTCAGCCCTGTTGCTATAATGTTGTTGTTCTCGTCAAGAACAAAGAGCGCAGGGATACCCTTCACATTATAGAGGCTCACCAACTCACACTTCCACCCCTTGAGCGAAGACAGATTAATCCAGCTAAGCCCATCCTTGGCTATTGCCTTCTCCCATGCCGCCTTGTTGGTATCAAGCGACACACCGATAATCTCTAATCCCTTGGGATGGAACTCTTCGTATATCTTGCGAAGTGTAGGGTTATTGAGGCGGCAGGGGCCACACCAGCTTGCCCAAAAGTCGAGAATCTTTATCTTGCCTTGTACACGACTCATCGTCACAGGATTGCCTTGTAAATCAGGCAATGTGAAGTCGGGAGCTTGAGCACCTCCCTCGGTCTTTGCCATGCGCGCAATACGTTCCTCAATCATACGACCATATTGGGTAGCTTTTGCTCCTGAGCCCAAGGTATTGTACAGACGACGAGTCTCACCCAAACTGGCATCGCGCATCACTATGTTTGAATATAAAGTGTATGCCATAATGAGATTGTCATTGGCACCAAGGAAGGTATTGGTCAATCCTCTCAGTTTGTCTTGCTCACGGCGCAAGGAGTCGTTGACCTGGCTTGCGCTACGAAACTTCTTTGCCACACGCATGGCATCATAGCGTTCTTGCATTCCTGCAATTACAACATTGAGCGAGTCGGACACTCTCATATGGGCTGTATAGCTATCATTGAGGGAACCTCCCTTGATATAGAAATTATCCCCTTCACTCAAGTATGCCTGATATGCCACACCAGGCTCAGCAAAGAACATAAAGCCTCCCGAGAATCCCCCTACAGCCAACTGCGCTACAATGGGTTCGACAACAGTAGCTTCCAAGGAAAATTTTCCTCGTTTGAAATCGCAGAAGCCCAACGTATCGGTCTTCTCCTCGGAAGAGCGCGTGATGAGGTAGAGACGCCCCTTCTTGATACCTTCAATCTTACCCTTTACAGTAACATCTTCGGCCTTGATGGCTGAATTCAAAGCACTGCACATTAACAACAATGCAAAAAATAAGGTCTTCTTCATAGTTAGTATAAAGTCTTAATATGCCATCTTATAAATATAGTCGTTTACAAATTGGATATCCTTAATTTCACCCCACCTATTTCCTTCATTGTCTTGGTCATAGAAAAGGGTGCCATAATCGGTATCGATATCAGCAGATGTAGTGAACTTAACTTCTGCTATGGCTCCGTTGGTTCCATCATACATAACAATATTGAGATGCAAGCCAAGATCGGCACTAAATGTCGAACTCTCTTCGGTACGGAACTTTAGCTTCGTCACCTCATAGCCTTGTGGAGCCTCATAGACAACATATCTGTCGCCATTCGACACATTGTAACGGTATACAGTGTTACCCTCAGCAAAGAAGAGATTGGAAGTTGTAAACCATGAGTTGTAAGTGATGGTAGACATGTCGGTAGGTGTCAGCCCTATGAGTTTCTTCTCGCTAAGAATACTGTATGCAGCTATTATCTCTTCCTCTCCATCGACACCACGACGGTTATTGACCTTACTACCATCGCCAATATTGAGTTTGAGTAACTCGTAGCGGTAGTAATTGCCTGTAGACTCATCTTTGAATATGAAATAGGCATTCTGATGTTCGTAGTTATCACGGTAGTTCATATAGCCCATAACAGCAGTCATATCGGAAGGAGACTTTTGCAAACCATCAAACCGCACATTGGCATTGAGCAAGGGATTCTTTGATATGTAACTCGACTTAATGGAATTACCCTCATCAATGGCAAAGCCCGAGTCATCCTTCGACGCATAAAGGAAACGACCATACTTGGCATCCCACAATAAGAAACGATTGTGTGTGATAGTGGCTGCGGTAATCTTATAGTCGGTCTGATGATCAACATTACCCTCATTCCCTGCGCCTGGTTTGTAGAGCGCATGCACGTAGTTACCAAAATACACCTCTCCAGTCTCTGTGAGTACCACTTTGTACTGGGTATAGTTTGAGGGGTCGCCAGTCTGCACCGTACGGAGATATGCAAAGTTTTCACTAACTGGCTTGAACATCTGCTCTGCGGTGTACTTCACATTCATACCATGTGGATTATATGCCTTTGTCTCCCCATTACTACCATATACGGTCAGCGTATTGGTTGCGCCAATCAGAGTCAAATCATCTGGGATATTCATGAAGGTGGTGTAGCCAAAGCCGGTAGCATTCTCGTAGTGGTTATTGTCACGAGTAACCGACTTCACATCGGTATAAATTTTGGTATCATTACCAATGACTTCAATATTACCCACCTTACGGTCTCCTTCAGGGCCGTGCAACACGAAGAGACTATTCTTGAACACGGGACGTGTAGTAACCATAAACTCGGCATAGTATGAGAGGTCAGTGCTTCGGTCATGAATCCGTAAAAACACATCATATGACATTGCCTTTCCCACTGGAAGGTCGAATTCCAGATACCCCTTAGAGCGCAGCGTATCCTTGACAACCTTTCCCTGTTCACTAACATAGGTACGACACCAATAGAAATCGATTTCATCCAAGTTTTCTGCCAACGACTGTTCTACAATGGCTTCAATACGACGTGTACGGCTATTTTCATCCAATGCCTGTTGCACCTCAATCACCTCGCCTTCGGCAGTCATCACCACCGATGGGGAAAAGGTAACAGACAAGATCTCATTCATTGTATCCAAGGTGTATTCATAGTTACCCTTGTCCTGATAACAAGCTGTAAGCAGGAATGATAATAGTAGGAATGATAATAATTTTTTCATAAAACAACGTTTAATCATGAAAGATTAGTCAAGCGAAACATTCGGTATATCAAACCTAAGCGATGGAGGCCAATTATTATTTTCAGCTCTAATAATGCGATAACACTCTTTTAATCGCTCCTCCCCTATCAAAAGATTTCCTCCTAGGGGTGATTGGTCCCAAGCGTATGCATTCTTTTCCCTATCGTAGATAAACGGAAGAATTGAAGCTGCAATAAAATTGTCTGCTCCCTCCTTGCTCATCATGGTCTTCAACATAAACTGATACTTTTCGTCACTGTAATCACCGAAATATTTTTTCACAATCTCGGCAGTGCCAAGCCCTTGCGGATCTTCCCACCAGAAAGGAGCTACCATGGTATAAGTCACAGCGTCTCTCATCTCCACCCAAAAGAGATCTCTGTATTCGGCTATCGCAATACCTTGTTGAGCATAAAGGTTATATTCCTTCAACATCTCATGCACATCGCTCTTATGAAACTCAACTGCCTCCTCTTCCATTTTCTGCCTACTCTCCTCACTAGCATAAAGATCGAGAATCCTCTGTGTATCAGAGCCACCTATCATCGTCGTAAAACGACAGAACTTTCCAGCCCTAAAGAGTCCCAAATATTCTTCATAGTCATCCCAAAAGTAGGGCTTGGTATAGGCTGGATAATCACCCTCCTTGAGAATGGGCAGATCCACGACAATTGGAGTCGCTGGTTCATCGGCAAGCAGGGCATTCACAGCACTCACATTGAGACTGATAATAGAATCATAGAGATGTAATCCTGACTCGTTGTCGTAAAGTTTGTCGTAAAAATGATTGTCACCAGTATGCTCTGCAAGATAAATATGCTTCTCCTTAGTCCAACCACCTAGATAGGTATCCATATGACTATACCATACGGAAGGCATTCCATAGTTCTCTGTCACGTAGAGATTGACTGCGTCCTTACCTTTGATGCCTGTGCCTATATCACCACTACCGTCAAGATATATACACACGCCATAGATAGAGTCCTCCTTCTCGGGACGTATCACCTTTACCTCAATATCTTTCTCATAATCATTATTAGCAAACACCACATCGGGGATGAACACATCTGCCAACTTGTAACCTTCCAATGCCTTAGTCTTCACAGCTAAAGTACGAGCTTCGGATTGCAGGTAGCCGAGAAGCTTGACTCTTAGGGTTATACTCACGGTGTCAGGCTTGCCTACGATATAATCACTAAAATTGACTGTCTTGTCAAAATCGGCGGCATATCCGTAGTCAAAATAAGCGCCATTAGCCTCTTCTTCATACAGATCAGGCTCGTACTTCTCGCAAGAGGCCAATACCATTGTAAGGCTCAACAGCCAGACGATATAATGCATATTCTTTTTCATATTGTTGTGGGGCACGTTAATTTCTACTAATTCGATGCTTCAGTTGTATTCTCCTCGTCCTCTTGGGCCCAACCATATTCCACTTCAGCATCGGGCAGAGGGAACACAAAGTTCTCCTCGACAAGCATCACCTCGGGACAATGCATCAAGGTACCCGTGATACCATGCGACTTGAGGAACCAAAAGTATTGGCCCTCGCCATAGAATTCTTTTCGATACTCCTTGTTGAGAGCTGCTATGCGCAGTTCATCGGTATCGCAAGACACATCCTTAGCCTTAGAGATACCACGTTTATTGCGCACGTTATTGACATAGGTAGCAGCCTCCTCACCCGATATCGCAGACTCACAAACGATGTAATACATCTCGGGAAGGCGTATGAGGGGAATCACTTCATGGTCATTATCAATGTATTTCAATGATATAGCATTCTGCAACTCATTGTTACGATGGAAAGCTGTACCCTGTGCACGCATATCCTCACTTTCAGACCCAACTGTTTCATATATCGCATTGAGGGTCGAGAGGTTCAAGTAATACTTGGTCTGTATCTTGTCTCCATAGGCAAAGTATTCAGAGAGGTTATCCTTCAGTTCGTGCATGCTGAGTCCAAAGAGAAACTCCTTGGAAAGAATGGGATCATTATCATTGCCACTTTGGAGAGATAGTCCACACTCGTCAATCACCATCTTTGCATATAATGCTGCACTATCCTTGACACCCGCATAGTTGTATACACGAGCAAGCATTGCATTGACCGCATGATAATTGAAGCGAAGACTGCGACTATTGGTCTGAGCGCCCAAGTCGAGGTTCTTCTCATAACTCATGCACTCACGAGCCTCCTGAAGATCTCGGATGATATTACCCACTATATCCTTTGCAGGCAACAATGGTTGTTTGGAGTGATCAGCCACAGTACGATAAGGCATACACCTCATCTCCTTAGCCTCACTAGAACCAGCATAGTTCATTGGCCCCCACCCACGCAACAGATCAAAGTGAAGAAAAGCGCGTAATGCCAAAGCCTCACCACGTATCATATTGCGTGTGTTTTCATCAGCAATAACCGCCTCGGCATTAAGGTCCCACCACTTCAGCAAATTGTTTGCATTGGCAATGATATGATATTGTGATTGCCACACGTTGGCAAGTACTCCTTTGGTATTATATGCACCACTGGTCTCACGGTCGTAGATATATACACTGCTACGATCAGATGTCCCATCGGGAAGTTTGTCATACATTTGCGCCAACTGCTCGATGAGTCCAAAGCTTAGGTTTTTACCATAAGTGTCCTCCTCGGTCATTACAATGTATAGTCCAGCGAGTGCGCTAGTAAAGCCATTTTCGGTTGTGAACAGCTCCTTGGCAGGCACATCGGTATTGGGTGTCACATCCAACCAGTCACTGCATGAGGAAAGGACGAACAAGCTTACCAATATATATATGATCTTTTTCATATGCTACTATCGTTTGTTTTCTATTAACTATAAGCTCTATACCACTATCTGAACATGATTGACATCGAAAGAGTATAGGATCGGGCAAACGGATAATCGAGACCTCTCTCCATACGAATGGGCGATATGCGAGCGATATCGTTCGTTGTGAAGTTCAGTGCTAGCACATCGATACTCGCCTTATCCAAAAGTTTGAAATCCTCGGAAGAGAATCTATAGCCCAAACTCAATGTGGCAAATCGAATTTCATTGTCATTCATTATGAAACGCGTGCTTGCCGGTGTATTGGCACCAGTAGGGCTGAATCCGACGTATGAGGCCACGTCACCAGGTTTCTCCCAACGACCCTCTCCTGCACGGTTGTCGAGATTATAGGCGATATTCTGATTCTCAATCTTGTCTACGAGAGTTTGGTTATATACCACACCACCATACTTGTATGTAAATCCAAGCATACAGGTAAAGTCTTTCCAGTTGATGCTTGATGAGAGAGTTCCACTGATCTTAGGATTTGTGTCTCCTACCGGCACTTTATCATTAGCATCCCACGTAAAGGTCTTCGTACCATCACGCTTTAAATATACCTCCTTACCAGTCACGGGATCTACACCAAGTGATCGAACAACATAAAGGGTAGTAGTAGACTCACCCTCTTGATACTGAGGGAGTGGTGCCGAAGCAGATTTCTGCTGCACTTCGTTGACCTTCTTGAGGTAATCCGAAAGCTTAAGAATCTTGTTGCGATTGCGGTTGGCATTGGCATTGATAGTCCAGAAAAACTCTTTACGAAGATTCTGCATGGCTATGACATTCAGCGAAGCATCAAAACCTCGATTCTGCAACTCACCAGCATTCATCACCATCGTAGAATAGCCCGTCGAAGGCGCCAAGTCATAGTTTGTGAGCAACTCCTTGGTGATGTTATCATAATAGTTAAAGGTCACATTCACACGATTCTTCCAGAATCCGAAATCTACCGAAGCACTGGTGTTATGAGTCTCAGCCCATCCTAGATTCGTATTGTTAAGTCCGCTCAGAAGTGCTCCGAGCACAGGGAAAGAGGTGTATGGACGCATCGTTTCAGAATAGCTGTAATACTCGATAGCATCCGAAGGGCTGAAGTTCTGTTCACCAGTGATACCATAGCTGGCACGGAATACGAGATTAGAGAGATAGCCTTGTAACCATTTCTCATTGTGAGCATTCCAACGTCCACCAACAGACCAGAAGGGTACAAGATTGTGCTTGGCATAGCGCGAAGAGGCTTCACCACTCAAATTGAAGTCCACTGAATAGCGATTGTCGTAGCTATACGAGAACTGTCCAATGAGACCTATCGAGCGGGAAATATTCTCATTACCGATGTTGCTCATGTTGGTTTCCATCTTGTTACCGAAGATGAAATCATCCATGTGAACGTCGGGGTAGCCCGTTGCCGAGAGGTTGACATAATTGTTACGGTCTTGACTGATGGTCCAGTTTCCAAAGGTACTAAACAGATGGTCACCAAGCACAAGGTTGTAGTTGATACCCATGTTGCTAGACCATGAAGACATCTCACCAGAACTCTTATAGTAGCTACCCTTTCGTGTAAGGTCATCTTCCAGTTCGAAACTCGAATGATCTGCAGGGAGGAAACGATCAGTACCTGCCAAGCCACGTGAGTAAGAAAGCTGCTCGGTTATGCGCAAATTCTTCAATACCATATATTCCAGACTAAGGTTGGTAGTCACATTCAAGCTATTAGAACCATCCTTAATTCCTACCGTAGCATCATAGAGCGGATTGGTGATAATAGTACTCTGCCCGCTCACAGTATTATTGTCAAGCACTTTCACCTGATTTCCATTTGCATCTTCGGGAATGTAATAGGGATTCAGTCGAGTATATTGTGAGAAAGAGCCATAAGGCGAATTGCTACTGTTAGACTCATTGAGACTGACGTTAGCACGCATCGTTAGTTTCTCCTTCATATAAGTCATGTTGAAGTTGGCTCCTAAATTCTGATTCTGCGACCCTTTCATTACACCAGGCTGCATAGCTGCATTCACATCGAGACTATAGCGAAACACCTCAGTACCACCCGCCACACTTGCCGAATGACGATGCTGGAAGGCTGTACGCAGAGGCTTTGATAGCCAATAGGTGTCTACCCCGCCAAGAATGTTACGACGATACCTATTATAGAGGTTCATATGCGCCGCATTCTCGGGGTCATAGAGACCTGCTCTCCACTCTGTATCAAGCTTGGTGGCTGCATCCATCATATTATAATCGGTGAGGTCAGGGGTCTGCACAGTCATGGTTCCGTTATATGATACCGAGAGATCACCATCGGGAGCTACTTTAGTCTCTACAACTACCACGCCATTGGCTGCACGAGAACCATAAACAGATGTAGCAGCAGCATCCTTTAAGATGGTAATATTCTCCACACGCTCGGGATCGAGGTCAAGAATACGACTCATGGGTACGGTAAAACCATCAAGCACGAAAAGCGGAGTGTTAGGACGGCTTGAGACGTTGTCGAGCATGAGGTCCATACTGTTCATCGACTTGGAGACTAATGACTGGTCACCACGAATCTGGAAATCGGGCTCTGCATTAGGGTCCGAACCAGTCTTGTTGTTTTCGACAATCTTGAAACTCGGATCAAAGAACTGAAGTCCCTTGAGAATGTTTGTTGGATTCATTTGACGCAAGGCTTCACCTTTAACCTCCACATAATTACCCGTGAAGCTATTCTTGTTACGGCGGCTGATACCAGTAACGACAACATCATCAAGCTCTATGCTGGGTTTCAGTTCCACCACGAGGTTATATTCATCCTTTACGACTTGCTTAGAAACGCTTTCATAACCAATATATGATACACTTACCGACTCTTTCTTAGCCAAACGTATGCTGAACTTACCATCAATATCAGTGATGCAACCTCGTGCACCCTTATCCTTGCCCGTACCATCAGTAATGAGAATCGTTGCGCCAATAAGGGGCTCTTGGGTTGCCTTATCCAACACTAGACCCGAGACATTAACCCATGCTTTTGACTCCTCGTTTTTTGCATCGGGCTGAACGATGATATCGCCTTCCCCTTCATAACGAATCATTATATTCTGATCACCGATAAGTTCGCCCAACACCTTGTCGAGCGGTTTATCCTTCACAACAAGACTGGTAGGCTTGTTGATATTCCACAATGAAACATCCTGCAACGTGATTCGCGCATCGGCAGCCTTGGCCACCATTTCAAGCACCTTACCCAAAGGTTGGTTACTGACCCTTAATGTCACGGGCCTCTCCTTCCAAGAGTCGGAAGTCTGCGCCTGCACCCCGAGTGTATACCCCCCAAGCAATGCAGCGAAAACCATTATCTTGCACAAAAACCTCATAACCGATATGTGTGTTATTCTTACCTACTTCTTATAATCACTGCAACAACATGTCAAGTATTCCTTTATAGAAAGCATTGCTGTTATATTTCTCTACATACTCCTTATAAAGTACATCGGCACGCTCAATTTCCTGTCCATTCATAATAAAATTGCGCAATAATATATAAAGTAGAAAATCGCGCTGTGGACCCTCATAGAACCCCGCAATCTCGGCATACATTTCCTCCATCATTTTGGGCATCTCATAGGATTCGCCCTTTTCGTTGGCAGCCTTAGCATTCATATAGAAACAGTAGCGCATAAGCAGACTCGCATACTCCGGACAATTCATTGCTTGCGCATCAGAACGTGTCACATATCCTTCGGTGATATTCCAATAATCTCCTATCTCTTGATTAGCTATAGGCAAGCCTCTGACACTCTCATACATTACGGGATATTCAATGAACGACATATATACGTCATAATCAATTAGAGCCATCACGTAATTTTTAGCTTCGGTACTGGCCACACTTTTATCAACAAGTGCTGTGGCCTTTTCAAGCAGGATTCGTGAATCATCAATGCGTGCCTTAGGTTTGACGTCAAGAGCTACACAGCCCAACAACTGATTCTTGTAGCGCAAAGTACGCTTAAGTGTTTCGATACTTTTCATCAAGCGGTTGTTAGCTACAGCTCGCTCCGAACCACTATACTCTACATTTATGTTTTTTCCCTCATAGGTAATATCCACATGCAAGCTATCGCCAGGCTGCAAGAGCACAACTGTGCGTCCATTGATTGTAATGCAAACCAAATCATCACACTCGAAGCTATAAAGATGTTCCTCACCGGGATTGGTATAAAACTCTTGCGCGATAAGCGGAGTCTGAATACAATCAAAATAGACCATATCATTCTGGTACCCATATACTTGCGCACTCAGCGTAGTTCTCTCTTGTGCCGCCATCGTACCGAAGGTTGCACCCATAGCCAATAGAGCCAACAAAAGTTTCTTCTTCATACAATAAGTATTCACACTATGTTATTAAATAATGTTGTCGAGGCAAATTTACACTAAAAAGCACATAATAACAAATAGCAACAAATAAAAACAGCCGATAAACGCCGCCTATAGGCAAATAGCCACCATCGATGATCGTCATGCTCAAGTTAATTACACCTCAATAAATGCAATAATATTTGCACTTTATTTTTTCAGAATTTCGCCTTTCCACACTATTCTGTCATGTTTTTTTTTACAATGATAGAGCAGAGTGTGTTTCTTAATCTTTTTAGAGTAAAGTTATTAGAATATCAAGATTTCCCTCCAATGATAAGTTAAATTTATTTGCACAATTGTCGAATTGTAAATATTTTTGCGCAAAAATTGACTAACAATGAAAGCTATGATCAAACGAGTGGGAGCACTGCTCTCTTTGCTTTGTGTAACCATGATGGCATTTGCACAAATGGGCGATCCCGTCAAATGTAAAACGACTTGGGAGGTGATAGGCGACAGTGTTGCCGAATTGCGCATATCTACGACCATTGATGCCGGATGGCACGTGTACTCGACCGAACTCGAGGATGGTCCCACAGCAGCAGTTCTCGTGGTGGAGAATATCGAAGGACTACGCCTCGATGGGAAACTCAGCTTCAAAGGTAAGGAGATTGCAAAATATGATGAGATGTTCGGCATGGAAGTTCGCTATTTCGAAAATCAAGTAACTTTCGTACAGCGCTTCGTCATCGAGAAGACCAGCTATAAGGTAGAAGGATATTTCCAATACGGAGCATGCGACGATGAGAACTGTATGCCTCCTACGGACATCCCCTTCAAGTATCCCAAGCAATAATGGATACATAAGTAAAAAGAACGCAAAATCAAATTATATTATTAACTAAAAACATTTCGCTTATGAAAAAAATTACTCTATTTTTCATGTCAATGTTCGTTGTATTGGCTACAGCAATGGCAAAAGATGAAGAGTCTGCCGAGTTTGGAATCCAATATATGACTCCCCAAGATGGAGCTAAGGTGACGGCTGTGTATAATGTCATCCTGGGATTCAGCAAAGACGTTACCGTTGCATTCCCTGAAGGTGGTATTGATGTTGTAAACAACACGACCAACGAAGTGGTAAAAATCACACGTGTTTATTCTGACGAATGGGCTCCCAAAAACCAAGTGACATTCTTGTTTGAGCAAGAAACAGTTGCAGGCAAGGATGGTAAGGATGAGAAACGCGACAAGATCATTGAAACCCCAGGAACATATAGTTACACTATCCCTGCTGGTGTTATCAAGAGCGTTGATGGTGAAGAGTTCCCTGAGACAACTTTCACATTCTCTATCGTAAGCACCTTCTCACTCGCTGACTACTCACCTAGAGAGACTACATCACTTGAGACAATTGAACTTACATTCGAGAAGGAGATTGTCGAGGTTAAGATGCCTAGTAGCGGACTTGCGGTAAACGACTATTATTATACGCAATTCATCTACGTCAACGAAGAAGTAACCATTAGCGAAGACAAGAAGACTGTGACATTGACCCTTAAGAGCCCCATCACAACTCCTGGTCAGTATTACATGGAGGTGTACCAAGGCATCTTCATCAGCGCAGACGGAATAAACCAAAACGCCTCTCTTTCCTTCAATGTATTCGACCCCAAGCCCTCATTCTCGACCAACTATGCCAACGGAGATAGAGTAAAGGAGCTCGGCAATCTTGAAATCACCTTCAACAATGTCGATAAGGTTGAGTTGCTCAAGAGCGATGCTATTGCAGTATACCTCCCTAGCATGAGCAAGGTGACAGGTAATGCCACCTTGGAGAACAAGAAGATTACCGTAACATTCGACAAGAATTTAACCGAAGACGGACAATATACATTCTATATCCCTGCCGGTACATTCACCATGGATGGTGTAGAAAACGAAGACCGCGAGATAGTAGTAGAGCTCTTCACCTTCGCCGTCGAGCCCTTGAAGATCGTGAGCGTAACTCCTGAAGCAGGCGCTGTAAGTTCACTTGAAAAGATCATCGTTAAATTCAACCAGGTCGTAAGACTTTCATGGACAGATGACTACATGACACAGCTCTCACGCGAGATTACATTGACTTGTGGTGATCAGGAGTTCACACTGACCAATGCGAGCGGATCAGCCCTCAGCGATCAAATAGAATACCTTGTCAACGCCGAGTGGAATGGATTTGAATGGGCCTCAACCCCCATCACTGAAGCTGGAACCTACACTCTGAACTTGGCTGATATCATCGTTGACTATGCAGCCGAGATGGTTACAGACCAGTACGGCACTTACGTAGGCACATGGCATGGTAAGAATGGCTCATGCGAAGGTACATATTCTTGGACCATCGAGGAAGGTAGTGCTATAGATTCCATCAGTTCAGAATCTACCGAACAGGAGATCTACGATCTTCTCGGCCGCCGCGTAGAGAAAATTACGACTGCAGGTATCTACATCGTAAACGGACACAAGATGATCGTCAAGTAAATCAGTTCGACATACTTAGCTTAAAAAGATTAGGGCATGCTACGACGTGCCCTAATCTTTTTTCATTTAGGAAATAATACAGCAGTTGTCCAATACGTCCTGTATCATTTCGAGCAAAGCGAGACAACCTTTAGGTCGCCGGCCAAAGGGAAAGGCAATCCCGCAGACCCAAAGTGAGGAGGGAGTGAAGGTAAACTGCTATATTATTCCGATTATTTCTTGCATAGGCACCTTATTTATTATACTTTTGCGCGACAGACACTCCTCAACGCAACGGGGCACTCGCAACTTTCATCTCTCAACTTTCAACTTGCTTCAGACAACAATAAAAAAATGCAACAGCTTAACCTACCCACGTTCGATAGAAAAATCATCCAGAAGGACGACAAGCCGTTCATCCTCGACATCATACGCCGCCAATACGTGGCACTAACCCCCGAGGAATGGGTGCGTCAACACTTCGTACATTTTCTTATCGAGCATAAGGGTTATCCGCAATCACTCATGGCCAATGAGGTGCAGCTCAAGCTCAATGGGATGAGCCGCAGATGCGACACTGTGGTATATGATCGCACACTCAGACCTCGCGTGATTGTAGAGTACAAGGCCCCCACGGTGAACATCACCCAACAAGTATTCGACCAGATAAGCCGCTACAACATCGTGCTCCAAGTAGACTACCTCATCGTCTCGAACGGACTCGTACACTACTGCTGCAAGGTAGACAAGATGACGGGCACCTATGCTTTCATGCAAGAAATCCCCGAATACACACACGTGACAACATTATAAGAAAAATAAATAGAGATTCGTGGCCCCAAATAAAAAATAAAACATTAACTTTGGAGCCGAATAGTTTTTTTTCAAAAATAACCAATTTTAAAATACACAACATGAAAATCTCAAAGATTGAGCACCTCGGCATTGCTGTTAAGAGCATCGAGGAGGCACTCCCCTACTACGAAAACGTACTGGGTCTGAAGTGTTACAACATCGAGACTGTAGAAGACCAGAAGGTGCGCACAGCATTCCTTATGGTAGGCGAAACCAAGATTGAGTTACTCGAGCCCACCTCTGAGGAGAGCACTATCGCCAAGTTCATCGAGAACAAGGGCGCTGGCGTACACCACGTAGCATTTGCCGTAGAAGATGGCGTAGCTGAAGCTCTTGCCGAGTGTGATGCTGCCGGCATCCGCCTTATCGACAAGGCTCCCCGCAAGGGTGCCGAGGGCTTGAACATCGCCTTCCTCCACCCGAAGTCTACACAAGGAGTACTCACTGAGCTTTGCGAGAAACCTTAATAATTTATGATTTATGATTTATGATTTATTTTCCTCATCGCTGCAATAATCAAGAAGCCGCGAGGCAAGCAAATCATAAACAGAATCAAGGATTCAACGTCCCGGAGGTAAATCATAAATCATAAATCCAAAATCATAAACCATCTTATGTCACAATTAGATAAAATCAGAGAACTCGTAGAGCTGCGCGAGAAAGCCCGCTTGGGCGGTGGCGAGAAAGCCATTGAAAAGCAGCATGAGAAGGGTAAGTATACCGCACGTGAGCGCATCGATATGTTGCTCGACAAGGGTTCATTCGAAGAGATGGACATGTTTGTAACCCACCGTTGCCACAACTTCGGCATGGAGAAGAAGCAA
>JAZONP010000131.1:0-25049 GCA_045654565.1 Bacteroidaceae bacterium
AAGATTACTTCATACGGCTCTTGGCACTCTGTCCTGCACCTGTGCCACGATATTTGCTCTGTGTAGCATTGAACTTGTAACGGAGCTGAAGGCCTATGATTCTATAACCAGGAGTGTTGGTTGTCAAATAACGATTTCCACAATATTGGGTTATGCTGTATTTTCCTGTCTCAAGTATGTCATTAGCATATAATTGCACACTGAGACTTTCTTTCAAGAAGTTTTTTTGTAGTTTCAGGTCCAGAGTCCAAAAAGGCTCATTAAAATAAGAGAACGTGGCATATCCGCGCGACATATAGTAGGCATCCATGTTGAATGTAAAGCCATAAGGTAACTCGAAGTTATTATCCCAAGTGATTATTGCATAAGGGGCATTCATTGTGGTCGGGCCATCTTTAGTTTCTCCCATGTACCATTGCTTTTCTACCATAAGATTAAGTGTCGGCGACCAAAATCCGATTTTCGGAGAAAGAACTAAAGATGCCGATGCTTGATCATATTCTGGGATATTCATAAGTTTTACCAATGTTATGGTAGGGTCATTAATGTCATAAGCCATAGCACATTGATTGAATTCATCCTTTATATGGTTATAGCCCACGGTAAAGTTGACCCATTCGTATGATAAACTGGCAGATAGACTTTGGTAGATGACAGGAAGCAGGTGGGGATTTCCTACCGTATAGGTATATTTATTCATGTACATCATATTGTTTGACAACGCTCCATACCAAGGGCGTCTGATGTCCATCGAATAGCTTAGCTGCGTTTGTACTTTTTTGATTGGGACGGTGATGCAGAATGAAGGGAAGAGGTTGTGAAAAACACGACTTTGCTCGTCGATACGCACTTGGTATTCGTAATAATCAAAGTCGATATATTCGTATCTCAGCCCCACAGTTGCATCTACATTGCCAAAACTTCGTCCATATTCTACAAATGCAGATGCATCCTGTTCGTTGAACTTGCTATCATCTTCTGCAAAAAGTCCCTCGGGGTTGTAATACCTATTGGTGCGTACAACGGCATTGAATTCACTGCCCAAAGTGAGATTTCCTTTCCAAAGTGGATAAGTAGCCACTAATTTTGCAGCATATAAGTCGGAGAGGTTCTTGTAGTATGTATTGACATCACCATCAGTATCGACTTTTGAATGCAAATCGTTGTTTTCTGTAGCCCAATATCCATCTGCATTAAAGTCTATACTCCAATCCCCGAACTTGCCAATGTAATAATAATTGACCTGATGCCTTGCCTCTGGGTTGGTGTTTATAGTTGTAGAGTTGCTAGTTTCTATGAGCGTATTGTCACAATACACGTTGGTGAATGAGTTGTCGTAAAATGTGAATTCCGGGTAATTGTTATAGTCGTAACGTATTCCCATTACGTGATTCTCGTTGAATTGATAGTTCGCAGATAAAGTGGCCTCAAGATTTTTCCTCTTGTATACAGTGTTACTGATAAGCTCCTGATGCCAATATTTGTCCAGATAAGTATCAGTGAAAATTTCTGACATTCCTCTGGCATGATTAGAAAGACCGTACAACATACCCGAAAGATCAAAACTGTTTTTCCGGTAGTTGAAATTAAACATTTCGCTAAACCTCCAACCCGCGAGATGTTGCTTGCTAGTACGGAACGTATTATCGAATCCAAAGCCTTCGCCTTCAGCCTTTTTGGTGGTAATTCGGATTACGGCACGCACCTCGGCATCGTAGCGTGAACCTGGATTGTTCACGACCTCCACACTCTTGACGTTGTCGGCCATGATTTGTGACAGTTCCACATTGTCGCGTAGCAAACGACCGTTGATGTATATTTCAGGAGTTCCTCGGCCAAATACGGTCACCTCCTTTTCATCTTTGACAGTGACATTGGGGACCTTATCCAATAGCTCTGCCAGTGTACCTGCCTTTTCTAAAACAGTACCTTCTATACGTGTTACCATAGCATCTCCTTTGAATTGTACCTTGGGGAGACTGCCTTTAACGACTACCTCATCAAGCAACAACGTATCTAATCCTAAGGTGATAGTGCCCATATCCGTAGAAGTGACCTCTCTATATATAGTGGAATATCCGATAGAAGAGATACGCACAAATCCACCCTTCCCGTTGTTGGCTAATTTGAATGCTCCCAGTTCATCGCTCACTGCACCATCTACATATACCGAATCTTTCGTCTGCAGCATTATATTGGCATAAGAAAGAGGTTCTCCCTCTTGGTTTACCAGTTTTCCTGTAATCACTTGCGCCTCAAGGAAAGCTGGTAGTAACGTTAGTAGTAATAAAGCTCTTTTCATGTCATTTACTATGTTTGTGTTATTATTCAATCTCTTAACGTCTAAATCAAAGAAGCGTGGGTCTGCTACGCCACGCTGTATATGAAGGCCCTAGGAAAACCCGTAAACAAGAGATGGAGATAACAGCCCACGCAATATACGCGTAGAACCATTATGCCTTCCTCTTGTTTAATTCTGAAAATTTCCTAGGTTTTCATCTACGAGACAAGCATAACACTTCTATTCTTCCAAAATGTCTTTTGACAATCGCTACAGCGAATTGTCGGCACAAAGATACCGCAAGGTATCCGAAACACCAAATCTCAATGGGTAACTCTCCCTTTCCCGTGGGGTAATAGCCCCCATCATTGCCAGCAGGTTCATCAACCGAGGGCACACCTTGAATGCTCCAGTCGTGCGGGAGATTCACATTCGCCACCGGCTGTCCCTCTCGACAGAACTCCCAATCAGCATCAATCAACGTTCGACGTTGTTGCGCCAAACAGATGTCAGGCTCAGTGCCACAGCCGCCAACAGGACATACAAACGACCTCTTTCTTTCATCATATTTTTGCTTTATAGTTTTACCATATGATTCTATACACTCTCTCCTCATCGTAAACAGGTCAGAGACACATTCCATGTCACTTCTGCCTGTTTATGGATGCGATGAGAATAGCATTAAATCATTAATCATCAACCTCTATCAAACTTCATCCATCTACAACTTCATATCCCCAGGCTTAACCCAGCCCATGTGGCGCATCAGTCGGTCGATGAGCAGGCTGATGATGGCGGGGGCCACGAAGTAAAGCAACACGATTTCCGTGATGAGCATGCTATTAGGCACCGTACCACTCATCGTGGCATAGGTAGCCAGGGGACCCACCAAGCCGGCCGTACCCATACCGGCACCGAGCGCATTGTTGGTCATCCCGAGCCAAACCGTCGACACGGGGCCGAGGATGGCCGAGGTGAGCATCGGGGCCAACCATATGAGGGGTTTGCGCGCAATGTTACCAATCTGCAGCATCGAAGTGCCCAAACCCTGCGAGAGCAAGCCTCCCACTCCATTGTCTGAGAAGCTGATGACGGCAAAGCCCACCATCTGTGCGCAACAGCCTGCGGTGGCTGCTCCTGCCGCCAAGCCATCGAGACCGAGCATCACACACAAGGCTACAGAACTGATAGGCAGCGTTAATGCACAACCCACCAGCACAGCCACCACAATGCCCATCACGAAGGGGCTGAGCTGGGTAGCATGGTTGATGACCTCGCCGAGATAGAGCATGAAATCGTTGATGGGCGAGCAGCAGTAGCGTGCAATGAGACCGCCCGCCACGATGGTAAGCATGGGCGTGAGGATGATGTCGACCACAGTACGTTTGGAGATGAGCTGACCTATCTGCGCACCGACAATCACCGCGAGGTAGGCCCCGACAGGACCTCCATACCGATAACCCAAGGCACCTACCACAGCCGAAGAGATGGTGACCAACTGATCCACACCCAAGCCCATGGCGATGGCCAAGCCAATGCAAGCACCCACGAGAGGTGATGAGGCCGAGAGCGCCTCGCTGATGAAGGTGAGGAATGCGAGGCCCGGTATCTTGGCTATCTGCCCCACGATGAGCCCTATGATGAGCGAACAAAACAGGCCCCAAGCCATATGGCTCAGCGCTTTGACAATATACTTATCGAACAAATTCTTTAGCATAGTATCTTTATGATGAATGGTTAATGTGGCTTCGCTACGGTTAATATGCCTATGGCATGGTTAATGCTGCTTCGCAGCGGTTTTCGTTTTCGTCTTCGTTAACTTTTAACCATGCAAAAGTAGAAAGAATTTTTCAAATCTGACCGCTATTTCCCAATGTTTTGCAACTTCGCCCCTTCCCCAAGAGAGTGAGAGTAAAGAGAGAAGAAATGACACCCATGACTAAGCCCCCACAATGCCATTACGCACAAAAGAAGAGAATAGTGACTTGCATTAAGGGAAATATTGCTACTTTTGCAAAAGATGAATAAGACTGCTATCCGATTGTCGGATCAAAACAAACGAACTAAAACTCGTAGCTATGGACTGGATACTCAATAACAGATGGGATGCATTCATGCTCTTATGGTCAATAATCCTGCGACCTGCATTGATTGTAAATGCAGGAATTCTGATCTGCTTTTTCGTCGTCGCAAGATACAAGGATTTGGAGCGCAAGTCAATAATCTGGGGCAGCATAATATTGATGACCATAGCATCGGTAGCAGTTATGGGAATTAGGCTGTATGGATACCTCAACCCCCAACTGGACACCACAACGGGACAGGAGAACTATTCCATGCATTTCAATGACGTACAGAAAAGACAAATCGTTGCCGCAGAGAGGTATGGCATCGCACCACTAAAGGATAGGAACGAGGCCAAAAGATTCGTCGATGACAACAAATTAACACACATAAAGAGCAACAAGAACTACCAACTGGCCCCGATGGGACATTCGATACCCTATCTGACCCCCAATGCTGCGAGTCTCCTGAACATGATTGGTGAAAACTTTAGAGATTCGTTGGATGCAAAGGGAATGACAACACATAAGATAGTGGTAACCTCGCTATTGCGAACTGATGCAGATATAGAGAAGCTTATGAGACAAAACAGTGTGGCGGTTAAGAACTCGGCCCATAGGCATGCAACAACATTTGACATCTCGTACACCCGCTTCGTGCCCGTCAGCATTACGGCAAACGCAAACCCTCACGAGATGAAAAAGGTGCTCGCAGAGGTCCTTCGCGACCTTAGGGACACCAAACTATGCTACGTCAAATATGAGAAGAGTCAGAATTGTTTCCACATAACCTCTAGAAGATAAGGATGAAAAAGAGAGTCACAATTATCGCACTTGTAGCCCTCGTTGCGAGCCTATCATTTGGGGGCTACCGATATGCAGAGAAAATGTGTCAAACATACCTCGGAGAACAGCTCAGTTGGACGCTGATCAAAGAGCATATGTCCTCAATCACCGAGGGGGTAAAACTGCCGAAAGGCGAATGGAGCTACGGCATCGACATATCGCACCACCAGCCCATAGTCAGCTGGAGCAACATCAAGATATACGTCGATAAAGACAACAAGACCGTATGGAGAAAGAAGAATTCTGTAAAGACGCTACCTGTCGACTATGTCATCATGAAGGCCTCGGAGGGAGAGACCTTTAAAGACTGGAGATTCAAAAAACGATGGAGGAAAGCCCAAGCATCGGGCTACAAACGTGGAGCTTACCATTTCTTTAGGCCCAACAAAGAGGCGGAGGTGCAGGCTCAAAACTTCATTGAGCAGGTTGCGTCTATAGGCCAAGAGGACTTTCCGCCTATTCTTGACGTGGAGCAAACGGATGGCCTTTCCGTTGAGGTCGTGAACAAAAGGACATTGGAGTGGCTACAGGCCATGGAAAAACACTACGGCAGGAAGCCTATCGTATATGCCAACCCGCACTATCTCAAGAATATACTTTCGCCACAAATCACCCAGAACTACCCCATCTGGGTAGCAAACTACGAAGTTTCACGCCCCAGCTACAAGAGATGGCACATGTGGCAGTTCACCGACAGAGCCCTTGTAAAAGGTGTGGGCTGTGTGGATCTGAACGTAATGTCTGTACCTAAAGATCGGCACTAGACACAGAAACGCCCTTATACGAGAGTTGTAGACACTGGCCTTGGAAGCCATTGCCAGAGAGGATATTGTTGACAAAAAAGACCCCTTCGACAAGTTCCTCGTGACCTACAATGATAATATCATTCACTGCTACATCAGCAATAGCATCGTAGCGTCTGGAGGCAAGATAGGTTGCTTGCAAACTTTCTACAGTAGCCGTAGTATAATTAAAATCATTATGACGCACAAACTTTAGTCCGGTCTCACTCTCCCAAGTAATGCCGCCTTGATCATCATCCGGATTGATCCAAAGATCAGCTTTTAATGAGTCAGGTGCATGAGAAGCCACGAAGGGCTGAGATACATCGGACAGCAGCAATGAGTTGGGCAGGTCGGCATTGTGTGCATAGAGGATGATACCACTCTTCTCCGCTACCATGAGATTGCGGTTCTTCACCTTAACGTTGCGCACGATTCGGCTGGTATTGCCCAGATTATCCCTTACCACAAAGGACAGCTCTACATCCAGCAGTTCCTTGTTGACCCGAGGTGCCGTGTATATAAAATCAAGTTCCAGTTCCTTGCTCTTGGCCGCAAATGAGGTATCAAGACAAACCACAGTACCACGCTCCATATCCAACGAAGAGATGGTAAGCCCATCCACATAATCGTGAATGGTAAACAGTCGCATACGGTAGAGCACCTTATCGCCTGATGACATCGTGGTATCCGCTTTAGGAGTTGCCAAAATCACCACATCGGACAGATTCACCTTTTCGTCACAACCCACCATTGCAGCAAGTGCAAGAGAAAGGCCCAGTATAAACTTTATTTTCGTCATAACAAAATACCAGAAAAAAGAGGGTGTGCCCAACAAACATTAGGCACACCCCTACTTTATTGCAATATTATCTCAAGTTGTACGCTCTTACCTTGGCGGTAGTCTTCTTCACACTTCCCAAGAATAATCGCTCTGTCTCGGTGCGCTCAAACACTACTTGGAAGTAGGTAGCCTGAGGATAGTCTTCCAACACCTTGTATGCAGCCAAATCCATGCCCACACCTGACAAAGACAAGCCTTGGGTGGGGATATTCAACTTACGGGTATTCAAGGGATTGTAGTATTCTCCATTAACCTTACGTATCTTGGTGATGAAACCCAAGTAAGTATCATACTCTACTGAAATCTCTGACTCTCCCAAATAGTTCAAGTCATCCATACCCATTTCAAGGCGGATATCACCTACGGTGAAAGGTCTGTTAGTCTGTATAGTGCCACAAGACACCAAACAGAAAAGACAGAACAAGCCTCCTAATATTCTATTCCACTTCATAGCAATCATAATTTAAAGAAGTAAGTTAATGTAAGGCGTGCCTGCTGGCCTACTTTCCAAGTATTATTTGATACCTTGGGTTCCTTATAATCTTGTTCCTCTGCAGTAATGAACTTGCTTGAAGATATGGTCTTCAAAGAGCTGATACCATACTCTACGCCAATAGCCAAAGGAAGATTAGCAACATAAGCCTGCATACCTACGAATGCGCCAAGACCAATATTGAACTCTCTTGTTATCTCTTTGGTATCAACATCATAGTCTTTGCCTCCATAGTCAGCAAAGTTTGCAGTCACAGTCCTCTCCCAACCGATAGGAAGCTCTGCGCCAACATATACATCCAAGATGTTGCTCTTTGAGAAGTGATAAGCAATACCTGGATAGAGATACTTATCAGTATACTTATTTCTTTTCTTGGTCTTGAAATCCTCATCATTCAATTCACCTTTTGCCTTGCCTCCATCAGCAGCGGTCCACCACTCCAATCCGAGACGAGCCTCAAGTTTATCGCTTATCATATACTTGAAATTCAATAAAGGAAGAGCCTGAACATCAAATCCATCTACGATATTTTTGAACATATCAGATGTTGCTCCCAAGTAAAGTCCGAAATCGCCAGCTTCAGCACGATTGCCAGTTCTAACTACTTGCGAAGAACTCTCACCTGTGGTAATTTGCGCAGTCGCAGTCATAAACCCCATGCACAATGCAAGTGCAGTAATTACTAACTTTTTCATTGTCGGAAATGTGTTTGTTGCCTACAAGTCTCCCCAAATCAGCGGTTAATAGATTTTTGTTATTAATACAAGAAAACGCGGAGGCTTGTCACGCCCTTTTACGATATCAGCATCATGAGAAGCCTCACGTAACAAAGCAAGAAACGTCTTCTTGGCCCAAGGATTTCTCCTCATGAGCATTGCAAAGTTACTAATTATATTTAATTAATAAGCGAAAACAATATTTTTTTCAGAAAAAACGACACTTCACCCTATTATTCAAGGGGAAGAGATATACCCAAGCCTTCATTAGCGTATCTCGCGCAGGGCCTCGGAAACGAAACGGATAATCTCGTCTGCCTCATCAGGATGGAACCAGTGGATATCGTCGTCGCGACGGAACCAGGTCATTTGCTTACGGGAGTAGATGCGGCTGTTCTGCTTGATCTTCTCGATGGCAAACTCAAGCGTGCACGTACCATCAAAGTGTGCAAACAACTCCTTGTATCCCACAGTATTGAGTGAGTTGAGATGGCGATAAGGATATACGCGACGCGCCTCCTCGACAAGTCCATCGACCACCATCTGGTCTACACGGCGGTTGATACGGTCGTAGAGCTCTTCACGCTCGCGGCGCAAGCCAATCTTGATGATTCGGAAAGGACGCTCTTTTGTAGTGCGCGTACGGAAAGAGGTATAGGTCTTGCCCGTCATATAACATATCTCAAGGGCATGGATAACGCGTTTGGGGTTCTTAAGGTCTACGATACGGTAGTATTCGGGATCGAGCAGTCGGAGTTCACTCACCAAGGGCTCGAGTCCCTCGACCTCATAGCGTTCGAGCAGGGTACGGCGAGTAACATCATCAACCGTGGGGATATCGTCGATGCCCTTGCAGACAGCATCGATATACATCATGCTACCTCCCGTGAGCAGCAGGGTATCGTGAGTACGGAATAGCTTCTCGGTGAGTTGCAACACATCGATTTCATATTGTGCCGCGCTGTAGTAGTCGGTGAGGCTGTGAGTACCGATGAAGTAGTGCTTCACACGCTCCTGCTCCTCTTTTGTGGGAGCTGCCGTACCTATGGGAATCTCGGCATAGAGTTGACGAGAATCGGCCGAAAGGATGGGCGAGCCCAACCATTCAGCCAACGCAAAGCTCAATGCCGTCTTACCTACACCTGTAGGTCCAAGAAGTACGACGAGGGTTTTCATTTTAAGTGGAAAGATGAAAGTGGAAAGATGAGAACTACCATCCGGATGGCAAAACTTTCATCTTCCCACTTTACTTAATAGAGCATACTTTCAAAATCCTCGGCACTACCCATCTCGAAGCCATCGGGATCGAGTTCGTCGAGATCAAAGTCCTCATCATCGCCAAAGGTGTCGTCGAGTGTGGTGGTAGCCACCTGAGTCGCCATCAACTGATCGAAGTCGAGCACATGCTGCGGAGCATCACCAATAGATTTGGTACATACAGCCTCATCGAGCGATTTGCCTGTAATAATTTCAGAGAGTTCCATAAAGAATGCACGATCGGCCAGAGGATCAAAGATATAGAGCATGTGCTGCTTCTCATCCTCGAGCAATTCCTCGAGCGGAGTCTCCTCCATAATCCAGCTATCCATATCTGAACTGGTACCCATGTCTTCGAGTGTAATCTCAGTCTCTTTTTCCCAATTGTTATCGCAGATGAAGAACGAGGTCATCTGGTCGTTGGGGTAGCCAACCGACTTCAGTATGGCATTGTGCAAATCAAGGAATGTTGCTTCAGCATCAATCTGAATCTCACGACGGAAGTTATCCACTTCGTCAGATATGATTGTAAAACGATATACCATAATAGTAAGTTTTGTGTTATTTGTTTAGTGTTTAGTGAGTTTACTTGATAATGCCACGTTTAGCCCCCTCAACGAACGAAACGATATATTCTACTTCGGGAGTCATCTCCATCTCCTCCTTGATACGCTCAAGCGCCATGGTGGTATTGAGTCCGCTCTGATAGATGTAGCGGTACGCTTGGTGGATAGCATCTATCTGCTCGTTTGTGAATCCACGACGGCGCAATCCGACAAGATTGAGTCCGCAATAAGCTACCGGTTCACGCGCCGCAATAACATAAGGAGGAACCTCCTTCGTAACCTTACTTCCCCCCTGTATCATCACGTAGCTGCCGATGCGACAGAACTGATGTACAAGCACAGTGGAACTGATGACAGCAAAATCATCTACGATAACCTCTCCTGCAAACTTGGTCTGATTACCGATGATGCAACCATTACCCACGATGGTGTCGTGTGCCACGTGGACACCCTCCATCAAAAGATTATTGCTACCTACCACGGTCTTGCCTTTTGCTGCAGTACCACGATTGATGGTTACATTCTCACGAATGGTGTTGTTATCACCGATCTCTGCCGTGGTCTCCTCGCCACAAAATTTAAGATCTTGAGGTACAGCACCGATGACAGCCCCTGGGAAGATCGTATTGCCATTACCAATACGTGAGCCATAGAGGATGTTAGCATTAGGCATAATCACATTATTGTCGCCTATCACTACATTGCGGTCAATGTAGACGAAAGGACCAATCTCCACGTTCTCGCCAATAATGGCTTCGGGGTGTACGTATGCCAATGGACTGATATTAGCCATATCTATTTTTTTAGTTCTCGTTCAATTGTTTTCTTACCTTACGCGCTAGCTGATTATTGACGCGATGCCCTGGACGATATGCTGTGATACGACCCTTGACTGGGGCACCCAAAAGTGCCATATCTCCCACGACATCAAGCAGTTTGTGACGTGCAGGTTCATTATCCCACACCAAAGGACGGTGGTTGATGTAGCCCAACCTCTTGGCATCCATGCGGGGTATATTCATCGCATCGGCAATGCGATCGAAACGCTCCTGCGACATCTCACGTTCATAGAGCACGATGGCATTGTCGAGATCACCTCCTTTAATGAGGCCTGCAGCTAGCAGAGGCTCGATATCCCGCACAAAAACGAAGGTGCGGGCAGCGGCAATCTCTCTGGAGAAATCTGCCATATGCGCCAGCTCGGCACGCTGATCGCTGATGCTACTTCCATCGAACGACACTACAACACTGACCGAGAACTCCTCGGCAGGTTCGATACACAGCACAGAACCACTCTGCTCGTCGCGATACTCGATGGGCTCAGTAATCACGAGATACTCCTTCACTGCCTCCTGCTCCACGATGCCTACGCGCTGAATATGCTCAACATAAGGTTGGGCACTACCCTCAAGGATGGGAAATTCTGGTCCGTTAACCTTGATATGGCAATTGTCCACTCCCAATGCATAAAGAGCTGCCAGTCCGTGTTCAATGGTGCTGACATGCTCCACCCCATTGGAAAGGACAGTGCTACGCTGAGTTTCAGTCACATTCTCAGCCAACACCTCGATGAGAGGCTGTCCCTCGACATCGATGCGCTGTATCTTATATCCGTAGTTCTCCGGTGCAGGGCAGAACTCCACGACAAGGTCGAGCCCCGTATGAAGTCCCTTACCAGAGAGTCTAAAACTATCTTTTATCGTTCTTTGCTTTTCCATTGCGTCTGGTTAAGCCTTGCCCAAAGCGGCAAGTTGTTGTTTCAACATTTCTATTTCCTTCTTCAATGTGTCCATCTCTCGATACATCTCAGGGAGTTTTTTGAACACAACAGATGAGCGCACAAACTTTGTGTGCTCAAAAGCGGGATATCCAAACACAGCCCCGCCATCTTTCACATTATTGGGAACAGCTGAGTGAGCTCCTACTTTAACGCCATCGCCGATTTGGATGTGCCCGTTAAAGCCTGTCTGTCCACCCACCATACACCACTTACCAATCTTCGTTGAGCCTGCCACACCACATTGGGCCGACATCACAGTATGCTCGCCCACGACAACATTATGACCAATCTGCACCATATTGTCAAGCTTCACACCACGTTTGATGACAGTAGACCCCATAGTGGCACGGTCCACACAGGTGTTAGCCCCCAACTCCACATCATCCTCCAACACGACAATGCCGATTTGAGGTATCTTGTCGTATCCGTCAGCACCAGGGGCAAAGCCGAAGCCATCAGCACCCACCACACTACCAGCATGCAGAATACAATGGTTGCCCACCTTGCAGCCGTGATAGATTGTAGCACCATGATACAAGATGCAGTCACTACCCACCGAGGCACCATCACCTACCGAAACATGGGATTCAATGATGGTATTGTCACCAATAACAGCCTTGTCACCCACGTATACAAATGGGCCGATATACACGTTCTCACCAATCGTAGCAGTCTCAGCCACCGAGGCCATAGAACTGACACCTGTCTTCTTTGGTTTAACGCTCTCGTAGAGTGCCATTAGTTTAGCCAAACTCTCATAAGCGTTTGCCGTCTTGATGAGTGTCGTTTTCACGGGCTTTTCAGGCACAAAATCACCATTTACCAACACAATACTAGACTGAGTTTCGTATATGTACGCCGTATACTTAGGATTGGACAAGAACGACAATGCTCCAGGCATGCCCTCCTCTATCTTGGCAAAGGTATTGACCGTAGCGTTCTCATCGCCCACAATCTCGCCTCCTATATACGCAGCAATCTGTTTTGCCGTAAATTCCATATTATTTGCCGTTATATCAAGTGGTAAACATCTATATATCTTGCAAAGGTAGGCATTATTCTCGGATTTCCAAACCTTTTATTTCAATTATGCAATATTAACAAAAGAGAGCAGAATAGGTTGCACTGCAGGTTAATTTTTGTCAACAAGATTCATAATTTCTCTTGCCTCATTCACGAGATATACCGCACCATTCTCGCACAACTCAGCTTCGCTACGGAACCCCCAGGTAACACCTACGCTCTCTACCTCGGCATGGCAAGCCGTCAGCATATCGACTCCCGAATCACCCACATAAAGTGCCCGCCAAGCACCCAATCCCGTATCCCGCAAGATATCATACACCACATCGGGAGCAGGTTTTATGGGCACTCCCTCACGCTGACCATAGATAGCCGCAAAGCGTATGTCGGGGAAGAAGTGACGCACAAGCTTCAGCGTAGCCTCATGGTATTTGTTGGACGCCACAGCCAGCAACACCCCTTTTTCCTGCAACGCGTGGAGCAGCTCTACGATACCCTGATAGGGACGGCTACAATCGGCGTTGTGCTCATTGTAGTAAGGCAAAAATAGCGAACGTATACGCTGCACATTCTCTTCCGAGCGATACTCTGCGGGCAAAGCGCGAGAAAACAGTTTATTAATACCATTCCCCACAAACTGATAATAGGATTCTACCGGATGGGTAGGAAAGCCACACTGTTGCAAAGCTTGGTTGGTTGCATTGGCTAGATCGGCTACGGTATCAAGCAGGGTACCGTCAAGGTCAAAGATTACAAGCTGCTTCATTAAATTTAGAAGTTGAGTATTAACTAGAATAGAAAATAGAAAGATGGCCAACGAAAGTTCGTTATACAAATCCATTCACCGCCTCCACAACCTTTTGAGCCTCCTCGAATGTCATCGTGGGACCTATGGGTAGTGATAGCTCGGTGCTGTGTATCTCTTCTGTGATGGGGAGCGACAGGTGAGCATACCCCTTATAACACTCTTGTTGGTGAGGCGCTATGGGGTAATGGATGAGAGTCTCTATCCCCTGCTCCTTGAGATATTGCTGCAGGCGGTCACGCTCCTCGCAGAAGATAGGGAAAAGGTGATATACATTGCTCTCCGCAGCGACATACCGAGGCAGACGAACAAGCGGATTGTCTATACCTTTACAATAGAGTTCTGCTATGTCTGCACGATGACGATTATCCTCCTCCAGATGCGAAAGCTTGACTGCGAGCACGGCAGCCTGCACCTCATCGATGCGACTGTTGCAGCCAGTATATTTGCACACATATTTTTCCTCGGAACCATAATTACCCAAAGCACGAATCACTGCCGCCAACTCATCATCATCCGTAGTCACACAACCCGCATCACCCAGCGCTCCAAGATTCTTTCCCGGATAGAAGCTATGCCCTGCAGCGTGACCGAGCGAACCGGTCTTTTGGTTTTTAAATTTCGCTCCGTGAGCCTGCGCATTATCCTCTACTAACAGCAGATTATATTTCCGGCATAAATGGCCAATGCGGTCAGTATAGGCACAACGACCGTAGAGGTGGACAACCATGATGGCCCGCGTTCTCGGTGTGATGGCTTGCTCTATCAGAGAGTCATCAATCTGTAGAGTCTCCCTGTCGGGTTCTACAAATACAGGCTTCAAGCGATTATCCGTAACCGCCAAGATGCTGGCGATATAGGTATTAGCAGGTACGACAACCTCATCACCTTCGTGCAATACCCCCATTTCCATATAGGCTCGAAAGACAAGACGCAACGCATCAAGTCCATTACCACAACAGACAGCATGACGACAACCGATATATTGAGCATAGACCTCCTCGAATCGATGTGTCTCCTCGCCACGCAGATACCATCCCGATCGCGCCACACGCAGCATAGCCTCCTCTATCTCAGTGGCGTATGCGGCATTGACCGCCTTCAAGTCAAGAAATTTAATCATAACTTCATAGAGTAAGTATCATACACCACCGCCCTGGCGCCAAAGCCCTCTTTTTGAAAGGCAAGCCCCTCATTAAGGTACCGGCCACCTTGTTCGGTCGATATACCAAAGTCAAAATACCTTTTCGCGGCAAACACCTCGGTAATTAGATAATGAAAGAGCCCATCGAGAGCCCCCACCAAGCGACCCTCGGCCGATGTGGCGATATATTGTGCATGAGCCACCTGTTCGGTCTCATAAATCAGCGTTCCCGCCACAACTCGTCCATCGATTTTAGCCACAAACAGACGAATATTCTGGGGAAATGTACGCATCAGTTTCTCCATCTCATCCACCGTATGTACTGGTTTGCAACCATGCTTTCCTGCAAGCACCTCTTCAAGAACACCCCAGAACGCCGGCAAAGCACCACTCTCTTCGTATACTACATTGCTGGCAGCCGCCTTCTTGGCTCCGCGTCTACGCAGCTCCTGCATCGGCAACGTATAATCGTTGGCAATAGAAGCCGACACTCCACGTGCCACCAATGCTGCCTCTTGTCGGAACAGCGCATATAAGTCCTCCTCAGCTGGAGCACGATGATATATATGAGGTACAGGTTTGTATATCCATTCCTTCGCGCCCAAAGTAAGCTTCATCCACTCGACAGCACATGCCATCACCTGCATGGTATCAGCCACGGTGATGCGGTCCGAAAGCAGCAACCCGCCATAGGTGAGTCCACCATGCGAATACACCGTCTGTTCCTCCGCCTTGTAGTTGGCAGGAAGCACCGCCACCAGTTCTCCCTTCTTGTAGAAGAGCAGAGAACTATCCACAAACCTATCGGCATGGTAGTCCATATAATCGCGATGGAATAGGAAGGTTCCATTCTTCGAAGTCTCCACGAAGGAATTCCACGTATCCGCCAAATCGCAACGGTAAGGTACCACCTCGATAACCCCCTCCTTATACGTAGCATAGTCGTGTACATAGCCAGCTGCATTAAAGGGATGCGATGCCAACACCACGCACACCGTACCTGGAGCAAATCCACTCAGGCGACACCATACACCAGCTGGCACTAAGATACCCGTATGAGGTGAGTCGAGATGCACTGTAGCCTGTACTGCACCGTCATCAAGCGTCATATCGAAGGAGCCACACACGGGCACTACCACCTCAGCACACTCGTTATGCGAGTGCGCCCCACGCTCCTCGCCCTCGGGCACATCGTAGATCCAAAACACCCGCTCGATGGGAAAAGGGATACCACTTCCCCACTCTGCTATCGACAAGCAGCCTCGATTGTCCCGATGTTCGGGCAGATTAATCAGTCGGCAGCCTCGTGGCAGTCTGTCATAATCGGCCTTATTTGCATTTCCGTCCATACCGTGCACGTATATTTACACTATATTTTATAACGCAGAAGAGCCTGCTTTCGTGCCCCTGCGAAGAATATTTTCACAAAGATACGAAAAAATCTCAAGAATCCTTTGCCAAATCGAAAAAAGTATCTACCTTTGCAGCCGCAAAAAGGAGATAACTCGTTTCTCTTGGAAGTTTGGGTGAGTGGCTGAAACCACCAGTTTGCTAAACTGACGTACGGGTTACCGTACCGGGGGTTCGAATCCCCCAGCTTCCGCGAAGTAGTCCTTTTTGCACATGGCGCTTTCGTCTATCGGCTAGGACACATGCCTCTCACGCATGGAAGACGGGTTCGATTCCCGTAGGCGCTACAGCATTAGGCTTCACCCGCCCCGGGGTGGTTAAACATAAGGGGCTTTTAGCACGGCGCTTTCGTCTATCGGCTAGGACACGTGCCTCTCACGCACGGAAGACGGGTTCGATTCCCGTAGGCGCTACAACACAGAAGAGCGAATCGCAGGATTCGCTCTTCTTCTTTTATCACCCACCACCACAAATGGCATGACCACCGATTGACACCAACACCTATCTATTTGGGGGAAGAGTTTTTCTACAAAAAAAAATTGGTAATAATATAGATGTTGTCCAAAGCGCAGTTCGTGTCATGCTGAACATCGTGAACCTTTAGGTCGCTGGCCGAAGGGAAAAGCAAGCATCTCGCAAAGTGTCCTGGTAAAGTCCTAACGCGAGAAGTGCTGAAGCACGCTCCTCGGGGGAGATAAACCTTCCTCCGTCGCAACCGACGCTAATGCTTCGCGTCGGCGGCGCTTCGCTTTGTCGGGATGACAACCAACGCCAAACTGAGCGTATAGATAAGCTCGCTTAATCTATACCGAAGTGCGAAGGAGGGAAACTAAGAGTTAACATCGCTGAGATTGTAGTGTTGTTGGACAACTGCGATATTATTACCAAAAAATTTGCAAGAATGGAAACATTTTTCGAAACTTTACAGAGCATAAGCACAATCATACAAACTCTCCCGAAAACCCGCAATGAATAAGATAAAACACCTACTGACGACCCTCGTCATGTTGTTATGCACGACCCTATTGAGCGCACAAGCTATCAAGTCTTCCGCATGGGACGAAATCGACAACCTCTTTGAAAAAGGACACTACAGTTCGGCATACAAAAAAAGCGAGCAACTGCTCAACAAAGCCAAACTCACCAATGATGGCCACTCCATACTAAAAGCGGCCTACAAGCTATGCATAGCTGCCGACTGCTATCAAGAGGAGACATTCAAGAGTTCCATCGAGACATACCAGAGCATCATCCCCTTATTGCAAGGGGCCGACAAGAGCATTGCCTACCTACTACTCGGCAACACCCTTAACGAATATTATGATGCCAATCGCCATATCGCAGAGAGCGGACACCCTCTACCCACAATAAAAACTCTCCACACCATTACCTACGAAGAAATAAGTACAGATTGGACCAAAGACTGCTTCACTCACGCCAAGCACCTTTGCGACAAAGCAGCCCTCGCCGAGAGCGAAGCCCTAAAAACCACCCGCACCGAAGACTATGACCTACTCATCATAGGCGACGCACTGAGCCTACGCCTACGCCCTACGCTCTACGATGTGGTAATGCATGCAATCATCGACAACCTATCACTGACATATAAACTCCTCGGCGACCTCAACAGCGACCTGCTCTTAGGCGATGCAAAAGCTTTCCTGAGCCTCAAGCTACCACAAGACGAAGCCAAGAGCATATCCATATGGCAGTTGAGCAAACTACAGGAATACACCCTCCACCACCTGAACACTACCGATGCCGCCGTGCGCGCCCATATCGATCTAAGACGAGTAAAAAAGCTACATAATCTCCACTACAGCACATCTGACTACATCAAAAGCCTTGAGCGACTGGCACAAAGCTACACAGACCACCCCACAGAGGAGGCCATGTTTCTCTACCATCTGGCAGAGCACTACACCCCCGACCTGCAACCCTATAGCAGCGAACAAGCCATCAGTGAGGGGTTGCAGAATGCAGTAAAGGCCGAGCAGTACATTGCCCGCATCCAAGCCATCGCACCGAAGAGCGAGTGGGCCAAACTCAGCCAGGCACTTCTCAGACGAGCCACCCTCCCGAGCGTTTCGCTGGAGAGACAGCAGACATTGCTTCCCGAACAAAAGTCAACCATAAACCTCACCGTGCGCAATGCAGGCAACCTATCCTACCACATTGTACCGCGCTATGCGGGCGAAACCCCAGACAACTGCAATCGGAGCAATTTGATGAAGCGCACTAAGGTAAAAACCAGCACATTCAAGGTCCACGACAGCCCATACAAGTACCGCAAGATAAAGCTCCAGATCCCCGCACTCAGCGCGGGCGAATACTTCCTCATCGTCACCAACAATAACAATTGCCATGCAGTGACAGCCCTCTCGGTGACCAACCTCAAATTGTCGATGTTAAGAATCCGCCACGAGGCATACTTCATCGGCATGGCAATAGACGCCACCACAGGCCGCACCGTAATGCCCAGCGAGGTAGCTCTCATGGAGACCTCTAACGAGGGGACTCGCCTCATAGAGACCTTCACGCCCGACGAGAGGGGATACCTCACCATCCCCTTCCCCACTCGCACGGACACATACCGTAATCTCTTCATACGTGCTACAGACGGAGCATCGCAAGCCTTCTACACCATCGATTACTACGATTACCAAAGCCCCACAAGCAACGCCACCCAAGAAGAGAGCGACAAGACATTCATCACCCTCCTCACCGACCGCTACACCTACCGCCCGGGCGACCAGGTGCAATTCTCGCTCATCGCCTACAGCCACTCCACAAAAGAGAGCCGTGTAATGAGCCAGCTCCCCGTAACGATTTCGTTCCTGAGCACTCGACGCGAAACGGTGGGCACATTGAACGGCACTACCGACAAGTGGGGATGCTATAACGGCAGTTTCACCATTCCTGCCGATGCCACACCCGGAGCGTTTATGCTCTACGCAGAAGACCCCGAGGGCCTCACCCACCGCCAACGGATCAATGTGGAGTCCTTCAAGGCACCCACCTTCAAGGTCGCCATGGAGCAACCCGACACGATCATCACCTTAGGCGACCACATCGCACTGCAAGGTACCGCCATTGCCTACTCGGGAGCACCCATTACGGATGCCAAGGTACGATTCGAGGTGAGTGCATATGACATACAACACTTTGACACAGACAGCAGGCAAACAACCTCCCCCGACAAGGTTATCGACTCGACCGTCACCAAGGCAAAGGGGCTATTCCACATCCCCATCAGGATACACAAGCCCTACGACTCGAAGCAGCCCGTCACGTATCGATACATCGTCACCGCCCATGTCACCGACAGCAATGGCGAGACCCACTCGACCACTACAAGTTTCTTGGTCGGAAGTCGCACCAAACAGGTCAGAATCAGCACACCCACACTCGTGACACACGGCGACAGCATCGGATATAGCCTACACACACTCAACGGCACTCGCCTTGCCGAAAAGGTCTCCGTCCGATTAAGCAGGCTGCGCGCACCCTATAGCGCCCTCCTCGACCATACCAGCACAAGCGGCTACGACCAGTGGGAAGAGGAGCGCTTGCTCACACAGCACGACGAGCATACAGCAACCGACCGAGCCAGCTACCTCCACCTCACTGACGAGATGCCTGGCGGCACATACCGACTGACCATAACCTACACCGACGGAGGAGAGAGCTACACCGAAACCCAACATTTCGAACTATGGGACGAGGGCAAAAGCACAGTATCATCAAACACACTCTACTTATCACACAAAGAGAGTCTTGATATACAGACAGGCGACACGGCAGTCATCTACATCGGGACACGACACGATGATGTCAACATACACTACTACATATGCGCCGACAACCACACCACCGAGATGGGCACCATCACGCTGAGCGACGAGACCTCAACACTGCGCATCCCCATCCGCAAGGAATGGCACGACAGGATGGTTGTATACCTCGTATCGGTGAAGAATAACGTAGAGCGTATCACTTGGGAAACTTTCTTTATAACCAATCAGACCGAACAGCTCAACGTACACCTCTCCACTCTGCGCAACACCCTCGAGCCCGGCGAGACCGAGCAGTGCACCATCAGTGTAAGCGACGCTGACGGCCACCCCGTAAGGGCAGCGCTCACCCTGAGCGTGTACGATGCAGCCCTCGACAAGTACGGAAAAAACATCTGGGAAATAACGCCCAACCCCGCACTACGAATAGGATGGGACACCAGCATAACGATTGAGAAGCAAGAGCTCTACGCCTCCAACCGCAACCCCTCATTCAGCATGCCAAGCGCCACTGCGATAAATCATTATAGATTACCTTTCAACTCTTGGGATAGATATTATGACATCCTATTAACCTCTGCCCCACGAAAGAAAGTGTACGACGAAAACATCACGCTGATGTCATGCGATATAAGTGCAAGCAAGGAAAGCGGTCCTGAAACAGACCCCGAAGCCTCGGGATTCGAGGAGTCCCAAGTGCACCTCCGACAGAACCTCAACCATACGGCACTCTTCCTACCGGCACTACGTACCGACGAGCAGGGGCAAGCCACCTTCACCCTCACCGCTCCCGACCTCTTTAGCGAGTGGCATGTGAAGGGCATCGCCCACACCCAAGATGTGAAGTATGGACAGTTGGAGCACAGCTTCGTCACCAAGAAGATGCTCATGGTGCAGCCCAATGTGCCGCGTTTCCTTTACGAGGGCGACTCATGCTATTTCACTGCCAAGGTGACCAACAACGACAACAAGCGCGTGGAGGCCAAGGTCAAGCTGACCTTCAATGACAGACACTACACCAAGACGATAGTCGTGAATGGCGAGAGCAGCACAGCATTGTCATTCCCCTTCATGGTGCCCGACGGAGCCACCTCGCTAACCTATCGCATCACCGCACACACCGAGAGTCATAGCGACGGCGAGTTGGGAGAGATCATCATACTCCCTCGACGCACCCTCGTGACCGAGACCATGGCACTCTACACCAACGGTTCTGAGAAACGTGAGTTTGTATTCGAGACGCTAAAGAACAATCGTTCCAACACCCTAGAGCACAAGAGCCTGAGACTTGACGTCGTATCCAACCCGATATGGTATGCCATCGAAGCCTTACCCACACTCGCCAAAGAAGAAAACCCCTCAAACGAGCGACTCTTCCATCGCTATTATGCCGTAGCGATGAGCCAATACCTCATCGATCATGCACCCGAGGTAGAAGCACATGGCGACTTCTTCTGTCGCGACAGCCTGAGCATACTACAGCACGACCTGCTCAGCCGCCTCCATCAAGCACAGAGCTCCGACGGCGGATGGGCATGGATGGAGGGCTTTGACAGCGACCCCTACACCACCCTGCTCATCATCAAGGGCTTGGGCGAGCTCAAGGCGATGGGGTGCATCAGCATCACAAAGAAAGACTCACTCTACACCATGATGACCCGCGGCGTCCACTACCTTGACAGCACATACCAGGAGGAATTCCGTGAGATGGAGAAGAAGCCCAAGAGGCTATACAGCCACCAGCTATATTATCTCTATGCGCGCAGTCTTTTCCCCGAGATATCCTTTGACCGCTCACATGGCGCGGCCTATAAGCACTACACCAAGCTGCTGTTCAAAGAGAAAGCCACCCATGGCACTTTGACGCAGAAAGCACTGCGTATGCTCACGCTCATACGCCTCAACAAGCCGAAGAAGGCAAAAGAGATAGCCAAGGTAGTGAACGAATCGGCATTGAGCAGCGACGAGATGGGTATCTACTGGCGCGACAACACACACGGATGGGGGTGGAGCTGGGGTTGGGACTCCAATGCTACAGCTACACAAGCGCTACTCATCGAAGCATTCGTCCAACTACAGCAACCCGCCGACATCATTGCCCGCATGCAACAGTGGCTGCTCAAGCAGAAGCAGTCGACCCGTTGGAATAGCTCTGTCACAACGGCACAGGCCATACACGCCTTGATTATTGCCACACCCCACTCGTTCATCGAAGAGAGCAACATGGACGTGAAGGTTGGCGACAAGAGAATCCAACACACGCCAAGCGGCAAGCTCGGCCTCATACAGCAAACGTGGACAGCCAAGGAGATACTCCCCTCGCTCGCCAAGGTAAGTCTCGAAAAACAGACCAACTCACCCTCCTGGGGAGCCATGACGTGGCAATATTACGAGAATGCCGATAAGGTTGAGTCTACAGGAACAGGATTATCACTCGGCATCAAATACTACAAAGTAGAGCAGATTAGCGACGGAGAAAGACTGATCCCCATAAGCGACGCTACCCAACTAACGAAGGGAGACCATGTAAGGATACAAGTCCATTTCACCGCAGACCGCGACATGGAGTACGTGGAGCTGAGCCTACAGCGCCCCGCATCGCTTGAGCCCAGGAGCACCCGCTCAGGCTATGCCTACAATGATGGTGTATGCTACTACCAAAGCATAGAAAACACCAGAAACGTATACTATATCTATCGACTCAGCAAAGGCAGATATCTCATCAACTGCGACCTGTGGGTGAACCAGTCGGGCGACTACTCGTGCGGCGTAAGCACCATACAATGCATGTATGCCCCCGAGTTTGTAGCTACTGCAAAAAGTCAACGACTGAGCGTAGCAGAATAACATAAACATAACAACCACAACACGTAAAAAAACAGAAGATTATACTATGGGCAAAGAACTCAAATCTCTCGTCAAGGATACCGCCCTCTACGGCATCAGCAGCATCGTGGGGCGCTTTCTCAACTACCTGCTCGTACCTCTCTACACAATCAAGATCACTGCCGAGAGCGGTGGCTACGGTGTAGTGACCAACGTGTATGCCTACACGGCGCTGCTGCTCGTGCTGCTCACCTTCGGCATGGAGACCACGCTCTTCCGCTTCAGTACCAAGGAGGGCGAGGAGCCGCGCAAGGTCTATGGCACCGTACTGTGGCTGGCGACCCTCGTGGCCGTGGCGTTTGCCGTGCTGACCCTCGTGTTCAATGCCCCCTTGAGTGCCCTCATGGGCTATGCCGACCACCCCGAGTACATCGCCTGCATGACCACCATCGTGGCCATCGATGCTGTGCAGAGCATCATGTTTGCCCACCTCAGACAGCAGGGTCGTGCGGTCAAATTTGTCACGCTCAAGATGTCCTTCATCGTAATGAGCATTTCGCTCAACCTCTTCATCTTCCTCGCCGCCCCCTTGCTCCACGCCTCACACCCCGAGTGGATGGGATGGTACGACCCCGAGTATAGCGTAGGCTACATCTTCATCATCAACCTCATCTGTACGGCCAGCATCACGCTCGGCTTCCTACCCGAACTGAAGGGACTCACCTATGGCTTCGACCGCCAGCTGGCACGCCGCATGCTACGCTATGCCATGCCCATCCTCGTGCTCGGCATCGCCGGCATCCTCAACCAGGTGGCCGACAAGATCACCTACCTCTTCATCCTCCCTGGTGCCGAAGGTGAGGTACAACTCGGCATCTATGGTGCCTGCGTGAAGATCGCCATGATCATGGCCATCCTGTTGCAAGCCTTCCGCTATGCCTACGAGCCCTTCGTGTTCAACAAGAGCCGCGACAAGGACCAGGACGCCACCTGCGCCGTGACGATGAAGTACTTTGTCATCTTCACCCTCCTGGCCTTCCTCGTGGTCGTGTTCTATATGGATCTCTTCAAGTACCTCGTGGGCAGCACCTATTGGGAAGGCCTGCGCGTGGTACCCATCGTCATGATGGCCGAGATTTTCATGGGCATCTACTTCAACCTCTCCTTCTGGTACAAGCTCGACGACAAGACCCACTGGGGAGCCATCATGTCGGTCATCGCCTGCGTAGTGCTCCTGGCCGTCAACATCATTTTTGTGCCTCGCTACGGCTATATTGCTTGTGCCTGGGGTGGTGTAGCAGGGTATGGCACCGCCATGCTCCTCTCCTACTTCATCGGGCAGCACTACCACCCCATCGCCTACGACGTGAAGGGCATTCTCATCTACTTCGCCCTTACCTTGGGACTCTTTGCCGCGTCGCAGGCACTCCCCTTCGAGAACCCCTGGCTACGCATGGGTGCCAACACCTTGTTGCTAATATTCTTCGTAGCCTACGCCATCAAACGCGACCTGCCGCTGAAGCAACTACCCTTTATAGGCAAGTTTTTCAGGTAAATATTCCTTATTTAAAAATTAAAGCCCTACCTTTGTAGGATAATTTAAGATATTATACCAATCACAAACTATAAAACAAGGTACTAACATGGATCTGTTAAGTCAAATCATTGCGCGCGCTAAGAGCAATAAGCAGCGCATCGTACTCCCCGAAGCAACCGAGGAGCGTACATTGAGAGCAGCCGACCGCCTTCTTGCCGATGAGGTAGCCGACATCATCCTTATCGGTAACCCCGACAAAGTAAACGGCCTCGCTGCCGAGTGGGGTCTCACCCACATCGGTAAGGCAACCATCATCGACCCCGAGAACCACGCCAAGAAGGAGGAGTATACCAACCTTCTCGTGGAGCTCCGCAAGAAGAAGGGCATGACCTACGAGGAGGCTCAGAAGCTCGTCGTAAATCCCCTCTACCTCGGATGCCTCATCATCAAGGCTGGTGACGCCGACGGTCAGCTTGCCGGTGCCGAGAACACAACGGGTAACGTGCTGCGCCCCGCATTGCAGATTATCAAGACCTCTCCCGGCATCAGCTGCGTATCAGGTGCATTCGTAATGATCACTCAGACTCCTCAGTATGGCGAGAATGGTGTCATCATCATGGGTGACTGCGCCGTGACTCCCGTGCCCGATGCTGCACAGCTCTCACAGATTGCCGTATGCTGTGCCGAGACCGCTCGCGCCGTGGCAGGCATCGAAGATCCCCGCGTAGCTATGCTCAGCTTCTCTACCAAGGGCTCGGCTAAGCACGAGTGTGTAGACAAGGTGACTGAGGCTCTCCGCCTCGCCAAGGAGCTCGCTCCCGACCTCAAGATCGACGGTGAGCTGCAGGCCGACGCTGCCCTCGTACCCTCAGTAGGTAGCAG
>JAZONP010000132.1:0-35738 GCA_045654565.1 Bacteroidaceae bacterium
TATCGTCGATGCTGTATATAACATCCTTTATGAGCGTATCTCACCTGTGATAGAGATTAAGTTGTTGACAGATTCAATAAGATAATAAACATAAAAAAGGTGTAATATGAAGAACATTAGTTTGAACATTGATAAGACCGCAGGTTTTATCGCAGAAGGAGCTGTTAAGGCATACGCTCCTAAGGTACAGGAAGCATTAGAGATGCTCGAGAAGGGTACAGGTCTTGGTAACGACTTCTTGGGTTGGCTTCACCTCCCCTCAAGCATTACCGAGGAGCACCTCGACGACATTCAGGCTGCAGCAGATACATTGCGTGCTAACTGTGATGTGGTAGTAGTGGCTGGTATCGGTGGTAGCTATCTTGGTGCACGTGCTGTAATCGAGGCTTTGAGCAACAACTTCCACTGCTATCTCAAGGGTGATAGCCCTGCTATTATCTACGCTGGTCACAACATCAGCGAAGACTACCTCTTCGAACTCACCGAGTTCCTCAAGGACAAGAAGTTTGGTGTTATCAATATCTCTAAGTCTGGAACCACTACCGAGACCGCTCTCGCCTTCCGTCTGCTCAAGAAACAGTGCGAGGACCAGCGTGGCATCGAGGTAGCACGCAAGGTTATCGTTGCCGTTACCGACGCCAAGCGTGGCGCGGCACGCACAACTGCAGACAACGAGGGTTACAAGAGCTTTATCACCCCCGACAACGTGGGTGGCCGTTTCTCGGTCCTCACTCCCGTGGGCTTGCTCCCCATCGCTATCGCAGGCTTCGACATCAAGGCTCTCGTGAAGGGTGCTGCCGACATGGAGGCAGCTACCGCTCCCGAGGTCCCCTTCGAGGAGAACATCGCTGCCGTATATGCAGCTACACGTAACGCCCTCTATGCCGACGGCAAGAAGATTGAAATCCTCGTCAACTACCAACCCAAACTCCACTACGTGTCAGAGTGGTGGAAGCAACTCTACGGAGAGTCTGAGGGTAAGGAGAACAAGGGTATCTTCCCAGCATCAGTAGACTTCTCTACCGACCTCCACTCTATGGGCCAGTGGATCCAGCAAGGCGAGCGCACCATCTTCGAGACCGTCATCTCTGTAGAGAACACCAACCACAGCCTCGTAGTACCCACCGACGAGAAGAACCTCGACGGCCTCAACTTCCTCGCCGGCAAGCACGTCGACGAAGTGAACAAGATGGCCGAACTTGGCACACTCCTAGCACACGTTGATGGCGGCGTACCCAACCTCCGCATTGTAATGCCCAAGCTGGACGAGTACTACATCGGTCAATTGCTCTACTTCTTCGAGAAGGGTTGTGGTATAAGCGGCTATGTACTCGGTGTAAACCCCTTCGACCAACCCGGAGTAGAGGACTACAAGCGTAACATGTTTGCCCTCCTTGGCAAGCCTGGTTATGAAGCTGAGACCGAAGCTATCAAGGCGCGTCTTGGTTAATATCAAATTCCTAGAATATCTAGAGAATCTAGAACATCTAGTACATATGCAAAAAAAAGACATAAATAGCACGAAGGCGCAAGGGTTACCCCTGCGCCTTCGTGCTGTCCTCTTCGATATGGATGGAGTGCTCTACGACTCCATGCCCTATCATGCCAAGGCATGGCATCACGCAATGGCACAGTTTGGTTACAACCTTCCCGAAGAGGAGGTATACATGCACGAAGGCCGCACAGGCGCCTCTACGGTAAATCTCGTGAGTCGTCGCCAACATGGGCAAGAAGTTAGTGAAGAGCATGTGGCAGAAATCTACAAGGTCAAATCAGACATATTTAATACGTTTCCCCCTGCCGCGCCCATGCCTGGCGCTCTGTCTCTGCTACGTCAACTCAATGAGCAAGGGGTTATGATACTAATCGTTACCGGCTCAGGCCAAGTATCATTACTTGATCGACTCAACCACCACTTCCCCGATATTTTCCGTCGCGAGCTTATGGTCACGGCCTTCGATGTCAAGCATGGGAAACCCGACCCTGAGCCCTACCTGATGGGTATGCAGAAGGGAGGACTCACGCCCGAAGAATGTATCGTCGTAGAGAATGCCCCGCTTGGTATACGTGCTGCTAAAGCTGCAGGTATCTTCACCATAGCAGTCAACACTGGGCCACTGCCCGACAACGTGCTCACAGACGAAGGAGCCGACCTCTTATTCCCCTCAATGCAAGCACTCAGCGATGGATGGAAGGAGCTCTCCACATCGTTCATTATGTAAAGAAACAGCCACTTCGAACGGAGTGGCTGTTTCTTCTATCATCTAGAGAAGAAGCCTTTATGCAAAACTTTCCTCGATAATCTCTGTCAACACATCCTTAATGTCAAGCCCTGCGGCACGCACCTGCTGAGGGATGAAGCTGGTAGAAGTCATGCCGGGTGTAGTGTTAATCTCCAGCAGGTTCAACTTATCACCCTCGGTAATGATATAATCGATGCGGATGATGCCATGACAACGCAATATATCGTAGAGCAATGAGGTGAGCGTACGCACACGCTCGGCAATGCCCTCATCAATGCGGGCAGGAGTAATCTCTTCCACCTGACCATTATACTTCGCATCGTAGTCAAAGAACTCGTTATGAGCCACCACCTCGGTGATGGGAAATACCACGCTCTTCTCGCGCGTCTTATAACATCCGCAAGTAATTTCAGTACCCTGCATGAAAGCCTCAATCATCACCTCATCAGCCTCACCAAAAGCGGCCTCAACAGCAGGCAATAAATCCTCGGGAGCCTTCACTTTAGTTGTTGCACAACTAGAGCCACCACATGTCGGTTTCACAAAGCAGGGTAAGCCAACAGCCTTCACCACATCATCAGTGGTGATAACATCCTGACGGCGCAGGGTCAATGAATCGGCTACACGTACACCCAAACTACGCAAATATTGATTGAGAACAAACTTATTGAACGTCATTGCAGAAATCAATGGCGGGCAAGTGGAGTACGGCATGTGGATAAGTTCAAAGTAACTCCCCAAGAGGCCATTCTCGCCAGGTGTACCATGAATGGTGATATAAGCATAATCGAATGTCACATGTTCACCATTAAAGGTAAAGCTGAAGTCGTTGCGATCAATAGGTACAGTAGTACCATCGGGAAACTGCACATTCCAGTCCGTTCCACGTATGATGACTGTATAAACGATATAGCGCTCCTTATCCAAGAATGAGGAAATACCCTCAGCGCTACGTAGTGATACTTCGTATTCGCCAGAGTCACCACCGGCAACGACAGCTATAGTACGTTTGTTTAAGTTCATTAGTAGGGATTTATATTTAGTTTGTTTACATCGTCACATGCTTGATACTGCTGGGCACGCTACCACGGATAACCTCCACATTCTTGGGACAATTGTAAAGTGCATTGCTAGGGAATGTTGCATCCACGGGAATGTATACACGCTCCAACTTGGGACACTTCTCAATCGCTGATGCCGAGAATGATTTACAGCCTTCAGGGAAATATATAACTTTCACATTTGGGTGGTCCTTAACAGTTTCTTTTTCCACCTTCTCCATGGGGAGAAACTCCAAATACTCAGCTCCACCGGGGATGTAGTAGAGTTGCTTCTCATCACCATTCTTACGGTATACAATACCCTTATGGCTCAGCATGTAGGGATTCTTCTCGTCCACGTGGATTGCCTGCAAATACTTTCCATAGTTGCTGATTTTGAGTTTCATATCATAGGTTTCACCGAAGGTCTTAATATTTTCTCCGATATACACCTCTGCTATCTCTTCGGGCAGAGCCACTGTAGGATTAAAAGAGTTGATAACAAACCCACCAGCACTATAGGGTACTACTAAGGGATTCTCCTTGGCCGTCACTCTATCTACATTGAGCGAGTAGTCATTGTAGCGATACACAGCGACATCATCGAAAAAGAGTTCCACATCGGCATCTCTAGGTACAAGGTGCGTATACTTGGAGAGATCATTCATCGGCCAAGATCCGTTATTGGTAGGATCACTTACGATCCAATTACCACCAGGACAGGTATATGCCCATGCATGTCCCATACCATTTATAAGCCCGTTGACCACTACAGCAGGAATGCCCTGCGAGTAGCACATCACGACGAGCAAGTTGGAGTATCCTTGGCACACGCATATCCTATTCTTGAACACCGCATAGGGATCGTTAGAATAATTAACATTGGTGTGATTGTATCGCACGTTATTCACAATCCAATTGAATATCGTTTGATACATCGTGGTTTGCGGCTTGTCGCTGCCCACGAGTTTAGTCGTAAAGTCAGCTATCTCTTGATACTCTGCTTCAGTAATCACCATGCCGCGCCCCATTGAGTTGATGACTTTGGAACCCGTAGAATTGAAGATTGCCTTCAAATTTGCAGCAGGTGTTCCATTGAGTAGTGTCGACTTGTCGGGCTCGGCAAAGGAAGGAGTGCGATAAGCATCTACCAACATCTCAGACTCTTGTTGAACCAAAGCATTGGGATCATATTGTTCATCACAAGCAGCAAACATTGAAGTTGCTGCGGCAATTGAAAATATCAAAAAGTGTTTTTTCATAATGTTATCAAAAAAAAGATTCGTATCTCTCATGCAAATGTACACAAACTTTTTTACTTACATTCGTTCGTTCTACTCGTTTTTTCAAGCCTGCGATAACATTTTTTCAAGCCTATGAAAAAATATTTTCACTACTATGAAAAAAAATTGTCATGCCCATGAAAAAATCCAGACAAGAGGCTCAACTTATCCATGGGAATCTGCAATGGGATTTCATCCCTCTGCCCTACCCGCCACATAAGTACGCCAACGATCGAGCAGAGCAACCATATCGGCGGGGAGCTCGGAAGTAAAAAACATCTCTTCGCCCGTACGAGGGTGCACAAAGCCAAGGGTGCGAGCATGTAGTGCTTGGCGAGGACAGGCGTCAAAGCAGTTGGACACAAACTTACGATACGTCCCCGAGGTGGTTCCTTTAAGGATCTCGTTGCCGCCGTAGCGTTCGTCATTGAAAAGCGGATGCCCGAGATGCTTCATATGCACACGTATCTGATGTGTACGTCCTGTCTCTAGAATACACTCCACGAGGGTAACGTAGCCTATGCGCTCCAACACCTTATAGTGCGTCACAGCGTGCTTGCCTATGGCGGGATCGGTAAAGACAGCCATCTGCAGGCGGTCGTGCGGGTTACGGGCTATCTGACTACGTATAGTTCCGGCATCCTCCTTTAGTGCTCCCCATACGAGGGCATTGTAGTGGCGCTTGGTTGTTTTGTTGAAAAATTGTATGCCCAATGCTGTCTTAGCATCGGGGGTCTTGGCAACGACGAGAAGTCCCGAGGTATCCTTGTCGATGCGATGCACAAGTCCCACACCAGGATCGTTGGGGTCATAGTTTGGGTTGTCACGCAGGTGCCATGCGATGGCGTTTACCAGTGTGCCATGATAATTGCCACAACCGGGATGTACCACCATGCCTGCAGGCTTATTGATGACCATGAGGTCGTCGTCTTCGTAAACGATATTAAGCGGGATATCCTCAGGTTCTATGTCATTACTCATGCGGGGACGATCCATCATGATGGTCACGACATCACGTGGTTTCACACGATAGTTACTCTTCACTGGCTTGCCATTTACATGCAAGCATCCCGCTTCAGCAGACTTCTGTATGCGATTGCGTGAGGCATGGGGCAAATGATCCATAAGAAACTTGTCAACCCTCACCAACTCTTGCCCCTTGTCGGCGACTACACGAAAATGCTCATAGAGTTCCGTATCGTCGCTTGTTGTGGTGTCAAGGTCAATACCCTCACCCAAGAGGTCTTCCATATCGTCGGTCCAGTTCATTCCGGTATCTGCAAGCATATCAAAAGATCAAAACCAACCATCCTCCACTGTCGGGGCAACCAACGTCTCAGCCTCCATCTTGTCACCACCACCGATCACCAGCGTTAGCTCTGCTCCTTCAGGCACCAACTCTCCATTCTGTAACTCACGACCTTTGTAGCGTACTTCATATACCCAATCTAAATCACCTTTAATCGTGTCATTAGGGGCTAATTTGAAGCCCGCTGCCCGAAGACGCGATTCCGCTTGACGTAGTGAGCTATTATCTGCAATATCAGGAATGGCTATCATAGGTTGATTACCTGAACTCACCGTAAGATAGACCTTACGGCCACGTTTCACCTTAGCCTGAGCCACAGGACGTTGGGATATAATCTCGCCAGAAGCAACACCCTTGACGTACACATGATCGCTCACCACGCCCACGAAGTCATGCTGAGTCAGTTCACTCATCGCATCAGCCTCCTCCAAGCCAGTAACATCCGGCACGATAAGAGCCACTCCATGCTCAGTATAATTGTTTATGCAACGAAAAGTTATGAACACCGCAACCGCCACAACGGCAAACATTGCTGCAAGATTGACAAATAAGAGAATCAGCGTATCCTTGACCTGCTTATTCTCCTGTTCCTTTTTATCTGTGGTTTTACTCATAGTCTTGTAAATATTGGACAAAAGTAGTTATATTAGTGGATATACGAAAATACCATTGCGACTTTTCATACACATACTATACATGATTGAGGAATTCTCGCAAGTGCACACTATCCGTTTGATCAATAGTGTCACCCGTTCCCGTCCATTCAGCCCGTCCCTCGTGAATAAAGAGCACTTGTTCGCCAATGCCACGCACTGACCCCATATCATGGGTATTCACAATGGTTGTGATACCATACTCATGAGTAATGTCACTGATAAGTTGATCAATAAGGCGAGACGATATAGGATCAAGTCCCGAGTTAGGTTCATCACAGAACAGATAACGCGGTTCCAAAGCAATGGCACGGGCTATGGCTACACGTTTCTGCATACCTCCGCTGAGCTCGGAGGGCATCTTATTCCCTGCATCAATCAGCCCCACACGATCAAGACAGAAGCGAGCTCGTTGCAACTGTTCGTTATAGGTCTTGGGAGAGAACATCTCCAAAGGGAAGAGTACATTGTGAAGCACATCCATCGAATCAAACAAAGCTGCTCCTTGAAACAACATACCCATTTCCTGGCGGAGCAGAGCACCTTCATGCTTATTAAGACAATGAATATCTCGTCCATCGTATAGCACTTGACCTTGATTGGGAGTAAGCAAACCTACAATGCAACGCAATAGAACCGTTTTACCTGAGCCACTACGGCCGATAGTCAGATTGGTCTTACCAGCCTCAAAGGTCGCGCTGATACCATGAAGCACCTCTTGGTCTTCAAAATGTTTGTGTATATCAGTAATAGTTATCATCCCATCAAGAGGTTTGTTAATACAAGATCCGTAAAGAGTATCAGCACACTACTTACTACCACCGAGTTTGTTCCAGCCCTACCGACTTCAATACTACCTCCACGAACCGTGTAACCAAAGTATCCACTCACACTCGCAATAATAAAAGCGAATACAAAAGATTTGACATATCCCGACCAAAGATGCCATCCTTCATAGCAATGCTGTAAGCCATAAGTAAGGTCTCCTAACGAAAGGAAGCCTCCCAACCAACACACCACATAGGCTCCAATAAAACCAGAGGCGATACTAAAGGTCACCAGCAACGGAATGGCACTTAGCATTGCCAATATCTTGGGCAGAAGAATATGGTTAGCCGAGTTCACACCCATCACATCAAGTGCATCTATTTGTTGCGTCACACGCATTGTTCCGATCTCTGAAGCAATATTTGATCCCACTTTACCTGCCAATATAATGCATATTATACTTGAAGCAAACTCAAGCAGTATAACCTCACGCATGGCATAGCCAATAGTAAATCGAGGCATCCATGGCGACCAAATATTAATCTTAATTTGGACACACAACAATGCCCCGATGAAAAACGACATCAGAATGACAATGAACAGTGAGTTGTAACCCAGTTGATAAAACTCCCGTACATATTGTTGCAAAAAGATACGACTACGCTGCGGACGAGTGAACGTACGACACATCAGTAATAGGTAATCACCCAAAGACTGTAGCAACTTGCGTATCATAGAAGTCTATTTATTTAATTTCTCTTTATACTTTGTTGCCAACGCTATCACCTCATCGGCAATAACTTCTGCTGAATGGTGAAACGCCATTGTCAAGATATTGGCACTCAATCCTGCCAACTTTGCATCATCCTTTACTACATTGAGCGCAAGGGGAATCAATTCGTTTACCGCATCTGCATCCTTGACATAAAGTGCAGCCTCTTTGTTGACAAGTGCAAGTGCATTCTTCGTTTGATGATCTTCCGACACATTAGGTGAAGGAACAAGTACTACCGCTTTTCCCAACAAGCAAAACTCAGAAATAGACCCTGCCCCAGCACGCGAGATCACAAGGTCAGCAGCAGCATAAGCAGCATCCATGCTACTAATAAAGTCGCACACATGTACATTATCCAACTCACGCCCACTCAATTGTTCTGTAATCTGTTCGTAGTAATATTTTCCTGTTTGCCAGATGAATTGAACATCTGCTTCTTTGAGTCTTTCCCATGCGCCAATCATACTCTCATTGAGTGTACGGGCCCCAAGGCTTCCACCTACGATGAGCACAGTTTTCTTCTTTGGATCAAGACCAAACGAACAAATAGCCTCTTCGTGCGTAATTTTCGCATCGAGGAGGTTTTGTCTTACAGGATTGCCCGTAAGTTTGATCTTATCCTTCGGGAAGAAACGTTCCATCCCTTCATAGGCCACACAAATACAATTGGCCTGCTTTGCCAACAATTTATTGGTGACTCCGGCATAGGAATTCTGCTCTTGCAGTAATGTAGGGATCCCCATTGCACCAGCCTCTTTCAATGTAGGTCCACTAGCATAGCCACCTACACCAACAGCCACATGTGGAGCGAAATCGCGGATAATACGCCGCGCCTTACGACGGCTCTTCATCAAACGCCACAACACGGAAATATTATTCAGTATATTCTTGCGATCGAAGCCACTCACGGGCAGGCCTATAATATTATACCCTGCAGCAGGTACACGCTGCATCTCCATACGATTCTCTGCTCCTACAAAGAGAATCTCTGCTTTAGGACATTTTGCCTTTACAGCATTCGCTATCGATAGAGCAGGAAAGATGTGTCCACCAGTACCACCACCACTAACTATTAATCTGAGGTTTTCGTTATTCATAGCTCTAAATATTTACATTGCACTTCCCTCTCTCAATATTTCAGGAATATCCTCCTCTGTACTCTCCTCTTCCGCCAATTGAGCATCGCGGTTCGCCTTCTCAGTATAGTAGCTCACACTGAGTATCATACCAATGTAACCGCAGTTAATGATTGTAGAGGTACCACCACGGCTTATAAGCGGCAAGGGCTGTCCTGTTACAGGGAAAAGCCCTACTGCAACCATCATATTAAGCATAGCTTGTGCCACAAGCATCAACGCACAGCCCATAACAAGAAAAGCGGGAAAATAGCCTTTACATCGTTGAGCAATCTTAGCCGCTCGCACAAGCAAGAAGATATAAAGCAATAGAACAAATGCACCTCCTGCCAAACCTAACTCTTCAATAATAATTGCGAAAATGAAATCAGAATATGCTTGAGGCAAATAATCCCGTTCTACGGAATTACCTGGTCCACGTCCAATAACATTACTCGACACAATAGCCATCTTAGCATGTGTCTCTTGATAGTTCTCATTCGTAACCTTGAATTCTGTTGCAGGAACGACTTCAGACTTACCGAAACGATGTATGCGCGCTTGCCACGTGGTCAAACGATTAAGGCCGGGAATCTTTTCCAACGTTTTGCTGGGAACAAAGAGTAAAACACTTAAAAATAGAGAGCCAGCAGCAACCAACACTAACATTAGCTTGCCTAACTGTCTAAAAGGAATACGCCCCACATACATCATGATGAGAACTACACCGAAGAGCAGCACTGCTGTAGAGAGGTTCTCTGGTGCAATCAATCCACAGGCAATGCCCGTCATCCATAAAATCCATTTCATTGCATTCGGAAGAGCACCATCTTCGGTCTGCATACGAGAAAGGATAAGCGCTGTTCCCATAATCACACCCACCTTAGCCAACTCCGAGGGTTGGATAGTGATGAATCCGAGATCTATCCATCGAGCCGCATCATTGACATCCGCACCCTTCAACAACACCCAAACCAACATAGCAATAGACACTGGCACCAGGACCAATGGAACAGCCTTAAAAAAACGATAGGGAAATAGATGAAGTACATACACCACAAAAAAACCTAATAAAAGATTTACACTATGCCCACGTATGGCCCACAAGTAGTTGTTTTTGCCATAAGTCAGCATACTCGCCGCACTAAACACCTCCACGACAGAAACAAGTAGCAACAACAAGAACACAATCCACACCACCTTGTCGCCACGAAATATTCGATTCAAAAAATCCATACAGATAATTTATTTTGCAACATTCCAAACAAAAGAATTCACATACATTAAATCCTGTGCGAAGATACTAAAATAATTAACAAAGACCAACGGAGTAAAACTATTTATACATTTACAATGCAAATTGCAGGTTCTCATCTTCGCTTAATCATTTTTTTGCACTACCTTTACACATTATTTATAAACCACTCTACAAGGAAACCATCACATGAATATTGATACTATCAAATCTGTATACTTCATCGGTGCCGGAGGCATTGGCATGAGTGCTTTGGTACGCTACTTCCTTTCATTGGGTAAATTTGTCGCAGGCTATGATCGTACAGCAAGCGAGCTAACCGAACGTCTCAACACAGAAGGAGCTTCCATCCATTACGAGGACAATATCTCATTGATTCCCGAGAACTGCAAAGACAAGACACATACCTTGGTTGTATACACACCTGCTGTACCACAAAACCATAGTGAATTCACATGGTTTCGCGAACAAGGTTATGAAATACAAAAACGCGCACAAGTATTGGGCACCATTACCCGCAGCCGCAAAGGGCTCTGTGTAGCCGGAACACACGGAAAGACAACGACCTCATCCATGGCAGCACACTTGATTTACAATTCACACATCGGAGCTACGGCTTTTCTAGGCGGCATATCACAGAACTACGGGACCAATCTATTGTTATCCGACAAGAGCGATTATGTAGTCATCGAAGCTGATGAGTATGACCGTTCATTCCACCAACTCTCACCTTACATAACAGCTATCACCTCTACAGACCCTGACCATTTGGACATTTACGGAACTCCTGAGGCCTATTGGGAAAGTTTTGAAAAGTACACATCACTCATACAACCTAATGGTGCACTCATCATACATGAAGGGTTAGAAATCACTCCGCGAATAAAAGAAGGAGTACGTGTATATAGTTATTCTCGAGAGAAAGGAGATTTCCATGCCCAAGACATTCGCATCGGCAATGGAGAAATCTTTTTTGACTTCATACATCCCGAAGGCATTATAAAAGACATTCAATTGGGAGTTCCCCTCAGCGTCAACATAGACAATGGCGTTGCCGCCATGGCAATAGCTTGGTTATGCGGTGTCAAAGAAGAGGAACTGCGTCAAAACATGTCAAGTTTCCGAGGAGTAGAACGCCGTTTTGATTTCAAGCTAAAGAGCACTTCAAAGGTATACCTTAGTGATTATGCCCATCACCCTGCAGAGATACGCCAAAGCGCGCGCTCCATACGCGAGTTGTATGCAGGACGTAAGATAACGGCTATATTCCAGCCACATCTTTATTCACGCACGCAAGACTTCTACCATGAATTCGCCGAGAGTCTGTCGCTCTTTGATGAGGTTATCCTCACCAACATCTACCCCGCACGAGAAGAACCTATACCAGGAGTGACCAGCGAACTCATCTATGACCACCTTGCTCCACAAGTACAAAAGTTACTGATTAAAAAAGAAGAAGTCCCAGCCCTTGTCGAAGCGAAAAAGAACGAAATAGATGTACTCGTAACCTTAGGAGCAGGCGACATTGAGAATTTTTCCGCACAGATAACAAACATTCTAAAAGAAGCATGAAGAAGATACTTACACTGATTATACTCATTTTGTCAATCAGTTACATCGCGTTTGCTGCAATATCCTTTTGCTACAGACCTGAGGGGGAAATATGCAAAGGCGTACGACTAGAAATTCGAGACAGCCTTAAGACTGGATATATGACCACGAAAGACATCACGTCTATGCTTGCCAAAAGTAATCTTGACCCCACTGGGCAACCGCTCGATAAGATAAGTCTTCGAGCTATCGAGAAACATTTAAAGAACTCTCCACTCATATCATCCTGCGAATGTTACAAGACAATAAACGGGATTGTAGTCGTGGAGGTCACTTGCAGACGCCCTATTCTGCGCATACTATCAAACAACTATGACAGCTACTATCTTGACAAAGATGGAGAAATCATAGAGGATATTGCCAAAGCTGTATATATTCCGATAGCAACCGGACACATTACTCGCAAGTATGCAAAAAAAGATCTACTACCCCTTGCCCAATACCTTCAAGAGAACGACTTTTGGAATGCCCAAATAGAGCAAATCCACGTAACTCAACAAGGAGAGATTGAACTGATACCCCGAGTAGGTAACCACACCATTACTTTAGGACGCCCCGAGAACTACGAATACAAGTTCGAAAAACTACAAGCATTCTACGAGAAGGGTCTCAACGAAATTGGTTGGGATCGCTATTCAAAGATAAGCATCAGACATGGGAATCAGGTGATTGCAACAAAAAAATAAAGCTATTATTAACAAAGAAGAGGTGTAATGATTATTACCCCTCTTCTTTTTATTTTTATTTAGAATCCAAATGCTTCACGCAGCACTTCTTTATCGTCAAAGTGCAATTTTACTCCTTGCACATCCTGATAAGTCTCGTGCCCCTTACCTGCTACGAGAATGACATCCCCCTTCTCGGCCAACATGCAAGCCGCACGAATAGCTTCACGACGATCCACAATGGCAAGCACATTGGAACGCTGAGCAGGAGTGAGGCCTTCAAGCATGTCGTTGATAATATCTTGGGGTTCTTCAAAACGAGGATTGTCACTCGTTATAATCACCCGCGTACTACCCTTAACCGCCTCCTGTGCCATAATCGGGCGCTTTCCCCTATCACGATTTCCTCCAGCACCGACAACGGTTATTACCTGTCCTTTTCCACCTTGAACCTCACGAATCGCATTTAACACATTGGTTATTGCATCGGGGGTATGAGCATAGTCAACAATAGCCGTATAGCCTTTTGACGAATGCAGTGCGTCAAAACGTCCATTCACAGGGCGCAAAGTGCTCAACACTGTAAGCACCTCCTCTGGGCGCTTTCCTAACAGACAAGCCGCTCCATATACTGCAAGGAGATTACTAGCATTAAATCTTCCAATAAACTGAGCAAAGACTTCTATATTGTTAATCTCAAGCAGCATGCCATCAAAGTAATGTTCAAGAATACGTCCCTTGAAGTCAGCTAATCCACGAAGCGAGTAAGTATAGACTTTAGCACGCGTGTTCTGCGTCATCACAAGTCCATTCTTGTCATCAACATTGGTCACAACAAAGGCATCCTTAGACAACGAATCGAAGAAAGTTTTCTTAGCCCGCAAATAGTTATCCACTGTCTTGTGATAATCCATATGGTCGCGCGTAAGATTGGTAAAGATACCACCAGCAAAGCGCAAGCCACCAATGCGATGTTGTGCCACGGAATGCGAACTCACCTCCATAAATACATACTTACAGCCTTCATTAGCCATACGTCCTAATAGCGCATTGAGAGTAATTGCATCGGGAGTGGTATGTTCAGTAGGAAGAGCTAAATCATCAATATAGTTACACACCGTAGAAATAAGACCCACTTTATACCCCATTGCACGAAACATATTATACAACAAAGTTGCAATGGTGGTTTTTCCATTGGTACCCGTAACGCCTATAAGCCTCACCTTATCGGTAGGATAATCATTGAAAGCCGTAGCAATGGGGCCAACAGCCTCCTCACTATTAAGGACTCGAACATAAGTCACCCCTTCTATAAGGTTTTCGGGGAACTTCTCACAGACAATGGCAGCCGCTCCCTTCTCAACGGCACACTGTATATACTTGTGGCCATCAACTTGAGTTCCACGCATGGCCACGAAGAGGTTACCCTCAGTTATGCGACGCGAGTCAATATGCACATCTGCAATACGGCACTGCACATCGCCCACGATTTCTTCTACACGAACATCTTTAATGAGATCAGCGAGTAACATAGTATCTTTACTTTATCTATTTCAATATCAGATCAACAGTTTGACCTTTGTGCGCCACACTTCCGGGTAGCACACTCTGCGAACGTACCTTACCTTTTCCCGAGAGACGCACATTAAGGCCACAAGCCTCAAGCATATACACCGCATCTTTAGCTCCAAGTCCCTTCACATTAGGCACCTTACCCTGTGACGGTTCAAAAGCAATACCCGAGAGCAACACATCAGTATCTCGACTATTAGCACTACCCCACACCATCTTCCCTTCTCGATACGGAGTCAACACATCCCACTCTGTGGAGATATCCAGTCGGTTGAGCACATAGCGAGCTGCAGCTATATTACCTTTCATCACCGAAGGGACAAAACTTGCAGTCGAATCACTCAGTTCATTTATATCTCGCCGCACATCGTGAGCCATTACCCGCTTGGCAATTTCGCCAAAGACTACACCGGCCACGCCACCACCTGAGATGAGGCCACCCTTGGTCTGCACGGAGACGATACAAGTGTATTTGGGATTGTCGGCAGGGAAAAATCCACAAAAAGAAAGTTGGTGACCGCCACCCGTGAGCTGACCACCCGAGGCAATCTGTGCCGTACCGGTCTTACCCGCCACAAGGAAGTCGGTCGAACCAGCCTGTCGGCCGAGGCCCGTAGGCTCGTTGACCACCATCTTGAGCATCGTGGTAATATCGGCAAGGGCCTGCTTGGAGGCGATGTTGTCGATGAGCACTTCAGGCTTGAATTCCTCGACCACATGGCCATCCTCGAGGATGGCCGATACGAGGCGAGGTTTCATGAAGGTACCACCATTAGCAATGGCATTGTAGAACGACACGATATTGATGGGGGCTATCTGCGTCTCGTAGCCGATGGACATCCATGGCAAGGTAGTCCTCGACCAGTTAGTCTTGTTCGGATAGCGTATGACGGGTTTTCCCGTACCAGGTAACAAGGGGAAATGAGTGGCTAAGCCCATACGATGAAGACCCTCAACAAACTTCTCAGGATTCTTGCTGTAGTTCTCGTCGATAAGGCGGGCGGTACCCACATTGGAAGAGTACATCAGCACTTGCGGTACGGAGAGCACGCCATAGGCACTGGCCTTATTCCAGTTATGGTCCTTCATCGTAGTAGTGCCAAACTTGTATTGTCCATGGCAAGCATTCACAGAGTCTTTTATACTGATCTTCTTATCGTCGAGAGCCACCAATAACGAAGCCGTTTTGAAGGTAGAGCCTGGCTCAAGGATATCGGCGAGCGCATGATTCTTAAGTTCATAATACTTACCATCATCCGCTCGGCTCATATTAACCATTGCCTTGATATCACCAGTAGCTACTTCCATCACGATCACGACACCGGTGCGTGCATCGCCTCCATATTGTGTATTCTGTTTGTGCAGCATATCAAGCAAAGCCTTCTCAGCGACATCCTGTATCTCCACATTAAGCGTGGTCTGCACATCTCTGCCATCAATTGCTGGCTCATCTACAATAATGAGGCGCTCTCTATTGACCATCTGCCGATGTCCTACGCCCGAAGTTCCACGTAGATAGTTGTCATAAGCCAACTCGATGCCATTCTTCGCTGAATCCACCTTCGCGTAGACGTCACCTAAAGTACGACGCGCCAATGAACCAAAGATTTTCTTACGTTCAATATTACTCTCAGTGTACAATCCGATAGCCTCCATATTTTCGCCCAATATAGGCAATCGAGTAATTTCCTTGTATTGGGCATACGATATTCGTTTACGCCCGTATATCGGCCAATGGCGATATCCCTTAGAGCGCTTGTCTTTGGCCGCCATACCATCACGAAAAGTACGTTTAAAATCCTCAACGCTCTTATCCGGGAGCACACTATGGAGTCCTTCACAGATAACATTCAAGTTGTTAAGGATTAGCGTATCTCGTTTTTTCTGTGCATTTATGCGCCGTTCTTCATCATTGTCAGATACATAAAAATCCATGAATAGTGTATATTGCGGCACACTACTGGCCAACAATTGCCCATCATCGCTAAGGATATTTCCACGCCGCGCAGGAATTTCGATACCACTTACCATCGAACGATTCCTCACCGTTTCCCAATAGTTACGTTCAAACACCATCGTAAACAAGGCCTTTCCCAGGATTGCAACACCTACTGCCACCATTATGATAATGATAGAAAAGTAGCGCGAAATAATTTTCTTATCTTTAGGATTTTGCATAAAGTTATTTCTTTATCACCACCGGAGCTTTGGTAGGAATCTGCAATTCACTACCTTGCTCCTTTATGAAACGTTGAATATTTGACTCGCGACTTTTCTCCATCAACTCACTCGAACGAGCCAATGCCTCATACTTCCTATCATTCAGTTCTTCTCGCAGTTCTTTTATATACACCTGCTCACGCTGAAAGGCATAACGATTAGCTATATATACGACTATCAACACAAACACCAAAAGGAATAGTCCCAAGTGACGTTGCAGCAGTGGGCTCAGCAGCATATCGCCATCGAACCACGATTTTATATTCTTCTTATTCTTTCCTTTTACAGCCATCTCCTACTTATCCTTGATCAGTTTTCACTACCGTTTCTCACCAATTCTCAATTTAGCACTGCGCGAGCGAGGATTCTCTTCCTGCTCTTCTCGGCTTGCCACAGCCACCTTACCTACCATTCGGTAAGGCGAGGGTTTGGTTCCATAGATGTCCTGCTCCACCTTGCCTTCGACATTACCCGTCTTCATGAGGTTCTTCACCAGACGATCTTCGAGCGAATGATAGGTGAGCACCACCAGACGGCCTCCGGGGCGCAGCAGTTCGGTGGCCGACTGTAGCATCTCCTTCAGCGCTTCCATCTCTTCGTTCACCTCGATGCGTAGGGCCTGGAAGAGCTTGGCCATTTCCTTTTTCTCACGATCGCGACCGAAGAGTCGCTTCACCGTCTCGTAAAGCTGTCCCGTGGTCTCGATGGGAGCCACGGTGCGTGCCTTGACAATAACCGAAGCCAGCTTGCGACTATTGAGCAGTTCGCCATAGAGGTAGAATATCTCAGCCAAGCGTCCTTCGTCGTAAGTATTGACGATGTCTGCAGCCGTGAGTCCATCACGACGGTTCATACGCATGTCGAGCTTAGCATCATATCGAAATGAGAACCCCAACTCGCCCTCATCAAACTGATGACTCGATACGCCGAGATCGGCGAGTACACCATCAAGTTGCGCCACGCCGTGATAGCGCATCCAATTGCGCAAATAACGGAAATTACTACGCACAAAAGTGAAGCGCTCGTCATCCACAATATTGCGTTCGGCATCGGTATCCTGATCGAAACTAAACAAACGCGCCGTGGCATCCATCCTGCGCAAGATCTCGCGAGAGTGACCGCCTCCGCCAAATGTCATATCGACATACACGCCACCTGGAGCGATATCTAATCCGTCCACAGTCTCGTGCAGCATCACCGGTATGTGATAAGGTATATTTGTTTCCTTTATTTCCATATTCGCTTCAAAGTTACACAATTCCTAACGAATCTTCATCATTTGCCACAAATTATTTATCCAAAAGTTTTCCACATATTCATACCACCACTGCATTTTTTCCGCACACGTCCCGTACATATCTCAAAATAGTTCCTTCTGACTGCAATAATTGCCAATTTTCTTGCAATATTGGCATAATAGGTATATATTTGCAGTTATAAACATATAAAATACTATGCGAAAACTCCGTAAAATACGCCTCCATCAGGAGGGCACTCGCCAGTTGACAGTAGGTCTCTTTGTTTGGCTACTCACTAATGCTTTAGTTTATTATTTCACCTACACCCATCCAGACTTGCGTTGGGTATTCATCCTCTATGCCGTATTCAGTACCACGATATACTTATTGTTGGTCAACTTCTTCCGCTGCCCGCCCCGCCGTTTCCCCGGCGAAGATACTGAGGGCATTGTAGTAGCTCCTGCCGACGGTAAGATTGTGGTTATTGAGGAGGTTGACGAACCCGACTACTTTCACGACCGCCGCTTGATGCTCTCTATTTTCATGAGTCCGCTCAACGTGCATGCCAACTGGTACCCCGTAGATGGCGTTGTTAAGGAGGTACGCCACGAGAATGGCAAATTCCATCGCGCATTCCTACCCAAGGCAAGCACCGACAATGAACGTTCGATGGTAGTCGTAGAGACCCCAGACGGAAAGGAAGTAATGGTGCGCCAAATCGCAGGTGCTATGGCCCGTCGCATCGTGACCTATGCCAAGCCTGGCGAGGAGTGCTTCATCGACCAGCATTTCGGTTTTATCAAACTCGGCTCGCGTGTTGATGTATATCTACCACTCGGCACCGAGGTATGCGTCACCATGAATCAGAAAACCACTGGAAACCAGACGGTAATTGCTAAGTTAAAATAAAAAGCCCACTCCCGAGAGGAAGTTTGCTTCAATAGAACTATGCGTAAGCACATTCCCAACACCATCACCTGCTGCAACCTCCTCTCTGGATGTGTTGCCACCATGTTTGCTTTCGAAGGCATCTACTTGTATGCTTTTCTGTTCATTATTGCCGGCGCCGTGTTCGACTTCTTCGACGGTCTCACCGCACGCGCATTGAAGGTAAGCTCTCCCATCGGCAAGGAACTTGACTCATTGGCCGATGTCATCACCTTCGGCTTCGCCCCAGCGGCTATGGTTTTCAGTTGGCTCCGCGAGTGTGCCGATGTGAATCTTGACATGTTGCCCGCTTTCGCCATGCCTTTCGTTGCCTTTCTCATGGCAGCCTTCTCAGCACTGCGCTTGGCCAAGTTCAATGTCGACGAGCGTCAAACCTCCTCGTTCATCGGACTCCCCACCCCCGCTAATGCCCTCTTCTGGGGCGGCCTCGTGCTGGGGTCGCACGACATCGTTGTCGTCAACCCCTATGGATGGATGTTGGTGATAGCCCTCGTCATGCTCTTCTCCTACTTGCTAGTAGCAGAGATACCCATGTTCTCGCTCAAGTTCAAGAGTCTAGCGTGGAAGGCCAACCGCACGGCCTATATCTTCCTCCTTGTCAGTATCGTCTTGCTGCTATTCCTTAGGCTCAGCGGCCTCTCTGCTGTCATCGGATGGTACATCATTTTGTCAGTTCTGACACAAAAGAGGAGCTAACTCCCCTAAACGAACCTTTTTGGCACACCGTTTGTCTATAACCTATCGTAACTACACACTGAAAAGACTATGATTTTAGGTTTATTTCTTATGGTATGCTTTGTGGCCATAGTCATTATCTCTATCGGCACATCCATTATACGCAGCATTATCCTGTTCATCCTCGGAATATTCGGACATCCCAGATATACAAACAATCACACAAGACAATCAGGGTCATCACAACGGTCTGCACAACAGTCGCAACCCCATCAGACCTCTCCTTCAGGAGGAAAGAAACGGGAGAAGGTCTTCGACAAAAGCGATGGCGAGTACGTAGACTTTGAGGAGTTATAATCCCCCTTGAACCCTGCGAATATCGTTTGAGTATCATGAACTGCGAGTTGAGCATCCATCGTACCCATCTTGTCGAGACCGAGTCGACCAATCTCTACGCCAGGTCGGCCATCTCCAATGCTCATGCCACTCTCATCACCACCGACTACCAGACCGCAGGACGAGGTCAACGTGGCAACGCGTGGGAATCCGAAGCAGAAAAGAACCTTCTCTTCACCCTCTCACTACGCACTGAGGACATCGCTGCGAACCAGCAGTTTGTACTATGCGAACTTATCTCCGTCGCCCTCTGCGACGTGCTGGGCGAGTACACCGAGAACATCCGTATCAAGTGGCCCAACGACATATATTATAAGGATAAGAAACTTTGCGGCATCCTCATCGAGCACGACCTCGAAGGCATGCACCTCTCGCGCAGCCTTATCGGCGTGGGGATCAACGTCAACCAGTCCCTCTTCGTCAGCGATGCCCCCAACCCCATATCCTTGCACCAGATTCTCGGTCACGAGGTCGATCGTGAAATTCTCCTGGGAGAGGTCGTCAATCATTTCATGGAGCTCTACACTCTGTTTACCTCCTCTATGCTCAGCCGAGCCACACTGCACGAGCACTACACCACCCTCCTATACCTCCGTGACACGCCAGCTACATACCGCGATACCGCGGGTCCCTTCACGGCCATCCTACGCGATGTTGCTCCCGACGGGCATCTCCTCCTCGAGAACCAGCAAGGCGACCTACACAGCTATCTCTTTAAGGAGGTAGCATTCATGATCTAAGTTCCGAAACGCCCTCGCCCATCGTATTTCCATCCAATCGGCGCACGTTTTCTTGGGCTTGATGACGTTTTTTAACTTTGCCCAAATATCTCCGCGGTAGTTAGCGTGGGAGACCTCGCTAATTAGCGAGGCATAGCGCGGTAGTTAGTGAGGTATTCCGCGGTAATTAGCGCGGAGTGATTTGGGTAGCTCGAAAGATTGAGAGGAAACGGGATAAAGAATATAGATAAGTCCATAACCCTAAAGGTATTCACATCTACAACACTGGACGTCGTGAGCATTACGCTGTAAAATCCAACAGAAGTTATACAGCTTGGCATGCTTCATCAAAAAAAATTACTACCTTTACAAACAAAAAAAGACAAACCCATGAGTCGAAATCCTAAGAACACAATCCAGATAAGTGATGACACTCCAGTGATGCATTGTCGCGCCATCCGTCGCCGTAGGATGAACGGCAGTGCCGACGGCAAGGCATGGGGTGTAGGAGCCACCCTTGTGCCTCAAGAGAAAATCAACATTGAAAAAATCGGCACCATCAGCCAGCAACGCTGCACGGTAACTCAGACAGATGTGATAGCAGCATGGAACGTGCTCGAAGTGCTCATCGCCGAAGCCCTGGCCAATGGGCAGCGAGTGGAGTTGGGCGAACTGGGCATACTCTCACTCGATGTACGTACCAAAGAGCTCAAGAACCCAGGCGAGCGCCTACGCCCTACTGATATCGAGGTGGGCAGCATCAGCCTCATCCCCGGCGCACTACTACAGAAGCAGCTCCAAAACGTCACCTATAAAATCGACAACACCTGCCTCGAGCCCACCGATACCGATTCGCTCGATATGGCACTCTACGAGTACTTTGCCGAAAAAGGCAATGAAGCCATCAACGTGAAGCGTTTTGCAATCCTCAGCGGATATAAGGAGACTGCCGCCCGCGCATTGCTTAAGGAATACATCGCCCAGGGGGTGATGGAACGCATCCCCTATAGTCGCGGTTATTACCGACCTGCAAAGGGATACTTCGGCCGCGAGTAATTATCCGAGAAACGAGAAAGGGCATTCAATCCCTTTTTCCTACCAAAGCCTTGGCTACGACGAGATCGAAGGGAGTAGTGAGTTTGATGTTCTCGCGATTGCCCTCGACGAGATGTACAGCATGTCCCAAGGCCTCGACGACGGAGGCATCATCGGTAAAGTCCTCGCAATAGGGCTGTTCATAGGCACTGCATAGGAGTGAGGCACGGAAGGTCTGCGGAGTCTGCACCAAGCGGTAGGCGTCACGGCTCACCGTCTCGCTACCCTCGGGGAGTAGATGGCGTACCGTCTCCACCACAGAAATGACAGGTACCACGGCACCATGATTTGCAGCCTCATCGTAACAACGACGGATGACCTCGTGTGAAACGAAGGGGCGTACACCATCGTGTACGGCCACCAAAGCATCTGGAGCATCGACAAGAGCCAATCCATTCTGCACGGAATGGAAGCGGGTGGCACCACCATCGGCAATGAGGTGAGGCACGTCAAACTTATACTCTCGGCACAACTCCTGCCAGTAGGGTTGATGGTCGCTCGGAAGCACGAGGATAATCTCTATGGAGGGGTCGTAGGTGTGAAAAGTGTCGAGCGTGCGCATCAGCACGGGACGACCTTCCACTGGGATAAACTGCTTGGGCAGTTCGCCCCCCATACGAAGCCCCTTACCTCCAGCAACGATGATGACGTATTTGTCCATAAATGGAAAGATAAAAGCGAAAAGCTTCCCGTTTTCTAACTCTATTTGAACTGCATTCCCTTTCTCAACTCATCGGCTTTCTCAACACCGCAGAAATGTTCCACAAAGGTAAAGCCAAGCTCCCACGCAGCACCAGGTCCACAAGCGGTAAAGATGTTACTGTCGACAGTAACCTTGGCGGCGGTATAGGTAGCGCCCTTCATCGTATCCTCGAAACCGGGATAGCAGGTAGCCTGCCTACCCTGGAGCAAGCCCAATCCGCCGAGCACAAGAGGTGCGGCACAAATAGCCGAAACAACTATACCACTCTGCGCTGCCTTCTCTACAAGCAACTGACCCAACCCGACATGCGCCTCAAGGTTGGTGGCACCGGGGAGCCCGCCGGGAAGGAAAAGCAGAGCCGCATCGGAAAAGTCGAGCGCAGCAAAGATGGCATCAGCCACCACGGGAATGCCATGGGCGCCACGTACCACAAGGTCGTCGGTTACGGACACCGTTGTCACTGCCAAGCCGGCACGACGCATCACATCTATAGGAGCCAAGGCCTCAATTTCCTCGAAACCCTCGGCAAGGAATACATACATTGTCTTCATAAATACGCTATTCTTTATAATAGTGGTTATTGTTGCAAAGGTAACAATTCTAAGACACAAGACACCATTTATAGTCAAAAAAGTAGGATTCCATAACCATTCTCTCACCGAAAAAGATTAATTTTGTACTCAAAATAGAACCGGAAACAATGAAACAACAATCGCAAGTGATATTCGAGCGCAACACAGTAGAGTTTGTCACCGTAGCCGCCGAGTTCTGTGCCTTTATCGAGCGCAGTGAAGGGCAGAAGCGTGGTGAGTTTGTCGACACCCTGCTCAAGATTTTACCTTTGTTATATTTAAAGGCTTCGATGCTATCCGAGTGCGAGGTGATGGGCGAGGACGGACTCGAAGCTTTCGTCACCGAAGATGACTACGAAGTGATACGTATCAATCTACAAGAACTGCTTGCCGATCGCGACGACTACCTCGACGTGTTCGTCGAAGAGATGAAGTATAGCGACACACCCATCCGCAAGAGCATCGCCGAGGACTTGGCAGACATCTACCAGGTGGTGAAGGACTTCGTATGTCAGTTCCGCAGCGGACTCAACGAGACCATGCACGACGCCCTGGCACAGTGCCGCGAGCACTTCGCTGGCTATTGGGGACAAACACTCGTCAACACCATGCGTGCTCTACACGAGGTTAAGTACTCAGGTGACGATAACGAAGACGAAAGCGACGACACAGAATTCCAAGAATGATTGACATTAAGAGCAACATAGCCAAGGCCGACATCGCCCAGATGCCATCCGAACTCTTCGGGGGCCGCATCATAGTGGTTCACTCTGTAGGCGATGTAGAGAAGGCAGTAAACTACCTAAGGTGCTATCCCATCCTCGGCATCGACACCGAGACCCGCCCCAGTTTTGCCAAGGGCAAGACCTACGGAGTGGCACTACTGCAGATATCGACCGAGGACACCTGTTTCCTCTTCCGCCTCAACTACATCGGTATGCCCCAGGCGCTGGTCGATCTCTTGCAAGACAATAGTCAACTCAAGGTGGGCCTCTCGCTCAGAGACGACATACAAAACCTACAGCGCAAACACAAGTTTGAGCCCCGAGGATTCCTCGACCTACAGACCTACGTAAAGGAGATGGGCATCGAGGCACAGAGCCTGCAAAAGATCTACGCGCTGCTCTTCGGCAAAAAGATATCCAAGTCGCAGCGCCTCACCAACTGGGAGGCCGACGTACTCACCGATCGCCAAAAGGGCTATGCCGCTACCGATGCCTGGGCCTGCGTACGCATGTATAACTACCTCGAAGAACGAAAACGTAAGCAGGACTACCGAATTATCGAAACAAATGTATAAAATCTATGTATAACACCGTACACTTAAAGAAAGGGAAAGAAGAGTCGCTCGGACGTTTCCACCCCTGGGTATTCTCTGGAGCCATACATCACATTGACGGCCGTCCTGAAGAGGGCGACGTGGTACGTGTAGTCAGCGCAGATGGACGTTTTCTTGCAGTAGGCCACATACAGATAGGTAGCATCGCTGTGCGCGTGCTCTCATTTGAGGACATCACCATCGACAAGAATTTCTGGAACCAACGACTCGCTGCCGCCTACGACGTACGCAAGAGCATCTTCCCACAGTGGACAAAGGAAAATTCAGAATTAACCAACGCCTTCCGCCTCGTCCACGGTGAGGGTGACGGCCTCCCCGGCCTTGTCATCGACGTCTATGACCGCACTGCCGTGATGCAAGCCCACTCGGTGGGTATGCACGTGAGCCGCGTGGAAATTGCCGACGCACTGGCAGAAGTACTCGAGGGCATCGTCGACAACATCTACTACAAGTCGGAGACCACCCTCGCCTACAAGGCCTCGGAGGATGGTGGCAACGGCTTCCTCAAAGGCGGACTGACCACGGCCAGCGATATCGCAACGGAAAACGGGCTGAAGTTCCATGTAGACTGGCTCGGTGGGCAGAAAACAGGCTTCTTCGTCGACCAGCGTGAGAACCGCGCCCTGCTCGAGCGTTACTCACACGGACGCAAGGTACTCAACATGTTCTGCTACACCGGAGGGTTCTCCTTCTATGCCATGCGCGGCGGTGCCGAACTGGTACACTCCGTAGACTCCTCATCACGAGCTATTGATATCACCCGTGCTAACGTAGAGCTCAACTTCCCCAGAGATGCCCGCCACGAGGCTTATGCCGAAGATGCTTTCAAGTACCTCGACCGCATGGGCGACCAGTACGACCTCATCATCCTCGACCCCCCAGCTTTTGCCAAGCACAAGGATGCCCTACGCAATGCTCTCATGGGTTACCGCAAACTCAATGCCAAGGCCTTCGAAAAAATACGTCCCGGCGGTATCCTGTTCACCTTCTCTTGCTCACAGGTGGTAACAAAGGACAACTTCCGTACGGCCGTCTTCACCGCAGCTGCCATGTCGGGGCGTCGAGTACGTATCCTACACCAACTCACTCAGCCTGCCGACCACCCCGTAAGCATATATCACCCTGAAGGCGAATACCTTAAAGGATTAGTATTATACGTTGAGTAAGCGGCTACATTCACAGGTCATCATACAGAGAGCGGTTTTTGTTAACCGCTCTTTGCATTTTATCATCGCCACATGAGAAAGATCCAAAAAGTAATAGAAAATATGCTAAACAACATATTTTTCACCTATCAGCCTCTTGTAGAAACGCAAAATAGCCGTACCTTTGCAATGTGTTTTTCATGGTATTAGATTTTTAAAGTTGGAAGATTGGTCGTCGCGATGACGACCTTCTTTTTTTTATTCAATCGTGGCACTATAGCAAAAAAGCATTATCTTTGTAGCACATTCACTTCTTAATAAGTACTACTATGGACAAACTAATCGACGACCTCATAACACTGTCATTTGCCGAAGATATAGGTGATGGCGACCACACCACTCTATCTAGCATTCCTGCCGACGCTATGGGCAAGCAGCGCCTCATCATCAAAGAGGAGGGTATCATTGCCGGAGTGGAAATGGCACGTAGAATATTCAACCGCTTCGACCCAGAAATGAAGATGGAAGTATACATCAACGATGGTGCTCACGTGAAGCCCGGCGACATAGCCTTTGTCGTAGAAGGTAAGGTGCAAAGCCTCTTGCAGACCGAGCGCCTCATGCTCAACGTGATGCAACGCATGAGCGGTATAGCCACCATCACCGGCGAATATGTAAAGTTGCTCGAAGGCACCAAATGCCGCGTGCTCGACACCCGCAAGACCACTCCTGGTATGCGCATCATGGAGAAGGACGCCGTACGTATCGGTGGTGGATGCAACCATCGCATCGGGTTGTTCGATATGATATTACTCAAAGACAATCACGTAGACTTTGCAGGAGGCATCCCCCAGGCAGTAACTCGTGCACAAGAGTACTGCAAAGCCAAGGGCAAAAATCTCAAAATAGAGGTTGAGGTACGTAACTTCGACGAACTTTACCAAGTGCTCTCTCTCGAAGGTGTACATCGCGTAATGCTCGACAATTTCACCGTGGAGGATACTCGCAAGGCTGTAGAAATCGTAGATGGGCGCATCGAGATAGAGTCTTCAGGCGGCATTACCTTCAACACTATCCGTTCCTATGCAGAGTGTGGTGTCGACTACGTATCTGTGGGTGCCCTTACCCACTCTGTAAAAAGCCTCGATATGAGTTTCAAGGCTTGCTAAGAGATTACAAGAAAGTTGATAAAGAACCGATGCCCTGCTAGCTATGCTGCGCAGGGCATCTTACGTCAATACTCAGACTCCCCTACTCCTACTCTTCCACTCGAAGCAATGCGCCAGTGATGGGGTCGAGGGTAATCTTGACATCCTTCTTCTTGACAAGGAGGGCACTGGAGAGAGTTTCTGTGCGACCGAACTGTGCCAAGGGAAGGGCCCCGGAGGCCAACACTTTCGTGTTGGTATAGACCTTCACCTCGGCCTGCACGGGAAGGTTATAAACGAGCCCGTCCTGCAAAGCACCTCGCTTGCTCTTTTTGCCCTTGTTCGTGGAGACAGGAACATCAGCCATAGGCTCTAGAATGGATTGCTTGCACTTGATGTCAATGTAGAGGGGGGATCCTGAAAGGTCATCGCCGTGAAGAAGACCAAGCTTACGAGAGAAACGTCCGAAAATAAGTTTGTCGGTCACGGTGTCAGGGATAACTTGATAGGCCTGCGTGGTAACCTCAGTAGTGGTGACTCCAGTAAAGAGCTGCATGAAAGCCTGCTCTTGTTCATCGAGCCCTGCGAGGAGGATACGGAACGACTCACCATCTTGAGGCATATGCTCTCCCTGGCCACGGATGATGAGATTACGACTCTCACGGATGTTATAGATTTCCTTGGCCACAAGTTCTGCAAGTTTAGCCTTTGAGCCTGCCATAAGCATCTCCTCAGTCATGAAAGTGCGAGCCGAAGGGATTTTCTTGACCGACTGCTCAACAGGTTCCTCTACGGGAACTTCTGCGACGGGAACAGCTGAGACATTGATGCTCTGCAATACACCCGTCTCGCTAAGCGTGACGAGAGGAGCTACGCTACTCGTGGTGTAGAGGATATGGTAGAGCTTGCTTGCATCGGGTAACCCTTCAGCGGTGATAGTAGCCGATTGGATGGTATGATAGCAGTCCTCCCTGTTAGAAATGCCCGTGATACGAAGATATCGCTCGGCATATTGGCACAACTCACCAGGTATATAGGTAGTCTTCTCAGTGGTAATGCTGACGTTGAGGGCTGTTTTGGGAAGATAATATGCTGCACCCTCTGTGGTGACACCAGGTGTATATGGAGTAACGGAAGTCTGCGCCATAGCACAGATGGGAAGCAATAGAATGAACAGGGCAGAGATGCAGTGTTTCATATTTTCATACGTTTGTTTCTTGTGAATGTAAAGGTAGTATATTTTTCTCGGATGTAGCTACTCTTTAAGCGTTTTTCTATCTTTTTGCCCCATTTACTCAAAAAAACAGGCTGAACATTGAGGAGGAATCAAGGATTTTTATCTAATTTTGTAGAAATTTCGGTAGATAGTTCTAGACTATGAACACAGTTAAAGTAAAGGATAAAGAGTTTGCCATATCCATCCCCGAGGAGAAAATTCTGAGCGAGATTGACCGCTTAGCGGCTCAGCTCAACCACGACCTAGAGGGCAAGAACCCCTTGTTCCTATGTATATTGAACGGCAGTTTCGTTTTTGCCGCCGACCTCTTCCGGCGCATCACCATCCCTGCTGAAATCACGTTTACCAAGTTCGCTTCGTATCAAGGGACCGAAACGACGGGAGTAGTGAAGGAGATGATTGGGTTGTCCGAAGACATCACCGGACGCACAGTAGTCGTCATCGAGGATATCGTTGACACGGGATATACCATGCAGAAGGTGCTTTGCGATCTCGAAGCACGCTCACCCGAAGCGGTACACGTATGCACATTGCTACTCAAGCCCAAGAAACTCAAAGTTGAGCTTGACATCAAGTATGTGGCGCTCGAGATACCTAATGACTTCATCGTGGGCTATGGACTTGATTATGATGGCTACGGACGTAACCTCAGAGATATCTACACCGTGGTGGAATAACACCTACCCATATAACACTTAACAGAAGAATATAGAAAAAGTTTATAATACATAAGACACTAAAGACTATGTTGAACATCGTTATTTTTGGTGCTCCCGGATCAGGAAAGGGAACCAACAGCGCCATCTTGGTTGACACATTTAAGTTGGATCACATCTCTACAGGCGACGTGCTTCGCGGTGAGATCAAGAATGGTACAGAGTTGGGCAAGATCGCCCAAAGCTACATTGACCATGGAAACCTCATCCCCGACGAACTGATGATCGACATCCTAGCCAACAAGTACGACTCATTCAAAGGTAGTAAGGGCGTTATCTTCGACGGATTCCCCCGCACCATCGCACAAGCAGATGCACTAAAGAAGATGCTCGAAGAGCGTGGCGAGCAAATCTCCACCATGATTAACCTTGAAGTAGACGAGAACCTACTTATGGATCGTCTACTCCGTCGTGCAACACTCGAAGGCCGCGCCGATGACAATGAAGAGACCATCAAGAAGCGCTTTGAGGTATACCACAACCAGACTGCTCCGCTCATCGAGTGGTTCAAGGCAGAAGGCGTATACAAAGGCATCGTATACACCGAGGACATGGGCATCGAAGGTATGGCAAACAAGATTATCGAATACATAAACACTATCATTTAATTAGGAGCTAGAAATTGGAGACAGTAGTCCATCACATTCAGGGGATACTGTTCACAACTCATAGCTCACAACATTCTAATCGTGGCTGAAACAAATTTCGTCGATTACGTAAAGATATACTGCCGTTCAGGTAAGGGTGGACGTGGTAGCACGCACATGCGTCGCGTGAAGTACAACCCTAATGGAGGTCCCGATGGCGGTAATGGTGGTCGAGGTGGACACATCATCCTCCGCGGTAACCGAAACTATTGGACACTACTCCACCTGCGCTATGACAGACATGCCTTTGCTGGGCATGGAGGCAATGGCTCAAAGAATAAAAGTAGCGGTAAGGATGGAGAAGACAAGATTATCGAAGTACCCTGCGGCACCGTAGTGTACAACGCCGAGACGGGAGCGTACCTGTGCGACATCACCGAACATGGCCAGGAAGTAATCCTTCTCCGCGGTGGACGTGGCGGCTTAGGTAACTTCAACTTTGCCACCCCCACGCGTCAAGCTCCACGCTTCGCACAGCCTGGCGAGCCCATGCAAGAGCTCACCGTCATCATGGAGCTCAAATTGCTTGCTGATGTAGGCCTCGTAGGCTTCCCCAATGCGGGTAAGTCAACGTTGCTTGCAGCCGTATCGGCAGCCAAGCCCAAGATTGCCAACTACCCCTTTACTACATTGGAACCTAACTTAGGTATCGTATCCTACCGTGACGGCAAGTCGTTCGTGATGGCCGATATCCCAGGCATCATTGAGGGGGCCAGTGCCGGAAAAGGTCTCGGGCTTCGCTTCCTCCGTCACATCGAGCGCAACTCGCTGCTCCTCTTCATGGTACCAGGAGATGCCGAAGACATACGCAAGGAGTATGACATCCTACTCAACGAGTTGGCGACTTTCAATCCCGACATGCTGGAGAAGCAACGCGTGTTGGCCATTACCAAATGTGATCTACTCGACGACGAGCTCATTGAGATGCTAGAAGAGACACTACCCGAAGGTATACCCCACGTATTCATCTCTTCAGTGACTGGGTTAGGCGTATCGGTTCTGAAAGATATTCTCTGGAACGAACTCAACAAGGAGAACATACAAACTGAGCTCAGTAAGGAGAGCCTCGTGCACCGTGCCAAGGACATGAATAAGCTGCAAGACGAATTGCGTGCCATGGGACAGGACGACGACATCACCATCGAGTATGAAGACATCGACGAGATGGAGGATTTCGAGTATGAATTTGATGACGATTTTGAATATGATGACGAAGGGGAGGCATAGCGTATGAACGGAGACGACATATTCACCAAAGGCATCATGTTTAAAAAGGTGGCCTCGGACCGCCCCAAAGAGGAAAAAGTTAAGACCAAGGCCAAGAAGAAAGCCTACATCACAGGACAGCATCATTCTGCATCGGCCAAGATGAAAGCAGAGATACGCCGCAAGCGTGCTAATAGACACAAAGGACAATAAATAGAGAAGCGCTGTACGTACAGCGCTTCTCTATTTAGCCATACGACATCTATCAGCGTATCATTTTCTGTTTGTTTACAATATACACTCCTTTTTGTAAATCCTCTAGTGATGCTGTACCCTTACGCACAACACGACCATGAATATCGTAGACATCAGTAGGAGCATATAGCTGCGGAGAGAGCAAACTTGTCGCTTGCTCTTCTGTAACTTCAAACTTCGTGACTACATTAGGAGCCGACTTGTCGAAGGCATTCTCAGTTACGAAGCGTATATTCTCTGCACTCAACACATGAGTTCCGGCAAACAAAGAAGCACTTCCATCCAACGAGAGCGTAAAGATTGGGCCCTCCGCATCGGTCATAGCCGAGATATCTTTGGAGTAGCCAATGACACGATATACTCCATCACTGACCCAATGCCCCGATATCGCAAACGTATTCTCTGTGCGATATGAAAGCGTCAGGGCTGTATCCCCATCGCGAAGGACAAACGATGTGGGAATAATGAAATCCATTGCAAAAGCAATATAGGGCGTGGGGTTAACAAGCGAAACCTCGACATCCCACCCGTCTGCCGTAACAGACACCCCCAGAGCTACCTCATCTAAAGTAGAGCGCGTATGCAAGGGAGTCCCACTTACATCCTTGTTTGATGGAGGGAGTAGGGTGTGATAATCCTCAATATCGTAGTCCGGAACATCGTTGGCATCATCAGTCTCTGCATCATCATCGACACACACTACTTCACGACGACTACGAACTTGACTAGCATGCATATCCTCTGTTAGCAGAGACACCCAGGTGAGATCGCTCAGAGATATCTCTCCATTTCCATCAGCATCAGCCTGTTCAAGGGAAAGGTCATTTGGGAACACGCCACAAAGCAATAAGAGCATATAATCAACATCAAGTTCGTCAACAGCCGCATCTCCATTAAGATTCCCATAAGCAAAAGGTTCAGGAGCATCAATTGCATAGGGGGTGAGGCGTCCTTTGATGTACTGGGCACGTTGCATAAGCCAAGCCTTCATAGTGGCCACATTGGTATCGTAGTTGTAACCATCGCCCCACACATAAGAATTGTTCTCAAAAGAGCTACGGGCATAGGCATAGTAGTCATCGACGTAGTCAACGAGTTCAGTCAAGTGTCTATCGAAGAACTCCTCCCACAAGCGATAGTAGCGGTACTTAATCCATTCACTGGAACGCAAGATGTCAGAATAGAAACGATTACCAGGCTTACCTGAAAGGTAACTGAACAAATCCCTATCGGCTCCACTTGTACAATATCTGCTAGTACCCTCATAACCATAAGCCCAATCAAAGTCCCATGCTGGACCGAAAATGTAGCGGCTTTTCATGTGATTCATATTTTCACGTGAGAGAAACGAACTCTTGGGGTGCCCCAACTCTGAATTAAGCACTAGGTCATTGACGAGCATATAGCGTACCAACATATCAATGTCTACAAGACGTTCATAGTTGTTTTTTAAATATACGGCAGTCTCGAAGCGATTAAACTCATCACGTACACCATAATAGTCGAGAAAGGTCTCATCTTCACCAAACTCAGGGGACTTGATATTCACGGGCAAAGCATAGGTATACGAGGTAAATTGCCCCGACTCATAGTAAGAATCAAGTTCAAATAAAGCAGACTGTGACTCATCGTCATAATCGACATTATTATTAGCCAAACCCACCTTCTGGGTAAAAATATAGCTTCCGCGGTACTCTCCATTCATGTATAGGTCAACAGGGATCACATCATTGGCAGTCTGCAACCCCACCATGCGAGCAATCTTGTGAGCCACAGGATTGGACAAAAGTGAACCAGTCTGTCTTTGTGCGATAAGGTTCCAGTTCTTTCCCTTTTTCATGCCGAAAGGCTTGACGGACTCATCGAACTTTAAGCGGTAAGGATTCTTAGGGTTGGAGTTACTACTTGGGGTGCTCCAACTACTATTACCACGTCCCTTAATCTTCACCGGACTCTCAAAATCGAAGTCGTCCCATACTCCATTGCCACGAAAAGTTATTTCCGCATTGAGGTAATAATCCTTGCTCGACACAATCTGTCCACCCTCTACATTAATATCAATACGAGGAACGGCAGATGCATAATCAGTCATCCAATCAATATGCACGGGAACCTCGCGTCCCATAGGGACCATGCTGTAGGTGTAGATTGCTGGCTGCACCAACTCCGCTTCACCTTCGTAGTAAACCTCATAAAGCCTAAATTCGCTCAAGCATAGATAGTTCTTATAGCCCACCTCAACTGCCGTGAAACGCAAGTGTCTATACGACCTACCCAAATCAATCGTAGGCGACATATAATCTACTCCAGAACCATACGTAGGAAGGCCGTCCTCTTCGTCTATTGAAAGAATATGCACCCAGTGTTCACCATCATTAGAGGCCTCTATCTTCCATTCATAAATATTATACTTAGTAGCATCTGTCCGCCCCTGATAATAGAACTGAAATTCTGTTAATGACCTTGGCAATTCCACCGACACATATACCTGCTTGCTTAGGTCTACGGAATAGATTGGATCTTGAGACCATGTTGAGTGAAAAAAGGTATTCGATTTTCCATCAATCATCATGGCCAACCCTTCATTAGTTCTACTGGTAGGTGCATTCGTCGAAAACATATTTTCCTCGAGCGGGATTTCCTCAACGCCAATCTCAGGACGAGACCATACCTCCTCACTTACCTTCTCTACCGACAAACGCTTATAATTAGGATTTCCCAAAGTATAGACCACATCACCGGCAAAACGCAAACGAGACAATCCACTCACCTGTTCCTTTCCATCAACATATGCAATAGCAGATGGCGTATCCATAGAAAATGTTGGAGTAAGATATTTGCCAATGCCATCAACCGAAGCCCACACCGCGTCAGAAGTCACAGCAGCTTCCACATCACGATACAGTTGGTCGTTAAGTTTATCATCCAATTTGAAAGAGGTAAACTGAGGATAAATTGGGGCTATTTCATCAACAGCAAGTACATATTCGGTAGACCATGACACAATACTGTCGTTCTTCAAGACAAACGAATATTGTTCCTTATTAGAAGCAACTTCCTTCACGAAATTCTTTGGATACCCCCATACACGACCATCATTAAAGTGTACGTAATACATCCCGTTATCTTGTGAACTACAAATAGTAGCCAACAACAATAACACTACACAAAATAAAAAACGTCTACGCATAGCCTTCAATACTGTAAAGTGTAAAGGTAATGAAAAAGTTCTAAAACTCAATATCCCTCATAAATTTCTTTACAAATAATAGCAAATCCAGCATCTCTTCTTTGCTTTTCCACTCGCCATCATAACCACAAGAATATTCCAACATACCGAAGAATATAGCAAGCGAAATATATCCTATTGAAGCTGTACAAATGAGGGTTCGACTTTATTCGGCCATTGAAAAGATAAGCAAAAGAATAGGGCAAGTCTATGGACTTGCCCTATTCTTTCTATCGTTTTCTGTAAGATTACTCTTCAGTTTCGCTAAAATCAATCACTGTGCGACGATTGGCAATGGTACGCTCATAATCCTCACGTGAGCCAACAACAATCTTCTCGAACTCACGCTGACCTGTACCAGCAGGGATAAGATGACCGCAAATAACGTTCTCCTTCATACCCTCGAGACGGTCGCTCTTACCGTTGATTGCAGCATCGTTGAGAACCTTGGTGGTCTCCTGGAACGATGCAGCCGACATGAAGCTTGAGGTCTGCAATGCGGCACGTGTGATACCCTGGAGAATCTGAGTAGATGTTGCGGGCACGGCATCACGTACCTGCACAAGCTTGAGGTCGCGACGCTTGAGCGAGCTGTTCTCGTCGCGGAGCTTGCGAGCAGTAACAATCTGACCTGCAGCAAGGTTCTCAGAGTCACCAGCATCAACAACCACCTTCTTACCCCAGATACGGTCATTCTCTTCCATGAAGTCGAGTTTATCAACCACCTGAGCCTCGAGGAAGCGTGTATCACCAGCCTCTTCAATCTGTACCTTACGCATCATCTGACGTACGATGATCTCGAAGTGCTTATCGTTGATCTTTACACCTTGCAGACGGTATACGTCCTGTACCTCGTTAACGATGTACTCCTGTACCGCGGTGGGACCCTTAATAGCAAGGATATCCTGCGGAGTGATAGCACCGTCAGAGAGCGGTGTACCAGCGCGAACGTAGTCGTTCTCCTGTACAAGGATCTGCTTAGAGAGTGAGATGAGGTACTTCTTCACATCACCGGTCTTAGAGGTGACGATAATCTCACGATTACCACGCTTAACCTTACCCATGGTAATCTCACCATCGATTTCAGATACCACAGCGGGGTTCGACGGATTACGTGCCTCGAAGAGCTCGGTAACACGGGGAAGACCACCGGTGATATCACCAGCCTTACCCTGAGCACGAGGAATCTTCACGAGCACGTCACCAGCCTTGAGCAACTGATTATCCTCGATTACTACGTGACCACCCACGGGGAGGTTGTAGGTACGGATAACCATACCATCTTCATTCAAGATGTGAGCAGAAGGTATCTTGGTCTTGTCCTTAGACTCGATGATAATCACCTCACGGAGACCTGTAGACTCGTCGGCATCGACACGGTAGGTAACACCCTCGATTACTGACTCGAACTGAACGCGACCAGCAGCTTCGGTGATGATAACGGCGTTGAAGGGGTCCCACTTAGCAATCATTGTACCCTTCTCTACGATAGTCTTATCGGCTACGAAGAGAGTAGAACCGTAGGGGAGTGACTGTGTAGAGAGTACGATATCGGTGTTCTGGTCTACGAAGCGAACCTCACCCAGACGACCAACCACAATCTTCACTGCCTCACCAGTCTCGTCAACAGCGTCAACGGTGCGGAGCTCGTCGAACTCTACGCGGCAGTTGTTCTTAGCCACGATGGTTGCGTTAGCTGCAATGTTAGACGCGGTACCACCGGCGTGGAAGGTACGAAGTGTAAGCTGTGTACCAGGCTCACCGATTGACTGAGCTGCGATAACGCCGACAGCCTCACCCTTCTCAACCATACGGCTGGTAGCCAAGTTGCGGCCATAACATTTAGCGCAGACACCCTTCTTAGACTCACAAGTGAGCACTGAACGAATCTCGACGCTCTCGATGGGAGAGTCTTCGATCTTCTTGGCAATATCTTCTGTAATCTCCTGACCACCGGCAAC
>JAZONP010000133.1:0-11466 GCA_045654565.1 Bacteroidaceae bacterium
GGGGTGAAGTAGGCCCTTGTCTTTCCGTCTGGTGAAACTGACTCATATGATTCCTTGATGGTTTCGGCATTCTTGATGAAGGTCGTTCTCATATGTTCATCTTCAGTGCCTTGAACCATAATACTATGCTCCAAACGTCCCTTCTTAGTGTAGGCATAGAGGTCGCTGGGCACAGGAGTGCTGTCTACCCATCCGGGAATACGCACCTTGAGAGTAAACTCCCCGCATCGGTTCTCATCAATCTTGATACGTATGCTGTCGCCGTAGGGGTAGTCGGTGGTTTGTGTGAGTGCCACTTTCTTGCCCCCTACATTCAGTGTCGATGAGTTGCTGAGGAAGAGGTTGACATATACGTCGCGGTCCTTCACAGCATATACATAGCCTGGCAGTGAGGGGATGAAACGGCAGATGTTGCTGGGGCAGCAAGCACAACCAAACCATGCCTGGCGCTCGTGCTGACCTACCGACTCCAAGGGGTTGGGGTAGAAGAATTTGCCACCATCGAGGCTCACACCGCTGAGAAGTCCGTTATAGAGGGTACGCTCCAATACGTCGTAGTACTTTGAGTCGCCGTGGAGCAGGAACAGGCGGTGGTTCACATACACGTTACCAATGGCTGCGCAAGTCTCGCAGTAGGCACTCATATTAGGCAGGTAGTAGTTAGGACCGAAGGCTTCACCATGGTTCGTGGCTCCTATGCCACCTGTGATGTAGAGTTTCTTGGTCACGATATTATCCCAGATGGCATCGATAGCCTTGATGTAGGCCGAGTCGCCCGTGAGGGCAGCTACATCGGCCATGCCGGCATACATATAGGCGGCACGTACGGCGTGGCCTACCGCCTCATCTTGCTCCACCACAGGCTTGTGGCTCTGTGAGTATTCGGTCTTGAATGATGTCTTGCCGCGATAGTCGAGGAAGAACTTCGCCTGTTCGAGATACTTGCGCTCTCCCGTGGCGAGGTACAACTTGCACAATGCCATCTCGGCAATCTGATGTCCTGGTACCACGCACGCTTGTCCGGGCTTGTCGCCTACCTCGCGGATGATGCAGTCGGCATAGCGTATAGCGATGTCAAGGAAGGTGCGCTCTCCCGTAGCCTGATAATGTGCCACGGCACTCTCGGCCATATGTCCCAAATTGTAGAACTCGTGGCTGAGGTCTTCTACCTTACTCCAACGTGTGGGGCCTGCCCAGTGGTGGGGCTCCTCAGGGTTCTGTGTACGAGCCGTGTAGAGATATCCGTCGGGCTCTTGGGCCGAGGCGATGACACCCAGCACGCTATCGATATAGAGTTTCAACTCCTCATCGGGGTAGGTCTGCAGGATGTAGCTGGCTCCCTCGATGGTCTTGTAGGGGTCGGTATCGTCAAACGAGAAGCCACGCCCGTGCACCTTGAAGAACTTAGTGGAATCCTTCATGCGCTCCGCGGCATTGGAGAAGTTGGTATATCGTCCCTCGCTTTCGCACTTGCTGAAGGCCAAGGGAATGGTCACCTTACGGCTTGCCTCGAGGCGCTGGCCCCAGAAACTGTTATTCTCTACTTTTACCGAAGTGAAGGGTACAGGGGTGATGGGATATCCTCCCGCTTGTTCTCCCTTTTGTGTGCATCCCGATAGAGACGCAACTGTTGCTATCGCTGCAAGAATGATTTTCTTCATGGTGTGATAATTCTATATTATGCGCGAAGATAAAAATATCCTTCCATTTTGCCAAATACCAGAATCGTTAAGTATGTATTGAATGATATTTAGATGCGATAACATAGTATTTTATCAAAAAAAATCGTTACATTTGTCACAATTATATAAATGAATGCTATGAAAAAGATATTCTCGTGTGTGCTGGCTCTGGTGACGGCACTTGGCGCTATGGCTTCAACCTCAACAGAGGATGTGACAGCCACCTACATTACGAATCCGTCGTTTGAGTCTGATAATATAGCCTCGCTTGACGAGGTGAGAAACAATGCTGATGGTCGCCGAGGGTGGACACTCGCTACTCCCACGGGGTGGATGGTGAGTGGAACATCAGTGACACAATTACTTGTGAAGGCTGATTGCTATACCGATAACAACTTTGGCCTGGTGACCATATTGGCCGATGGGACTTCGGCTTACTATTTACGTATGGGTTGGGCTACGGGTGCCACCACGATGAAACAGACACTGAAGAATCTTCCCGAGGGACGATACAAACTGGCTATCGCTCACCGTACGGGTTATGCCAATAGTGCCACCTCATCGTTCACCATTACGGCAGGCACGGAGGCGGTGACCGAGAGCTTCGTGCAAGGAAGTGCAGGGTTCTTCGCTTCTGCTCAGTGGAAAACTTCAGAAGTGGACTTTTCTGTTGCGGCAACTGGTAATGTAGAGATATCAGTGAGAGTGGATTGGCTGTCGGGAGGTAGCTGTGTGATGCTCGACGATGTGCGTCTGTATCGCCTCTCGGACGATTACGTAGAACCCGAGGAACCTACAGAAACCGATGTGGCGAGCCCCACCGAGGGGGTTATCACTCATGACTTTGTGCCTGAAGCCGAGATGAAGGACGACATCCTACAGATGCTGGCCGATTTTTCTCTATGGATGAAGAATGACTTCCAACCCTGTGCTGCTCCCAATAGTATCGGTGAGGTGTGTGGGTGCTTCCGTGGCGAGAATACCATGGCTAACGACGAGCGTGGTGTGCGCCCCAATGCAGACCTCTCAATGATATGTGCCTTCCTCACCAAGTATGCCAAGGGTAGGGTGACACTACCGGCAGGAGTCACCTGGACCGACCTTGAGAATATGGCCATGCAGTCACTTGTATTTGCCTATTCTACGCATAAAGCTAACAAGTTGAAGGTGTGCTCGGGTAACAACTATTGGGGTTCGACGAGCACTAGTGACTACACGTGGGAGTCGTCGTTGTGGGCCATGTCAGTAGCCTACTCGGCCTATTTCCAATGGGACAAGCTTACGGCTGAGCAGAAGGGTTACATCTATGCGCTCCTGAAGGCCGAGTGTAACTACGAACTCGGTCGCTCCATCCCCACAGGATATGCCTCCGACTCGAAGGCCGAGGAGAATGGCTGGGAGGCCGATGTGCTTGCCGCTACATTGGGACTCTTCCCTGAAGATGAGTTGGCGCCTAAGTGGTTTGCCCGCTTGCGTGAGTTTGCCATCAACAGCTACTCGCACTATGCCGACGCTACAGACCGCACGGTTATCGACCCTGAGTATGACAATACCACCGTGGCACAACTCTATAGAGGTAAGAACCTCTACGATGACTACACGCTGCAGAACCACAACCTCTTCCACACCAGCTATCAGAACGTGGTGATGCAGGAGCTGGGCGAGGCTGCCTTGGCACTCAAGATGTTCCAGTTGGGTACTACGGGCACAGAGAAGTGGAAGACCAATGCGCTGATGCATAACAATCAGGAGGTGATGGACGAGGTGCTCAACTGGCTGGCCCTTGCCGACGGTGAGTTGGCCATGCCTAATGGTAACGACTGGAGCCTCTTCCTTTTCGACCAGATCACATCATATGCTACGATGGCTTGCTTCCAGCGCGATGCCGATGCGCTGATGCTCGAAAACATGGCTTACAAATATATCAAGGCGCGTCAGCAAAGCACTACCGACGGTTCATGGCTGCTCAATGCCGACGTGGGTGCCCGCCGCATGGGTGTGCAGGCTCACCGCGTGATGATGACATGGCTCATGCACGAGGTGATGTCTACGGCCGATCTGACACCAACCAAGTGGAGCGACTTCAATGAACGCTATGCCGATGCCAAGGTGTTTGGCACACAGAACATCGTGCGTGCTGCCAGCGCCGACCGCTTCACCTGCTTCTCATGGAGCACCGGCTTGCAGAGCTACACCGGCTACATTGCCTCGAACAGTCCCGACAAGAACAAAATCATCGTGCCCTACCGTGCCAACAATACGGGAAACTTGCTCGGATGGTACACTGTGAGCGGCAAGGGAACCAACGCTACGCCTGTGGTGAGCGGTATATATGATCTACGTGGAAACAGCTACACTATGAATGGTGAGCTCAATACCAATGATGCAGCACTCAACAACCGCTTTGCCATCTACTCCACACCGGGCAATGCCGTCATCTATCTCGACTACGTGCGCGGTAATACCAACGGAACTATCACACGCGAGCAAGGAGGATTGCTGGCTATCAGTACCGATCCGATGATGAAGGAGAGGAGAACAATCTATAGAGCGGCCTCACCTAACCCCTCCCAAGGTGGGGAATCCAATGCAGTTCATCAACAACTCGATGGGTCGTCGTTCGCTTCTTGGAATACTCCTTGGGTGAATGTGGATAACGAATTGGGCATCGTGTCAAAGAGTGCACGAAGCATGGCCTTTGGCGACCGCTCGCTCAACAACTCCATCCACACGGCCAAGCTCTACACCTCGTACTCGGCTGAAAGCCGTAGTTTTACCAATGGCCAGGTAGTAGACCGCCGACATATCATCTATTATAGTAACATCGATGCTCCCACTACTCAGCTGATGACCGAGGGGTTGCAGGTGCTTACCGATGTGGTGCCCGAAGGATGGAACGGCGTCATCGCTCTTGATCCTGACGGTGCACGTTACCTGCTATTGTCAAACTTTGCCAGTGATCGTAAGTGTGTGCTCAGCGGCATCAGTTGCGAGCTTGGTGCACCCGTGTTCAGTGTGCCCACGATGATAGAGGAGGGTAGGGCTTCGGCTACGTTTGCGAGCGAGACAAACCATTCGATAGGCGAGGTTCTTCGCGTTTTCGTAAAGGGTGATGACATTACTGCCATGCAGGTAGCTGATGACTCGTGCGCTATTTATTTGAAGGCACAGAGCAAACAGACCGAGGTGACGGTGAACATCGTGTCTGATGGCACGGTGACAAGTAGTACCTTTGCTTTCGACGGATGTGTGAAGGTGGCTGCTGAGGATGGTAGTATTAAGGTAGAGGATGCAACATTTCCAGAGGAGGAAACAGTGGATTTTTATGAGGGTTATACCGACATTACCGCAGATATGCTGACCAATGCAAACTTTGAAGACGACGTTACCTATGGCGACGCCACGGGCAACGTGACCTTAGGCAGCACCGTGTATAACCCCTGCTACGTCAATGCGGTGAAGGCGAGCAATAGCAGTTTTGCCAACCTGCTCCCTGTGAAGGGGTGGACGGCGAAGTCGACCCTTTCGGGAGGTTCCAACTTTGCCCGTATGTATTCGATGCCCTATAGTACAACGATGTATTGTGTTAGTCCCTCCAGTGTGGGTAACTATGCGGCCCAATGTGCACGTCCATTGATGGACGACACATGTGGTGTGCGATGCCTCACTGTGCTCAACTCTTGGACTTCGGGAACCAACCGTATCACGCAGACTGCGCGACTTCCCGAGGGAGACTATCGACTGCTCATCGATATGCGCTACGAGTGTCCCAACCAGCAGTCCAATGATGGGAGCAAAGTGGTGGCTTCGGGCAATACAAATACCTCATATACGGGCGTCAAGTATGGCTCGAAGACCGACTATCGCTACCCTGCAGATAACAATACATGGGAGGTAATGGTGTATGATTTTAGTCTCAATAGGACGCTCAATGTAGAGATTAGCCTTGGCTTCACCTCCTCGGCTGCAGTGGGGGCCGCCAACAATACCTTATTGTATATAGATAATGTGCGTCTCCTGAGCAAGAATACCAATGTCCCTAGTGATATAGATGAACAGCAGAATGGTTCATCTCTTGTCGATGTGTATTCTGTCCAAGGTTTGCGTTTGCGCACCCAAGTGCCCCTTGAGGATGCCGTAGAGGGACTTCCTAAGGGAATTTATGTCGTGGGGAACCAAAAGGTGCAGGTCGGTCGTTGAATAATGGGTGATTGACTACTTACCCCGATTGATGATGTAGATGCCACACATGGCCAGTAGGGTGGCCGCAAGATATTTCCAGTAGAACGGCTCGCCTAGGCAGAGGCATGAGGTGAGCACTCCTACGACGGGGATAAGCGAATTGAAGATGGCTACCTTGCCTACGGGATTGCAGGTTATCAGTTTGTTGTATAGTGCAAAGCCAAGGGCCGAGATGCCGATGAGCAGGCCCAGTATCACCAATCCATAGAGGGTAATCTGTGGCAGCATGCCCTGCATGAGCAAACTGGGAATGATGAGCAACAAGCCCCCGAAAAAGAGGCTATAGCCAGTTCCTACGAAGACGTCGACACGTCGAGAGAGTCCGCGCGTTAGGAGACTGGCAAAGGCAGAGCAGCAGGCATTGAGAATAATCATGCCATCGCCCATGAAGGTGAACTGTCCGCCACCACCCTTGCCAATGTTTAGGATGAAGATACCCGTGAGGCCGATGCAGCAGCCGAGAATCTTCCTCGGCGTAAGGCGGTCGCTCTTGAAGAAGATGCAAGCCAGGATAACAACCAAGAATACGCTCAACGAGTTGATGATGGCTGCCCTCGCTCCATCGCTATGTGATAGGCCGATATAGAAGAACGAGTAGTGCAGCGTGGTGTTGAGCAGGGCAAAGATGAGCATGTAGCCCCAGTCTCCAGGTCGTGACACACGGAAGTTGCGTCCTGTGACTGCCGCAATGGCGAGGAGGATACCTCCCGCCAAGGCAAAGCGTATGCCAGCGAAGAGCATCTTGCTACCTGTCATTTCCGAGGTGATGCCAAACTCGGCAAAGCCCAACTTGATGAGCGGATAGGCCCATCCCCAAGCAATGGCTGCAGTGAGGGCAAAGAGAGTCACCCATAAGGGTCGCTGAAATATACTGGTCTTTGGCGTAGTCATGAGTCTTTTTGTTTTGACAACGGACAACGGTCTACAGTCAAAGGACTGCCTCCGGTTGACGTCTGTATTCAGTTAATCCTGCTTCGTAGGCTTTTTCTCCTTCGTACCTCGGCAATTCAAGCGAGCTTGATTGCTATCGGTTTGTCGTCTGTTGTCTGTCGTCTGTTGTCTACTGTCCCTTATAGATGAGAAAAATACAGGGAATCTTGTCGATGGGTGGGCGCTGTCCCTTCCATTCGGCGATGGTGCGCGTCACGGCATACTCTCCCTCGCATGTGAGATTGGCTGCTATGCAGAGGCGCGTCTGCGGACGGCAGGTGCGGAGGATGTCGTCAAACATCTTCAAGTTGCGGTAGGGCGTCTCGATGAAGAGTTGCGTCTGATGCTCGGCATAGGCGCGTGCCTCGAGGTGCTTGAGCGTCTTGGCCCGCTCGCCTCCGTCGATGGGCAGGTAGCCATGGAAGGCAAAGCTTTGTCCGTTGAATCCCGAGGCCATCACGCTGAGGATGATGCTCGACGGCCCTACGAGAGGCACTACCTTGAGTTTCTTGCGCTGGGCTATAGCCACGACGTCGGCACCGGGGTCGGCCACGGCAGGGCAGCCCGCCTCGGAGATGACACCCATGGCCTCGCCTGCCTGCAGAGGCTTGAGGTACGAAGCGATGGCCTCGGGCGAGGTGTGCTTGTTGAGTTCGTAGAAGGTGAGTTCGTCGATGTTGATGTCGCGGTCTACCTTCTTCAAGAAGCGGCGTGCCGAGCGGATGTCCTCAACGATGAAGTGACGTATGCCTACCACGATGTCGTGGTTATACGCTGGGAGCACCTTCTCCACGGGCGTGTCGCCCAAGGTGCAGGGGATGAGGTATAGTGCGGGAATCATGTGATTAATTCTGAATTTTGAATTATGACTTTGTTAATCGTTAACCGTTCATCGATAATCTATAATCTTTTGTGATGCGTGACACACGTGGGCAGTTCCTCGGGATAGTGTGTCACCATGATGAGTGTGCGTTCCGGGTGTGAGCAGTAGTCGTCGATGATGCTGCGCACCATCTCGCGGCGCTCGGTGTCGAGTCCGTGCAGGGGTTCGTCGAGGATGAGCAGTTCGGGCGACTTCACGAAGGCGCGGGCCAGAAGCACCAGTCGCTGCTCGCCCGACGAGAGTTTCAGGAAGGTGCGCTCGGCCAACTCCTCGATGCCGAACACACGCATCCACTCCTTGCAGATGCCTATATGCTCGGGACGTGGGCGTACGTAGAGCCCTATGCTGTCGTGAAGGCCCGAGGCCACAATCTCTATCGAGGGTAAGTCCTTCAGATAGGCGCGGTGCATCTCGGGCGATACGTAGCCTATGCGGCGCTTGATGTCCCAGATGCTCTCTCCCGTGCCGCGGCGACGGCCAAAGAGGCTGATGTCGCAGGCGTATGCCTGTGGGTTGTCGCCACATACCAAACCGAGCAGTGCCGACTTACCGCTACCGTTGCGCCCATGGAGTGCCCATCGCTCGCCACGCTGCACCTCCCAATTGAGGTTCTCGAAGATGGTGTGTTCGCCATAGCGGAGGGTGACATTGCGGAAGGAGATGATGGGCCGACGCGGTATGAAAGCGTCGGTTGCGACGACGGAAGGTTTATCTTCCCAAAGGAGTCTTACATTAGAGGCTCTGCGAGATCCTTGCTTTTCCCCTTCGGACCAGCGACCTGAAGGTTCACTTCTCTCAAGATGACAAAATTGAGATTGACCGCATCTCTCCACCCTTGTCACAAAATCCGGGATGTCCTCCTCGCGCGACACCACGAGGATGAGTTGCAGGCCGCGCTCGGCGATGAGTCGTTGCAGTAGCATGCGCAGTTGCTCTCGGGTCGGTGCATCGAGTCCGATGAAGGGGTTGTCCATGATGAGCACACGCGGCGAGGTCATCAGCGCTTTCACGATCTGCAGTCTCCGCAGTTCGCCGCTCGAGAGCATCACCATCTGTTTGTCCATCAGCGCATCGATGCCAAAGTCGCGATACAGCGTCTTCACATACTCATCCTCGCCCGCAAGGGGTAGCACCTCGCTCACCGTGGGCGATAGCTCCACATCCTGCGAGTGCCAGCGCTGCTGATAGTAATAGTTGGAGTCGGCGTCGCCATAGCTGTCGCGAAACGCCATGTAGTGGATGTTCTCGCACACCATACGATGGTTGTATTCACCGAAGTCATACTTCACCTCATTCATCAGCAGGGGATATCGTCCGATGATGGTGTTCACCAATTTCGTCTTGCCACTGCCGTTGGGGCCCATGATGGCCAACTGCTCGCCTTCGTATAGGACGAAGTTGACCGGCTCGGTCAAGCGGTAGTCCGGGTGTCGGGCCACACCATTGACAATTTCGATAACTTTTCTGCTCATGCAAGTAAATTGGGGCAATGACACGAGGCGTTTTGGACAACATCTACATTATTGCCTAATTTTGTGCAAAGGTACGAAAAAAAGCGTGTCAGTAGTTTGACACGCCTTGATTATTTGATCGAATCTCCTGATTTTAGAAATCCAGTGAGAAATAGTAGCCTAAGCTCACACCCCAGAAGAATTCGTTATGCATGGGGTTGTACATCACTTGTCCCGATATGGGCAACGAACCTCCATGCTCAAACTCAAACTCATGTCCAAGGCTGAGGTTGAGGTTGTTGACTCCCCACTGATCATTCTCGTAATATCCCGAAGCAAAGGGGAGCAAGCCTGCTGCCACGCTGAAGTCGATGACTGAGATGGAGAAGTCATAGGCTACCTCGAAGTAAGAGGGAAAAGCCTTCTGCCAGTCGAAGCCGCCCCCAACCAAAGAACCTTCGCCGACCTGGTTGATGATAGAGTACCACGAGAAGGTCACGGGGATGTTTTCACTCAAGGTGAAGCTGAGTCCGAAGTCCAGGTAATGTCCCTCGTTCCATGGGGCAGAGTAGTCTTCACCATAGTCTATGACAGATAAGGTGAGTCCCCGCCACGAAGCTTCCACCGAGATGTCCATCTCATTATAGTGCTCTCCGTATCTGTTTTTGAAGAGGGATTTCGTTCCCCATAGGCCGAGGCTTATTGCCCAGTCGCCCTTTTCGTAATCAAAATAGGCCGAGGGCTGTATACTGGGCCCCCCCAATTCCATACCACGCCATAAGTAATGGCTCGCCGCATCGGCACCTACGGTCATAGACCAGTCACCACGCTCCTCGGCACTGAGCGGAGCCACCGACGACACACCGAGAAGAAGGGCACAAACCATTGCCAAAACATTGTTTTTCTTCATTTTCTTTCAGATTTGTTGTTTAAGGTTAATAAAAATCGGGGGCGAAGATACAACAAAACTATAGTTGCACAAAATAAATAACAGTAATAATCTGACTGCTTACCCACCTTAGTCCCTATATTGTTGTATCTGAAGCAACAGGCTGTCCGGCTGTCCTTGTGGCATGTAACCTCCTGACTGTGTTGCAGTAAGCAGGGACAACCGGGGATGGCCCGGGCTGTCCTCGCCTACGATAAGTCACGTCACAAAAGTTCAAAATCCTTCGCGAGGCGGAGCATAGAAACGGGCATTCTTGCGTCCCAAGGCACGCAGGCGTCCCTCTTTGACAAAGAGGTTGAGGTACTTTGCAGCCAAATACTCTGAACATTCGCACAGCTGCTCCATCTGAGAGCGGTAGATGTAGTCGTGGTCCTTAAAGAAGGCACGCAGACGATGCTCGGCAATCTCTCGCGTGAGCAGGGTGCGCACGGCATGACCACCACTCACAATCTCGGCACCACGCATGGCCTCCTTCAGCACCTTGCAGGGTCGGAAGGTGACGCCCTTGACCGTCACGTCGTGGCGGGTGACGCGGTCGTTCAGGTACTTGGGCTCCTTCAATCCTAACTTCACGCTGAACGAGCCAATCTCGTCGATTTGTACCGTGCGGCCATCGAGCAGCGCCTCGCTCAGCTCATGGCCAAGGGCATTGAGCACGGCCACCACATCGGCCTTGTGGAGCGTGCAGGCATGGCTGATGCGCTCGGCCATCTCACGCGTTGTCACTGGCGTAGAGGCTACTACGCTCACACCCATCAGGGGGTTCTTCGCGGTGGCTTCGCCTTGTAGGTCGAAACGGGGATTAAGCTGATAGGCAATCGTCCCCGACCTCTTCGTTGTTTTCGTCTTTCTCATAGTTTTTATTCATCAGGGGATACGCATTATAATTCCATTAGATATTGCTGTCGATTTCTCTTAGAGAATCTGCTTTTTGTCTCACACGAATCTCACGAATCTCACGAAGGCTGCATCGCTAAAGTCTCGCAGCTGTCGGCTTTGCCGAGTGTTTACGAACCGGATGGCAAGCACGAGCGTAGCAAGTGCTCTTCGTGAGATTCGTGTGAGAATCAATCATTTGCATTGTAAGAATATATAAATAGTAAAGATTACATAACCTTATTTTATAATGCGTTTCCCTATTTTATTCATATTTCAAGTTTCTTGACGGCGAGCACGTGTGCATAGGGTCGCGACAGGGCAGACGCATCAGAAATTCCACTCTTCGTCCAGCATCTGCGCCAGGACTTTATTGTCCCATCCTGCCGCCTTTCTTTTAGCCTTGAGACTTCCCTTTTTTGAGGAATTCTTCACCACCATCAAGGCTATCTT